>JALVFK010000231.1 GCA_027030065.1 Desulfurococcales archaeon | reverse complement strand
GGAAGGGCTAGTAGTGAGCGTGCACGGTGACGTATACGTTTTAATAGTGTCTTGGCCTTCCAGATTTCTCTCTTATTTCTAAGACCGTATTTTCCTAAGAGCTCCATTTCCTCCATTAGCCTATCTTTCTTCCACGGATGTCTCGGACCTTCCCAGGTTTTACGAGGTTTGCGTGGATCTCCCATAGCTTACACCAAGACTACTTTCTTCTCCTCTTTACACCAACAGTTATACCTGTACGACCCGTTGTAGCAGTTCTCTGTCCACGGACTTTTAGTCCCAATGCGTGTCTTATACCTCTCCAGCTCTTTATTTTCTTTTCTCGCTCAATGTCTTGTCTAACAACAAATATTAGATCTGCTCCTATCAAGTGACGGTCATTCCCCGTATCATAGTCTTTTCGTCTATTTAGCATCCAACCAGGCAAGCCTATCTTGGTTGGATCTGAGAGAGCATTTTCTATTTTTCTTATTTCGGCATCTGTTAGGAAGCCTATACGTTTCTCCGGGTCTATGCCTAGTAGACGACACATAGCAAGCGCTAGATTGTAT
The DNA here is from genome assembly GCA_027030065.1 of Desulfurococcales archaeon. Lineage (GTDB taxonomy): Archaea > Thermoproteota > Thermoprotei_A > Sulfolobales > WANQ01 > JALWGO01. The sequence goes on along the minus strand of JALVFK010000231.1, from coordinate 23,216 downwards.
CCTACACCTTTAATTTCGGAGAGACCATAAGCTACCTTTAATCTGCCATCGATGTCTGTACCAGCTATTCTAACAATATACTTGAACTCCGGCGTAGACACGTGCAAGCACCTAATTATCGCCACTGTCTCCTAATACTAGCTGTTTAGGGAATAATAAATACTATATTTAAACCTTAATGACACACAACTATAATGCCGTATTCAATGGGGGAAAAGAGGTTAACTACTTTATGCAAGAAGTTACCAGCATACCATATACTACTGTATGTAATATTTTGAGACGAGAAAATAGGTTTGTAGTAGAAGTCCTCGTAAACGGTAGTAGGGAAAGAGCCTATATAAATAATACTGGAAGACTAACAGAAATATTAACAACTAATAGAATTGGATACTGTATGGAAAGTAAAGGAGCAAAGACCAAATATAGATTATTTGCAGTTAAGGAAGACGACTTAGCCGCATTAATAGATACTAGAATACAGGAGAAAGTTTTTAGAATACTTGTAGAAAAGAAAATGTTATCTTGGCTAGGTAATTGTTCTATTATAAAACGCGCACCAAAACTAGGGAAATCAGTTCTGGACTATCTAATAAGATGCAGTAAGAGGATGATCTATGTTGAGCTAAAGAGCGCAGTTCTACGTGGTAATAGAGAGTACGCTATGTATCCTGACTGTCCATCTCTTAGAGGGCGTAGACATATTAAAGAGTTGATAAATCATACCCGGCAAGGAGGATTAGGTCTTATAGTATTTATAGCCGCTCTCCCCTATGTCAAGTACTTTACTCCTAATAAGAATGCAGATCCTATTATAGCACAACTTCTCAAAGAGGCTGTAGGAGAAGGCGTAATAGTGAAAGCTATAAATATTGTTTATAGCCCTCTTAAACAACATGTATATTTGGTTAACGAGGATTTACCCGTTATATTATGAAAACATTTACGGTTAGATATACTAACTAAATAGATATAGATACTAAAAGTTTATATTTAGCCTTTCAAATATAAAACATAGGGAGAAAACATGAAACGCTTCGGAGAACTTATCTATACACCGGAAACAGCCTCCGGCGAGGCTATTAGTAAGGTTGAATCACATACACCGAAAATAGAAGCTCCAAATACTGTGAAGGCGGATGAACCATTTACAGTAAGGATAAGTGTAGGACCTCATCCAAATACTGTTGAACACTCAATAAGGAAAATAGAAGTATATCTCTATGAGGAGGGAAGAAAGTTTAATCCAATACTAGTAGCGTCAATCGATCTAACACCAGTTTATAGTGAGCCAAAGGTAGAATTAACGCTAAAGATAAAGAAAAATAGCGTCATCTATGCACTCGGATATTGTAATCTACATGGAGTATGGGAGAGTAGAAAGGAAATAAAAGTAGAATAGCCTTGTTCCACAACGATATATGTTTTTAAACTTTTTTATTAAGGTGATCACACTATGCCAAACAAGTATCGTATCTCAAGCAATGAGCTAAAAAGAATTGCAAGAAGAGCTCTAGAGGATTATAATAGAATTAGAGCACCAGAAGCCATAGCTAGACTTATAGATATAAAAGATAACATATTGTACATAGAGTTTAGTGGAAGCTACTGTGAAACATGCGGCTTGTATGATTGGATTGAAGACTTCAAATACGTTCTAGAAGATTTAGGTGTAAAAGCTGAAATAGTAGATGTTATCGAACCAGAAGATCCTAGAGACGATAGAAGAATTGGTATCTTCCGTGTAGACAATATAAATACGTTTTTGAAGAAAATACAGAACAACTTAAACATAGCCGAAGAATCAACATGAACGGTGCATGAAACCATGATGCTTGATGAAAAAGATTTAAGGATTATAGAAATACTAAGGGAAAATGCGAGGACATCATATACAGATATAGCTAGGCAGCTTGGAATAAGTGATGTCGCTGTCTTAAAACGTATCCGCAAGCTAGAGCAACTAGGTGTTATTAGGAAATACACTATTGTAGTTGACCCAAAGAAACTGGGATATACAGCTATATCAATAACTGGGATCGATGTTGCCCCCGAACAATTATTTACAGTACTAGACGAATTGAAGAGCAAAGAATATGTTAAATTCCTAGCACTAACTTCAGGTGATCATGGTATAATGGCTACCATATGGGCAAGAGATAGCAGAGAACTTGCAAAAATCCACGACGAGATATCAAAAATGGATGGCGTAAAAAGAGTTTGCCCAGCAGTTATACTCGATGTACTAAAAGAATAATTCTAGCCTAACCAACTTCTATGCCCAGAAGCCACGATGCTAGTTTACCTATGAGAAACGTTAGTGTTGCGGAACCGAGTCCTGCTAATACTAGTTCTAATGCCTTCTTCTTAATACCTATTTCAGCGGCTACTGCAATAACAAATCCCATCATAGCAAGCATTAGTGCAGCTATACTAAACGATAATGGTAGAGAGAGAAGTATAGGTAGCCTCATGTAATACGGTGTTAATGGAACTATAGCCCCAACTATATAGAATAACCCAGTATACAACCCAGCCTTTCCCGGACTCTCTAATTTTTCTTCCCTTAACCCATATTCTTCCTCAGCTATTATTCTAGCTAAAAGCTCCTTATTACGTAGAGCTTCCTTAGCTATACTCTCCGAAGTTTGCCTAGAAAATCCCTTCTTGGACATATATCCTACTACTCTAGAATATAGTGCATGTGCAACATAGTTAACTGCTATCTTTATTCTAGAAAGTAAGCCTAAACGGACTTGCTTTTGAGCTCTAACACTAGTAAACGCCCCTATACCCATTGAGAGAGCCCCTGCAATACCTACAATGGTGCCACCCAATGCAACATTTAATGGGTCTCCATAAGCTCCTGCTAAGCCAGCAGCAACTGATAAGACTTCAACTAATCCGTCGCTCATGCCCAAGACAGCATCTCTTATATGATCTACTAGATCCTTGAATCTTTCCTCTTCTTCAGCGAGTTCTTGTTCGTGTAGTAATTCATCTTTTAATATTTCGCGAAGTCTTTCCTTCTCCTCATCAGATAGTTCATTGCTCTCAAGCATTAAGGCATAGATTTTTGTAGCCTCTCGTTCCCCTGCCTCCATTAACTTTAATGATAATGCAATGCCAAGTATCCTATAGAGAACTAGCTCTAATGATAACTTTAACTTATTTACCTTTATATTACTTATATCGATTCCTCTTCTCTTAAGAAAAGATAACCAGAATTCTGCATGTCTAGCTTCCATTTGCGCCATTTTCCTAAGTTTTTCCTTTACTTGTTTGTCTTTAAACAGACGTTCTAGCCTACTGTAAACGGCAGCAGCATGTAGCTCGTCTAATAGCGACTTCTTGGCATACTCTATTATAGTAGTACTTGAATTATTATTATTCAATAGTAGTCTTCCCTAAACGATAATTCTATGTCTTCACATGTTTTAAAAGCTCGCTTACTACACTCCTTATGTCTTTCAACGTGTTTTCAGTTAACATACCCTTGTATTCAATAATCCTTAATACTTTAAACTTAGTTTTAGATAACATATTACCAATGAATCTACCAGCAACTCCACCCCAACCATAGGATGATATTATTATTACTGGTTTAGGAGAATTAACCTTCTTAGCTAACTGGTTTATAATGAACTCCATATAGGGGAATACTCCAGCCTCATATGTTGCTGCACCCAATACTATAGCTGATGAATCTATTGCATCACTCAATATATCGCTAATCTCACTTCTATAATTATCTGTTATCTTGTATACTACCACGTCAACATTGTGTGATTGTAGTAATTCTACAACGAACTGTATCGCTTTTTCAACAAATCCGTACATTGAACTATATATTACTGTTACTTTATTTTCTACTCCTTCACCACGCCCCCATTTAATATAATACTCAGCTATCCTTTCTATATCTTTCCAGAGAGCCCCGTGAAGAGGTGCTACTAGCTCTATGCCAAGCCTCAAGTCTAGTATTTTCTTAATGCTTTTCTCAACATGTTGTCTATAGTATCCTATAACGTCTACAAAGTATTTACGCATAAAGTTAATGTAATCTTGTGTAAGTTCTTCGCCAAATACTGAGGAAGGTATAGAGAAAGCTCCGAAGACATCACCAGTAAACAATGTCTTAGTACTATATAAGTAGCTCATAATAGTCTCTGGCCAGTGAAGCCACGGCGTATAAATAAATTTCAACCTTGTATCCTCTATATTTATCTCTTCTAAATCTCGTACTGGTCTAAAAACAATATTCTTTATCCCATAGAATGATTCAATCATGTTCTTAACTAATGGGTGACCGAAGACTTTGATGTCAGGGTTCAACTCTACTAGTGACTTTAATGCACCACTATGATCCGGTTCCATGTGATGAACAATTATAGCATCAATATCTTTAGGCTCAACTAGACTTCTAAGCGTCTCTATGAAAAGTGAGCTAAAACCTATTTTCCACGTATCGAATAGGATACGGGCATTTGGACCAAGATATAGATAGGCATTATAAGTTATACCTTCCGGAATATGCCATAGAGCTTCAAAATACTTTATTTCATCATCATCTAATCTTAATAGATATAAGTTTTCTGCTACTTCCTTAATTAGTGTTTTCACCATATGTTTTCTCCCAGGATAATCTATGAGAGAAAATTGAATTATATAGTTATAGCTTGGTTTAAATAATAATGCTTAGCTAAAAAATGTATCTTTATAAAAAGAGTGTTGTTAGGAATAATTACTTTGCTGGTTTCGAAGCTCTCTCTAAGAATTTTCTTACTTGTTCTATGTCCTCTTTCGGCACTACTTCTTCGTAGCAGAACCACCAGTCATAGCACTTGTATTTCTTCAAGCGCTCTTCAGCCTCAGATATTGTTGCTGCGGGTGGGACTATTACTGCCTCACCTATTATCTCGTTGTTGGGCCAATTGGCTGGTATAGCTCTACCATACTTGTCTGTTAGTTGTAATGCTTTTACAACTCTTAGAATTTCGTCTATTAGCCTTCCAACGTTTAATGGATAATACAATATTGTTCTTATGACCCCCTTGTCGTCGACTATGAAGACTGCTCTCACTGTGTGTGTAGCTGACTCAGCGTGAAGCATTCCTAGTTTACGTGCCACATTTCCTTGTGGGTCAGCGATTATTGGGAACGGTATTTCAACGCCTAGTTTTTCTTTGATCCACTCGATCCACTTAATATGGCTGAACGTACTGTCTACGCTTAAGCCTATTAGCTCTGTGTTTAGTTTCTTAAAGTCCTCGTATCTCTTGGCAAAAGCTACGAACTCTGTTGTACATACTGGAGTAAAGTCTGCTGGATGGCTAAATAGTACGAACCATTTGCCCTTGTAGTCGTCTGGTAGTTTCTTAGGACCATGTGTTGTCATTACGGTCATTTCGGGGAATTTTTCGCCTATTAAGGGTATTTGACCGGGCATTTTTCTAAAACCTCGTACTCAAATCTTCGAGATATATGTGTAAAAAGCTAGTATTAAAAACTTTTCTATCAAGATTATCTAATCTAGCTTAACGGATATTTCTAAGTATAAAGTTAGAATTTCTAATATAATGATAAATCCCATGAATATCTTATTTTCGAATACGATGAATTTAATTGGCTATTAGAAGTGATACATGTTTCCATAGAAGAAAGGTGTTGAGAAAAGTGGCGCCGGGGGCGGGATTCGAACCCGCGCGCCCCGCTCGGGGCACTGGCTCTCAAGGCCAGCCCCTTGGTCCGCTCGGGCACCCCGGCACTTAGTCCGGGTTCTTTTTGTTGTTTCCGTGGGATTTAATATTTAATGCTTTTCAGTACTTTGTAGCCAGATTTACGTGCTACTATTTCAACGTTACCATATGTTTTCTCCATTAGCGATGATATAGTGTTTACTCCTTTTCTTAAGACTATTTCTATTATACCTTTTTCTACTAGATGGTTTTTTGCTTCTTCAACTATTTTTCCAACTATTTTTAATCCTGCTGATATGGGGGGATTTGATGCTATTAAATTGAATTTTTTATCTCTCACTGGTTCGTATAGGTTTCCTTGGAGGACTATCACTCTATCTTGTACTTTATTTATCTTTGCATTGATTTTCGCCAATTCTATGGCCCGCTTATTAATATCCACAAGGTACACTTTTAGCGCGGGGTTTATCTTCGCTAATATTATCCCTATTACACCGTAGCCGCAGCCCATATCTAGTGCTGTTCCCTTTTCGGGTATGTCTAGGTTTTCTATTAGGAGTCTTGTACCAGGGTCTATTCTTTTGGGCGAAAACACTCCAGGTTCCGTGATTAATTCTATTGGTATTCCTCGTATTATATCTGATATAACTGTTCTCCTCCTAGGTGTACTCGGTCTTTTTGAGTAATAGTGGTTTGACATTATTGTTTTGACCTAGTTTTCCATTTTTTCGGATAAACGCCTGGAGACATTACTACTCTTATTGTCTTAACGGCTATGCCTTTTGATGCTTCCTCTATCTCCTTACTGCTCATTAATGCTTTCCCTAATGCCACTAGTTCTCCTTTTAGAGTCATTAATGCAACCTTGTCTCCCCTCCTTATATTATCGTGCAACATAACTATACCAGGTACTGCTAGATCTGCACCATGTGCTATCGAGTCTACAGCTGAGTCACGTATAATGATCTTAGACATATGACTTACAATATATTCCATTGGAAGAATAGTTTTTCTAAGCAATTTTTCGCTTCCACTACTACGCCACTCGTAAATAGCTTCAGATAGCTGCTGCATAGTGACTAGTGTCTCATCTTCTTTGAAAGGACCAGTACGTGTTCTCCTTAATTCCCTCATGTGTGCCCCTACTCCCAGAACCTCGCCTACATCATGGCATAGCTTTCTCATATATGTTCCGGCTTCACAGCCTATTCTCAATAATGCGTATTTTCCTATGTACTCTAACAATTCTATATAGTATATTGTCTTTACACGTATGGTCCGCTTTACGCTCGATCTTAATGGTGGTTTCTGATATATTTTGCCAACGAATTCGTTGAGGACTTTTCTTAACTTGTCTTCAGATACTTCACTATGGAGTTGCATTACACATACATACTCCTTACCAGAATGCACTATGTTTCCGATAACTTTTGTGGCATTTTCCAGGGCTACTGGTAGAACGCCAGTTACCTTGGGGTCTCCCCACCCCACGTGTTTTACACGTGGGGTTCTAGGGTACCCCCATGTCCGGCCTTGTTTAATCCTAACATCCGTTTTATCCAGGCTACTACTTCGTGACTTGTCGGTCCTGGCGGTTTGTCCAGGTTTATTACTCCGTTTCGGATATGTTCTTTTATCTCACGTTTCCAGGGGAAGCTCCCGTAATTAGGGTTTGTATCTTCTTTTACTTTTACTATCCAGTTAGCCTTCACATCGCCGTATTCATCTAGTTTTTTGATAAAATCTAAGCCGCTCTTATACTCCATTGGAGTTACACCGTGTTTGTTTTCTATAGATTATATATGGTATTACTTGAATATAAAGTGATTTTCTTGGATTATTCTTAAGAGTTAAAAGAATCTAACTGTTAGAGTTATCTATATGGGTTTTATCTCGGGTTTTACTGGTTCCTTCATAAATTCTATTAGCCCCGCATTTTTGAGAGCTTCTATTACTTCGCTATCTGATGCTCCCTTATTTATTTCTATCTTTTTATCTAAGGGTTCTATGTGGTTTATATTGGCTCTACGCCTTTTTACTCCACTTATTTCTTTCGGACCAGTTATTAGTACGAAGTTTTCATCAATTATGTCTACTATTACACATTTCCTACCAGCTTCCCTACCAGCTATTTTTACGCATATTCTCCCTACTTCGATTGCTGGCATAATGGTTCACCTAGGCTTCTATTTAATCAGCCTTGCTTGCTCTAAGAATTCATGCTAGATAAATTTTACTCAGAATACTACTCCTTACTAGAGGAAAGTATTCTTTTCACGAAGTTCTCAATTAGTTCTATTACATCATTTATACTTAGTCTCGATGTATCTATTACTAGATCAAATATGCTTAAGTCACGTGTATCTATACCGTAGTATTCATAGAATCTCCTACGTTGGCTGTTCTCCCTATTAACAGTCTCATGTAGTACCTCTTCTATGGATCTATTCTCGCGTAGAGCTATGCGTTTTACTCTCTCAAGTAAGGGAGCTTTAACATATATTTTCACATCTGCTATATCCTTTACAACCCATGCGACAAGATGCCCCTCGACTACAACATTGCCTTTACTTGCTTCTTCTAGTGTCCTCTTATCTATTTCTAGGTCTATTGAAGGATCCTTCTCCGCTATTCTGCTTAGCTCTTCAAGTGTTAGTCCTCTACTCTTAGCTATCTCACGAAAAATACTTCCAGCAGAAAAATACCGTAAGCCGTATTTTTTAGCTAGAATTTTTGCGTATGTTGTCTTACCGCTTCCAGCAGGACCACTTATTGCTATTATTATGTTTTTCTTTTCTCTATTCAATTAGACCCCGCTCATACTTCTCGCGGCATCCTTTAATAATCTAGCAAGACACTGGGGACACAGGTATCCTCCATAGGGTCTTTCGGGTCTTCTCGCGGTCTTTGGGAGTTTTCTCAAGTCCACAGGTCTAAGTCTTGGAACACCATTTAATACTCTACCACATATGGCGCATCTTGCCGCGTTAGGCTTTCTTTTCTCGTATCTAACTATTGTCCTCCCACCGGGTGTCCTAGTTTTTACTCTTCTAAGCGACCTGGACCTTAGGGCTGGACGCACCATAATATCACCGCAGCGCTACTTAGCTAGGTATAGATATTTGCCTGGGGTGCTATTATTGGGTGCCTGGTTTATTTTATTAACGCTCTATATTCTTGATACCAGATAGTTTCTGTATTAGGGGTAATATTAGGATGAAAGCAAGGAACACTATATATGACGATGATGTTATACCAACTTCTATGGTACCAGAACCAGTATTTACTTCTGCTATGTAAACTACTAGAGGATAGAAGACCGGTATTTTAGCAATCGGTATCTTCACTAACATTATAATGGACGCAAACATGAAGGCTGCGAAAACAATCATTGCTCGGAGAAACAATGCTTTAGATATTATCGAACGGTATCTCTTGTATTCTGCATTAAGCATTCTAAGCCTTTTAGCCGCTTTCTCGGGTTCCCTCATTGATTGTATCTTTTTTATCTGTCTTTCTAATTCACGAAGTCTATCTATGGCCTTATTAATACTAACTGGTTTTAAAAGCATCCTTACAATTCTACCAGCTATTAAACCTATAATTATTGTAAAGAATGTTATGAATAATATAGCTAAACCGGGCATCTACATGAGCCCCTTCAAAGCCTCCAATATTGTTCTAGCAGTCTCCTCGATTTTACCCTCTTTATTTTCAACTATTTTCACCAAGCTTGATGTCGTGAGGGCTGCTGCAAAAGCTAGTGTCCTTGTCTGATCCATTAGGCTTTTCACTATTTCTGGTTTCGATATGTCTTTTCTATACCTACTTGTATCACGTTGTTGACGCGAAAGTACTTCCCCTACTGATGCTTCAATTACTATAAGTATATCGGGCTTAAATGTCTCCATTAGTATCTTAGGTATACCAGTCCAGAACCCTATACTTGTTTTTATTACAGCATGCGTATCTATTATCAGAATGTCTCCTTCTTCTAATGTCTTAGAAGCCTCTGCTATTATAGCATTTGCTGCATGTATTTGCAGCTCTAATTGTTGTCTAAGCTTTAAGTATCTTATCTTGTCGCGCTGATCAACGTACCCACGTTTCAATGCTTCCTTTAACATATAGTCTCCTAGATTTACTACCCTTACCTTTACTCCCTCTTTTTCCGCTAATTCTACTAACTTTCTTAGAACAGTTGTTTTACCTACACCAGGTACTCCGAGAGCTATTGCAACAATAAATGGGTGGCGGAGTTTCATCATTACTCCTCTCCTAATAGTTTCTTTAACATCGGGTATGCTTCTAAGGTTCTCTCATACGCTATCATCATGTAGTACTGGTATATTATACCTACGGCCAGTAGCAATCCGGTTCCGCTACCGTATGCCCCGAGGATATTTGCTATTATTGCTATTGAAGCTACTATCAGTGAGCTTAGTATTGTTAGAGGGTATATGTATTTGGCGAGCATGCGCTCAAGAATCCTTGGATTCCGTCTTACACCGGGTATTTCAAGACCTGATTTTATTAGGTTCTCTGCTTGTTGTGCTGGGCTTAGGCCAGCTATTTCAACCCATAGAAGACCGAACAAGATAGCTAAGCCTCCCCATATTACACTATATATTAGTACGCGTAGAGGATCAACTACTAGTTCTAATGGACCTAGAGGCGACCTCATATACCTTAATACGATGTCCAATGCTTGCGCTATCCCGCTTCCTCCTACACTAGCAGTAATGTATAGGAATAACTGTAGGTCAGAGTAGAGGATACCTACAAGCAGTATTGGTATGTTAGTTACGTATAGGAACTTTAGAGGAACTCTTGTTCTTATTCCTCTCATCCTCTGTGATGTTACAGGGATCTCTACCTTCATACCCTCCAAGTATATTAGCAGTATTATCAAGCCTATGGTTGCAGTAAATCCTACAAGATCGGGAAGTTGCATATATTGTGGTGCAGCTGACTGCGGTGTCGTATACCTTGCGTAACGTAGCACTATTTGATCAAAACTATAGCCGTTCATAATGCTCCATACAACGTAGGGGATAAACCCTAGCGGCGCCGATAAGTTTATACCAGTAAATGTTAATCCAAGCTCTTTGCTCATGGATGCGAGTGGTAGTGGGCTGAAGATCCACCAGAATACTCTTGAGGTAACACCAGCCAGTATGAACAAGCTGACACCACTACCCAGCCCCCAGCCTTTCTGTATCATCTCGTCCAACAACATAACGATATATACTGAAGCCAATAGCTGTAGGATAACTATTAGTTTAACATACCATGGCACTACTAGTCTCATAGCGGGATTCCAATGCCATGATAAAGTGAGCAGTGACGCCTCAAGCAAGCCTACTAGTAATGCTAGAACTTTTTGTGCTTCAGTAAACTTCTTCCTATCCTCTATGTTAGACAAGTCAAGTTTGAGTAATTTTGCACCAACTAGTATCTGCATTATTAGGCCCGCTGTAACTATAGGGCCTATACCAAGCTCCATTAACGTGCCTACATTACTTGCAAATATTATCTGCATTATATATAGGCGGGCGAGAATGCTTGTAGATGCAGCACCAGGTTGGACTCCGTATAGAGGTGTATGTGCCATCACTAAGTAGACTACTAATACTATACCCGTCCACATAAGTCTTTTACCGAGGCTCTGGGTTTGCTTGGGTTTCATTACCGTTGGTAATCGTCCACCTATCTTCGCCATAATATCGAGTATTCCTAGACTCATCTATATTACACCTTAATGAGTGTAAGGATGTTTTAGCATAGTCTAGCAAGACCTACTACGCAGTACTACTTAAACCTTATTTTAAAATAAATATTGTTTAGATACAAGAATGCAGACTTGATGCGTTATAACCATGTAATTATACAATTTTTCAAAAGTATTAGGAGAACTAGCTCTCCGAAGATATTACTACGACTTCTCCACCAGCTTTCTCTATTTTTTCCTTAGCTTTCTCAGATATCCACGGTGTTATTACCTTGAGAGGTTGAGTGACTTTCCCTCTACCTAGTACCTTATTGAATCCTAGTTTTGTTACATCTACTACTATTTTGTCGTTTTCTATGAGGGCTGTTCCTTCACTTTTCATTTTTAATGCAATTTCATCTAATACACCTACATTAACAGCATTAATTTTCGCAACTATTTCTGGAGGTCTATTAAACCCGTGTTTGCCGAACCATGTTGGAGCATATTTCACTACCCATGTCCACATATGCTTGTGCATTCCAGCTGCTCCAAATCCACCTTTGGAGCCGGATTTTCTGTGCTGCCCTATTCTACCGTACCCATGTGTTCTCGTTGCGCCTCTTAATTTTCTACTCTTCTTCCTACGTCTTACGACCATTTTTGATCACCTATATCATACGTTTTAAGAGATCATTTATTGCTGGTCCACGGTATCCTAGCTCACCATTACTGCCATAGGGTTTTTTAATGCTTCCCTTGAATCCTCCACTTGGAGGCTTTAAACGGAATACTGGTTTTATCTTATCTTCAAGTTTATGGAGATGTAGTTCGCCGCGAATTAGTTTTTCAGCTAGTTCTTCTATACCACCTTTTAGCCCTAATACTTCTCTTACATACTCATCTGTTAATGGCTTATTTCCAGGTATGCGTCCACGTTTTCTTAGAAGTTCTACTAGTGTTTCCTTATCTATTTCTCCCCATGTAGCCCAGTCTTTGATTACGTGTAGCATTCCCTTTATTCCCGGTAAGTCTTCTGGGTATAATACACAATGGAATTTTTTGTGTAGCCTTAGGAGTTTTAATGTAGATTCAACCTTAGGATGAACGTCTGCTTGCCCTCTTATTCTTATTATAGCGTATAGTGTCATATGTTACCACCATTTGCTGGAGTTGTTACTTTTGTCGGAGCCAGTCGTTTGGTGCAACGAAGTTATATGTTCTTCTCAGTGCCTCATATACCGCCTTAGCGAAGTTTATAGTTGTACGTGTTTCTCCAAAGGTTTGTGTCCATGCATCACTTATACCAGCATACTTTAGTACCACTTTGGCAACGTCTCCTGCAACTATACCAGTGCCTCTGGGCGCTGGCTTTATTATGACTCTTACGCTCCCTGACTTACCCATTGTTACAAATGGGACACTATGGGGATCGGAACAACTACACTCCCAGCTACCACATCCTCTACGGACAGGGATTATGTTTAATTTTGCATTAATTAATGCTTTCTCGATGGCAAATCTCAACTGTCTAGCCTTTCCGTGGCCTACTCCCACATAACCGTCAAAGTTTCCTACGACAACTACTACTCTGAACCGGGTTATACGACCTGCGTCTGTCATTTTCTGGACTATGCCTATATCGAGTATCTCATGTTTGAGGTTAGGTAATAGGTAGTCTATGATCTCGGGTTCACGGATAGGTAGGTTCCTATCAAATATTTCTTTTAATGAAGTTATTTTGCCCTCTTTTACTAGTTTACCCACACGTGTTCTGGGGACCCATTCCTCAAGGCTTTGCTGAGCATAACTCACTTAGATAACACCTCTTTAAACTCGTTAATGATTTTGTTTTTAACTTCTTCAAAGTGTTTGGGTAAATTTTCGGGGTTTAAACCCACTTTGAGGTAACGAGAGAATAGGCGTTCATATAATTCAGGGTTTTCCGCTGACAATTTTTTAGCATACAATGCTATATGCTCTCCTCTAATTCTATCCTCGGATGGGAGGACCTCGTCACTATGTGGTATCTCTAAACCTGCATCTACTCCTCCCTTTATCGCCGCAAAGACTCTAGCACCTGCAACTGGTCTATGCAATCCTATATCTGGTATAGCATTCTTTATACCATTCTTTAATGCCCTCAACCCGGCGAGAAGGCCCGTTAGATATGCTGCTGGAGTATTATCTCCTGGAGCTTTCCAACCATATTTTTTCATTAGTTCACGGCTGTGGGCTGCCACTACTGTTACGTCTCCTTGAGGCTTTGGTACTACGAGTTGTACTATGACATAATTTAGTGTCCTACGTACTACGAAACGCGGCTTACTTGAGAGAATCATCTTGTATCTTTTATAGTAGTTTGTCTTCCCTTCTCTTCTTCTCCTACGAGGCACCTTATATCTTGGTCCACGGGCCATGAAGATAACACCAGATTTACTACTTCTTAACTATTCCATGCTCTTTTAAGTAATTCCTAAGGGAACTTAAATTCTTGAATGTACCTCCCTTGGCCAATAAGTATAATCTCCTATAAGTTCTCTTGTCTATTATTTTCTTATCTCTCAAATACTTTAAATACCTCCTTATCTTTCTAATCCTATTCATCCATTCTTCCTTTCTTGAAAGCCTTGCTGTCTTTACTCCCTTTCTCTTACCGTAACCTCTTCTTCTACCTTTTCTACGTTTTTCGTGTCTTTCCTTCCAGCGTGCTCTACTATTACCCTTCTTAGGTTTAACAGTTATTACGCCATCTTTTATTAGCTTCCTTACTTCTTCTTTTGTTACTGCCGCTTCTACATCATCTAATCGCGTTGGATCAATCCATATCCTTGATTCGCCTACACCCAGTATTTCTGCTGCTAATCTTTTCTGCAAGCTCAAGTCCATTACTGTTCACCACCATTCAGTACTCTTATTCCAAGTTCTTGTGCTTTCCTTATTATCTCTAGACGCTTCTTTAATCCTACCGTGTGAGCTATATAAATTGCTTGTTTCTGAGGGTCTATTTTCTCTAACTCTTTTACATTGTATACTATTACTGGTTCGAAACCACTCGGATGGAGCCCTCGTACCTCTTTTGGAGCACCATAACCTATGCTGACAACTGCTGGATAACCTTTCCAGTGTAAGCGCATCTTGTTGTCATTGCCTTTAGGCTTTCGCCATGCATACTGGTTTTTGAATTTTGGAAACTTCCACCAAAGATATCGAAGGAATACTGGTTTCCTACTCTTACGTTCTTTTCTTATTTTTAATAACTTTTTTTCCTCCGGTGTAAGAGAGGGTTTCATTCTTCTATAACACCTCTTTCATAGATGTATATTCCATCCATGAATACTCTTCTATCAAAGTCTTGGATCTTTGTTGCATGTTCTATGTTTGCAGCAGTTTGGCCAACTTCTTCTATATCGATTCCTTCAACTATTACGTCGTCTCCTTTTACACTTACCTTCACATTGCCATAGATCTTCGCTACTCTAGGCGCTCGTTCTCCTAAGAAGTTTTCAATTAATACTTTATCACCTTGAACCTTTACGGAAATAGGAAAGTGCGAGTATACTATCTTTAACTTGTATCTGAACCCTTTCGTTACACCAATAATCATATTATTTATGTGAGAGGCTATTGCTGGCACCAATGCCTTCTTTCTTCTATTAGCAAAGAATGTTTCAACAATTATCTTATTGTCTTCCTTACGTATTACTACATCTCTCGCATGACTGAAGTCTTTTTCTACCTTGCCCTTGGGGCCCTCAACGATTATCTTTTTTCCTTCAACTGTGACTTGGACTCCTTCGGGGATCTCTACTTCTTTTACTACGTGAACCATTTTGGCCATGTTTAGTACACCTTGGTGAACATTAGTATACGTAGGCGAGTAGTACTCCTCCTATGCGTTGATGCATTGCTTCTCTATGCGTCATGACTCCCTTTGGTGTAGAGAGGATTAATACTCCTATATCTCTTGAAGGAAGATATTTTCGTAGCCAGTGAGGCATTCTCTCTAGATCCATGTATTTGATTGAGAATCTCGGCTTTATTACACCACACTTGTTTATTCTTCCAAGTAATTGTACTCTAACCTTACCCCATCTACCATCATCTATGTATTCGAATTCACCTATGTATCCTTCTTGTTGCATTATCCTTAGTACATTTATTATTAACTTTGAAGCTGGCATTATTATTACTTCTTTTCTACCGCGCATCTCGTTGTTCTGTATTGTTGCTAACGCGTTTGCTAGCGTATCCAACATTACCATGGCTCTCAACCTAACTAGTTATACTTTCTAAAGCCTATACTTGAAGCTATTTCACGGAAGCACTGCCTACATAGCATTAATCCGTATTTCTGTATAACGGCATCCCTTGAACCGCATCTTCTACATCTTCTAGATCCCTTACCGTAAAACCTTGTTCTCGGAGGCCTATACTTACCCATGAACTCCACCTCGCCTTTATGGTACTATTCTTACACCTAGTTCTTTTTCTAGTAGTATCATTGCTTCCTCTCTACTAACACGATGCCTACGGGGTATATGCTTTTTCCTACATCTACGTCTTCTAACGATACGGTATCCGGGTCTCTCAATTGTTATAGATACGTCCATTCCAAAGATGCCTATTTCGGGGTCATATTTTACTCCAGGAATAGTTATATGTTCTCTTATGCCAAAGCTTACATTTCCATAATTATCAAAGCTTTTTGCTGGTATCCTCCAGCCAACAGCCTCCAATGCCTTTTTCAGAAACTCTAAGGCTTTTTGACGACGGAGTGTAACCATTACTGCTATGTTTTCTCCTTTGCGTATACCGAACTCCTTTATTGTCCTCTTAGCCTTTCTCGGTACGGGTTTTTGCCCAGTTAACATTTCTAGTACTTGGTACGCTTTCTGTAAACGCTCACCAGAAGTACCTACACCTATATTTACGGTTACCTTGACTATTCTGGGCTTGTACATAGGATTTTCATTCCACTTCCTCAAGATTTCCTCAATCGTCTGTGAATCCAAAACCTCGCTCACTTCCAAGCACCTTCAGGGAGACTTATCATAGGCTCCTCTTTACCTATTACGAATATGTAATCAAGGCTTGTCTGGAATTTCTCTCCTTTTGTATCTTCGAGTGTCGCTATACTTCTAAATCTTCTCATACCTCTATGAATACTTACTACTCTTCCAACACGCCCTACGTTTCTTCCACCACTTACTATTGCTATAACACCTTCCTCTAATCCAATATAATCTAATAATTCCTGGCTAGGTATACGGATTTTGACTGTACCAAGAGTTGAGAAAGTATCCTCTTCGGGATTAGTTGGATCTTTTACTCTGATGAGAATATTTCTCCCGTCATGGAGATTTAATTGTATATGTCCTCCCTTAACTGTTGTCTTATTTTCTATTCTACATAACTTTATCTCTGCTTCCTCTTTACTAATGGGGTGGAGAACATAATACTTTATTGGATAGGGGATAACCCTAAACGTTTCACCCGTGTCAACTATTTCTACTACATCCATTAATCCTACGGGATACTTATGATCCCTACGTATTTTTCCATCAATCTTAATATGTCCTTCAGATATAATCTTTCTTGCTTCTCTTGCTGTCTTCGCGTAACCGAGTACATCTCTAACTAATATGAGGAGTGGAATAGATCGCTCAATAGGATGAGGGCCTGGCCTAGGTTTTACCGTCCAAGGCCTCTCCTTTACGGGTACAGGCCACCATGCAGGTGCTGCATATGGTTTTAAGTGCTTTTTACCTCCCATTCGCGCCATTTAAACCTCACCTAACTACCCTTCTCCTTCCACCTGAGTCTCGGAAGATTGTGGTGTGCTAGGTTTTTCAACCTTTTCTTTCTCCTTTTGTTCAAGAATTTTCTCGCGGGCTTCTCGTTTACGTTCAATTATTTCTAGACGTCTTTTATCCGATAAGTCTAATTTAATTATCATCACATTAGACGGATGAATAGGATAGTATCTTGGTGTACCATCAGCTCTCTTCATAGTAGCTCCTTCAACATATATACGCATCTTCTTTAAACTTACTCTCACAACCTTACCTTCATGGCCTTTCCAGTCTCCTCTTAAGATTCTAACTGTGTCGCCTTTCCTTACTGGTAGCCTCTTTACACCCATTTTAGCTCTTAGTTCAGGTGATAAGGGTGCTGTCATAAGTTTTTGTCTCACATGAAGTGGCGCATTGAATAAATGATATCTCTGCTTTCTTGGTTGTTTTGAACGTGTGAGAACCATGGGTTTCACCTTTGTTAGATTATTATTGATGCTATCTGGCTTATTCTAGGCCAGCGCTCAGCTGCCTCCTTAGCTATTGGACCGCGGATTTCGCTGCCCTTAGGTGTTCCATCGGGCGAGACTATGACTACGGCATTGTCTTCGAAAGCTATCCATGTTCCATCTTTCCTGCGATAAGGTCTGCGTTGTCTAACTATTATTGCCTTCATTACTTGTCGGCGAAGCTCTGGTGTCCCCTTTTTCACTGTTACTATTACTAAGTCTCCTACGCCAGCAAAGGGTATTCTTCTAAGCCTACCTTTGTATCCAGGTACACCTATAATCATTACTTCTTTAGCACCGCTATTATCGGCTACCTTTACGTAGGAGCCTACTTGTAGACCCGCGTTTACGCGTATTCTTGAGAATGCTGCTGCGGAGCCTTTAGGCATTTTACTTCTTCACCTCTTTGCCTCGTTCTATAACCCCTAGTACTACGAAAGAAACGGTTTTTGATATAGGTCTCGTCTCACCTATTATTACTAGGTCACCTACCTTTGCGTTAATGCATGGTGGATTATGTGCATGTATTTTGCTATGTCTTTTCTCATATCTACGGTACTTTTTAACATAGTAATGATAGTCTCTTCGTACAACAACAGTATTTTTCATCTTATCGCTAACAACTATTCCTTCAAGTATTAGTCCTCTAACTTTAATATTGCCATGCCAGGGACAATTAGGATCGTTACAGATTCTCTCAGGTGGTTTTACACCAGGTATTCCGACGTTCTTTACTTGTTGTGCTTTGCCCATCTCTACTACCTCCACTTAATCGACTTCAATCTTTCCTCGGGGCGACCTAATATTTGTTCCCCGTTTACGAGGACTTCTACTTTATCCGAGAGCTTGAATAGAAGTAGAGCCCCCTTTTTAAGTATTGTTTTAGTCTTATTATCAATTCTTACTTTTAGAGTATTCTTAGTTTCATCAACAATAACTCCTTCTACACCAACAAGAGATGGGTCATCGTGTTTTAATACTTTCACATACAATCCTATTAGTTCGTGGAAAACTATATTTCTTGGAGAATGCTTCACGTTACTTTTTACCTTTCCGTCTTTCTAGTTCTTCTTCACGCATTACCGTTAATATACGTGCTATGGTCTTCCTTATTGCCCTAATTTTTCCTGGATTATCAAGAGTTCCCGTTGCCGCTTGTAATCTTAAACGTATAAGTTCTGTTCTAAGTTCTTCCAGTTTTTTCTTACGCTCTTCTGGTGATAGAGCTCTTATCTCGCTAATCTTCATACTCAACTATCTACACCCCGCCCTCTTGTTGAGTTTGTTGTTGTTCTTCTCCTATAGTTGGTGGAGTCTTGAATACTACTTGGTCAACTGGTTTTACTGGTTTTACTATTATTACTTCAACACCGTAAATGCCCGGTTTCAATAATGCGTGAGCAACTGCACGATCGACCATAGTTGCTACTTGTTGTCCTACTTTGTATACTCTGCCGGCTCTTATTTTCTCGTACCTAGCGCGCTCGCTAGTTAATTTACCACTAATTACTATCTCTGCCCCTAACGCCCCCGCCGCCATGATTCTTCTTAGAGCCGCAAAAGCCGCACGCCTGAAATGATAACCTCTTTCTAATGCCATTGCTAGCCTAAATGCCATGATCCTCGCATTTAGCTCAGGGTTTTCAACATTCGTGACAGTTATCTGGGGATTTTCTAATCCAAAGTGCTTCTCGAATATTTGAGCTAATTGTTTGATTATAGCTCCTCGACGCCCTATTATTATGGCTGGTCTCTCAGCATATATTATTACACGTGAACCAAGTGGTGTTCTTTGGATATCTACTCCAGCATAACCAGCTCTATAGAAGTGTTTTGCAAGGTATTCGTCTATTGCTACTTTATTTATTGATTTTTCAATAAAGTATTTCTTAATGTTTACCACGGCCTCCTGGCACCTCTTCCACTATTATTTCAACATGTGTTAATCGTCTGAAACGAGGAGTAGACCTACCAAAGGCACGTGGCATCCACCTTTTGAGAACCGGACCCTTATGTGATGCTATATGGATTATCCTTAGCCTATCAGTGTTTAAACCCTTGAATTCGGCATTGTTTTCAACGTTCTCTAATAGTCTTAGCAGATATTTTGCTGCTTTAACGGGATATCTGCCTATCGGCCACTTCCACTTGTCTGATAGACCTTTTTTGTGTGATTGTTTGCCCTTGTATCTAAAGAATGGAATAGGTTCTTTTAACTCTATTACTCGTTTAAGGTATTCCTTAGCCTCCTTAACAGTCATACCCTTTATGGCTCTTGCCGCCTCATACATTATCTTAGGAGATACTGGTACATCTAGTAGTACTGCCTTAGCTGTACGATCCGGGTCCAGGTTCTTTACCGAGTAGTGCCATGTAGGCATGTCAGCTTCAGCCTCTTCTATTATCAGCCTTCCACTGATTGTACTTAAGGGTTATAAAACTACATGCTGTATTAGCTATATATCTGAATGAGGTACCTGGTATATAGAGGTGACGGTAGTAACCTTGGAGATAGATAGACAACATATTGTGAGGATATGTAGAGAGGAATGCATTGAAATGGGTTATTCTGGCGATGCATTTAAAGACTGTGTTGACGAGTGTGTTAGAAGAGTTTTATTGAATCGTTAGTGGTAATGTACTATGCATACTAAAGAACACTATATGCTACTACTGTCAGCACTAGCTGTAGGATTCTCTATAACTGGCTTCACAGTATTCACTAACCCGATTATAGGGCTAGTCATGATTCTATTACTAGCTATTAGCTTTACTTTACATGAAATATTTCACAGAATTGAAGCGAATAGACTAGGTTACATAGCTTTTTACAGGATAAATAAGATGGGGTTTCTTTTAACCCTAGTAAGCTTCTTTCTACCCTTTAAGATAATAGCACCTGGTGAAGTAGCTTTTTACTCAATACACAAGGTACCCTCTATTAGAGATATAGCAACTATATCACTTGTAGGACCATTGTCCAATATATTATTAGCCATTTTTCTTAAGATTACTGGTATTATACTCGTCATGCAGGGAACCAATAACTATATCGTAGACTTAATGTTAAGGATAGGATCGTTTAATGGATACATAGCATTCTTCAACTTGATACCCATCCCTCCGCTTGACGGTTCAAAAATAGTTAAGTACTCATTATTCCTATGGCTCGTATTACTAATACTATCAACTATTATGTTTATCATATAGAACTAATCTTCTATACGGGTATTCCTCAGCTTCCAGGAATACCTTAGGGATGTATTCTATTAGATCTAGCGCAGTAATCCTTTCACCAAAATTCTTAAAGGCCATGTCTCCAGCTCTACCATTTATGTAAGCTGCAACTTGAGCTGCATAATAAGGATCTACACCTCTAGCTATAAGTGCCGCCACTATACCTGTAAGAACATCCCCTGTTCCTCCAACACTCATTCCAGGATTTCCCGTCCTGTTTAATCTATATTTTTCTCTATTACATATCACATCTACTGGACCTTTGAGTAAAACTATTGCATTGTATTTTTCTGAAATACTTTTACATATATTTATTCTTTCTTTTAATCTACTGTCCTTAACAACATCTTTCCTACCAAGTAATATTAGTGCCTCACCTAGATGTGGCGTTAGAACGGCTCTTCCACCAAACTCAATGTTAACATTGGCTATATGTTTTAATGCATCTGCATCTACTACTACATTTTTATTCGATGAAATAATTGTTTTCAATGCTTCAATAACAAATTCTCTTGTCTCTTCACTTAAACCTAAACCAGGACCCAATACTATTGCATGTGGACGAAATGCTAAGAGAGCTTCTCGCAGACTATCTATATCCTTTAAGCTGAAGACTTCCCCATCCGCACTATGGACAATAAGATTTGGCGAGAAAACAGCGATAGTTCTCGCAACAGAACTAGGAGCTAGAACAAAGGCTAAGTCAGCACCACTACGTAAAGCTGCAAGAGCCGAGAGAGCGGGAGCACCACTATAAAGTTTTGACCCTCCTACTACTAGTACTCTTCCTCCAACCCCCTTATGGGCATCTACGGGTTTTCTAGGTATTCTATATTTTACGTCACCTGGAGCAACATATAGTTCCGCTTCAACTGGTATTCCTATTTTAGCAACAACTATTTCTCCCGAATAATCTCTTGCTCGAAGAAGACCAGGTTTCAGTCTATGCATTGTAACTGTTATATCAGCTCTTACTGCTATATCTGATATCTTACCTGTATCTGGATCAATACCTGTTGGGACATCTATTGCTATCTTAAGACCATTGCTTTCATTAAATATCCTAACAGCTGATCTGATGGGCTCCCTGAGTTCCCCACGAACACCAGTACCCAACATAGCGTCTATTAGAACATCTACATTGTACGGTTTGAGTTTTTTCGGTTCCCTTATTTTCTCTACTTTAACATTCAAATCCATTCTTTCAATTATTTCTAGATTAAACAATGTATCGGGTGAAGAAATTAGGGATTTATCATACAATAATAACACGTAAACCTTTGCACCCATAGCTGCTAGATGCCTTGCAGCAACAAGGCCATCGCCACCATTTCCTCCCTTGCCCACAAATACTATTATTTCCTTGCCATGTATATCACCACCTAACTTAGCAGTAACTACTCGTGCAACTTCTTTTCCGGCATTCTCCATCAATAAAAGCAATGGAACTCCTAGCCATACACTATTAGCTTCATAAACACGCATTTCTAGAGTAGATATTGTATCGATAACTGTTGTGTTATTCATTGGTATCCCCTAAAGACTAGGGCTTAGTCTATGTAAATTACTTATATGGAATTGATATAGTCTTTTCTACTTGCCGTATTCCCATAGTCTTTACAAATTCCGGTAATTTCTCTATTACTTGTTCAAGGTCCATTTTAATTGATCTTTTTGTACCTTCCTTCTTTATTATAACGTACTCGTCTTCCGATGATTTCAAGAGGAGAACTTTCCATTCTACAAGTGACCCATAAATTTTCAATAACATTATATAACTATACTTTCCTCTAGCCGAACGAATATTCGGAAAGATTATGTAAGCCTCTTGAGTCTTCTTTATACAGTATAAGTCTCCATAGACTTCTATGTCATTTTTATTCATTTTTTCTAAAGTGTTTGCATTTAAGAATATTATTCTATCGCTATTAACATTTAGATAACATAGTTCTTTTAGATCTAGTTCGGGTATAAGATCGCATGCTCTTCTAATCGTTTCCCCTAGGATTGTTGCCTTACACTCATATTCAGGGTCTATCAGCTTTATCTTTGCCACACTTTAACACTCTCATTAATTCCATAGTACCTATCTGGCTAATAAGCACTTTTAGAAGCACAAATACCTAACAAACAATTAGATTCCGTTTTTTAGATGTTAAAAATAATAGGAGAAATGATGCTAACCTTTTGCTACTCCTATGGGCCTAAGCCTAGCCACTAGTTTCGCTATCTTTACCTCATTGGCTACAAGTGCAACTCTATCAAC
>JALVFK010000230.1 GCA_027030065.1 Desulfurococcales archaeon | reverse complement strand
TAACATACTTCTACGACTCGAGTGGAACACTAACCGAAGGACCAGTAGCACAAACAAACATAATAGTAAACTCAGCAACAGCACCAATACCAGAACCAACAATAACACCAATAATACTAGCAACCATACTACTAGCACTACTAATATTCTGGTACAAGAGAAAATAATTTTCTTAAACACATAATTATTTTTAATATTTTTCTAAACTTCCTTCACACATTGGGAAACTATTTTCTTTGAGAGAAGATATAATTTCTATTAGGGTTAACTTATGGCGAAGATAATTTTAGCATCGTCTAGTCCGCGTAGGAAGATTTTATTAGAGGCTTTGGGTTTGAACCCCATGGTTATTGCCCCATCTAGTATATCAGAGCAAGTGAGTGGTGATCCAAGATTTGTTGTAATGTATAATGCTAGTATGAAGGCTCTTAGCGTTTACAAGAGGTTTTTGAGAGAGGAGGATATAATTGTGATTGGAGCTGATACGGTTATCGAGTTGAATAATCGTGTTCTCGGTAAGCCGAAGAATATTGATGATGCCCGGTGGATGCTTCATCATCTTTCGGGTAGGTTTCATAGGGTCTTAACGGGTCTTGCAGTAATATCTAATGTGGGCGGGGTTAATAGGAGGTTTATTGAACTGGGTGAGGCTCTCGTAAAGATTAAGCAGTTAGAGGATGACGAGATAGAATGGTATATTAGAACTGGTGAACCCTTAGAGGCTGCTGGAGCCTACATGCTCCAGGGACTAGGTGGTATCTTTGTGGAGGAGGTAAAGGGTGATCCTTATACGGTTGTAGGGCTACCTTTATCTAAGCTATACGTTATTCTTAGAAGGATAGGGGTAAGACTACCGGATAATCCTCCGGGTAGGGGTGGGCTCTTATGGTTGAAGAAGTAGAGTATAAGGGTGTGAAAATACGTGTAATTGAAGGCGACATCACGGAACTAGATGTTGATGCTATAGTAAACCCAGCTAACAGCTACATGATTATGGGTGGAGGAGTTGCAGGAGCTATTAAGAGGAAGGGCGGAAAAATAATCGAGGATGAGGCGCGTAGGAGAGCACCAGTACCAGTTGGGGAAGCTATAGCTACATCAGCTGGTAGGTTAAAGGCAAAATACGTTATACACGCTCCCACTATGCCCGAGCCAGCAATGAGGATAGGATTAGAAAACGTTGAAAAAGCTACTAGAGCAGCATTAACTGTAGCCAACGATATAGGTGTAAAGAGCATAGCCTTCCCCGGAATGGGTACAGGTGTAGGTGGAATACCACACTATGATGCAGCAAAGACTATGTTAAAAGTGATACGAGACCACATAGACTTTGGTACAAGTATTAAGGAGATAATACTGGTAGCATGGGGCAAAGAAGCCTACAACGAGTTCGTTAGAGCATTAAAGGAAGTATTTGGTCAATCCTAAAATAAGTTATTTCTTAACTCCTCTTATACATACAAAACCCTTATCAACTATATCATTAGAAGGCTCTTCGGGGTAAGGTCTCTCCCAAGGCTTAAAGCCTAAAACACCCCTAGCCTCTACTATTTTCAAACCAGCTTTCTCCATCATATCATAGACCTCAGCAACAGTATAGAATCTTGCACGCGAATAGAATACATGTCCCCGTTTCGCTTCCTCAACATATTTTCTACCCCAACTACTATCGCGGGGAACAATACATGCAACAACATCTCCTCCTCTCTTCGCTACTCTTGTGCTTTCAGCTAAAACGAGATAAGGGTCATCTACAAAACACAGGGTCACGATAAGTAATACAGTCATAAACGAGTTATCCCGGAAAGGTAGCTTCTCGCCAACTCCCTGGGCAACCTCTATTCCACGCTTAAGAGCCTTACCCAACATATTTATTGATGGATCAACTCCTATCTCCGCTCCTACATGTTGAGCAAAGAATCCAGTCCCCACACCTACCTCTAATACTGGATGCTTAGTCACCATGGATTTTACAAGTCTTACCTCATTTTCAGCTATCGTCTTATGCCTATAATACCATTCATCATAAAGCTCCCATAACTTGTCAAACAAGTCTCTAGTGCTCAAGGCTCTCAAGCTAATAGTGTTCTACATAATGTTTTAAAGCTATGGTGGGAAAATAATATTTTGTGGGATACATGGAATATGTGGTACAAATGGACTCTAAGGGCAGAATAGTGATCCCCAAGGAAATAAGAGAAAAACTCCAACTAGGCAATGGGAGGAGACTTAAGGTAAAATATACTAATGGAAAAATAGTATTGGAGCCAGCTGAAGGTATTGCAGAAAAATACTATGGACTCTTTAGAGTCGGTAGACCGTTACCAGAGGATCTAGATGAGATTATAGTGGGAGTTGTCGAGAAATGGTGGAGAAAAGCTACATAGATGTAAACGTATTCGTCTATTGGCTTACAGCAGATCCACGATACGGGTTAAAGTCTCTCTCATGGATAAAGAAGGTAGAGGATAGTGCTCCCGGAACCTACATGACATCAACGTTAACAGTCTATGAAACACTAGTGATAATAGCGGGTATTCTCGGAACTAATTTAAAGAATAGAGAAATAGTTGAGAAAACAGTAAACGCTATAACATCTCTAGCAAACTTGAAGATCATACCGTTAGAGCAGAGAGATCTACTAGAAGCTCTAAGACTACAAGAAGAATACAACCTAGACTATGAGGACGCTTTACACCTCGCGGTAGCGATAAGGAATAGGGTAACAAATATTATATCAAATGATAGAGACTTCGATAAAACACCACTTAAAAGGATATTCTAATATACCAGCAATACAGCATTGTATTCCACGAGGTGAAAATGCTAGCACAATGACGATAGAGTATCGAGGAGAAACTCATAGAAAAACCAGTATACTAGTAACAGAATACATGGACTTATACTATATCAAGAGCCTTGACCTAGGCGGGCAAGTAGACATAGTAGAAGTTGCAGATAAGATTATCCAAGAATTCTCAAATTTCACGTGGACTCTAAGCTTAGCCTACATACCAATACCACTAATACACGAGTATGAACAAAAAGAGTGGAAGAAAATCGGAGAAGGAGGCATATGGGTTAAACCATACGCTAAAATAAACGGTGAAATACCAAATGATATACAACGATACATAAACTGTAGAGCAGCCATAGACTTAACATTATTCTCGGAAGAATACCTTGAACGCCAAGAGTTCATTAGACTAGTATTAGGAGAGGTAATAGTAGAGCTAGGAGAAGAAAAGAAAGGATTAGAGAAGATTCCTAGTCTAAGAGGCCTAATAGAATTATTTATCCACAAAAACGGTGTTGCAACACTAACCCTAACATTCATGATACACGACCTAAAAATGACTTCAACAGACGTACTCAAGCTAAGATACGTTCTCGAAGTAGAGGGCGTCGAGATAAAATTACCGAGGAAACCATATATAACATGGATATTATTGAAGAGTGGAAAAATAGCTGAAACCCAAGCAGCAAAACGTAGCGGAACCCCTTACGTTAAAGTGAAAATGAAGATATGGGAACTAGTAGACGCGTACTCAACATACATAAAATACATTGTAGCGAAAATGAGAGGATATGAGCCAAGCAACCTAGTAGAACTTGAATCCCTACTCCGCAACCCGTGGGATACAATGTATGTCGCACTATTTACCGAGGTATTAAAGGGTAGTAAAAAGATAATAGAAATATTAAAAGACTACTCGCTACAAATCTATGCAATGCTTCACGGGACAAGGAGAATAGCTTCAACAGAAGCAATTAGAAGAACTATCAAGAA
The DNA here is from genome assembly GCA_027030065.1 of Desulfurococcales archaeon. Classification (GTDB taxonomy): domain Archaea; phylum Thermoproteota; class Thermoprotei_A; order Sulfolobales; family WANQ01; genus JALWGO01. The sequence goes on along the minus strand of JALVFK010000230.1, from coordinate 4,582 downwards.
ATCATTCTACTACATACCAGCTCAAAATATAGGAGAAACACTATCAAAACCCTTAAGCCGCGTAAATATTAGCCGAGTAACCATAGTCATAACAGATACGAATACTCATATAGTAGCTATATCCAGAAAATACCTGGGCCCATCAGATATAGGATTAAGACTCCGACTCAGACACTTAGTAGTACTAGAACTAATAAACCATGCAAGGCAGTCACTCAGAGTCTTCGAGTACCTATTCATCCACCGACAACTAAGAAACCTCAACGAACTAGTAAAACTTAGAGAAGAATACAGCCACGTAATAGACCTAATAGAAAACCACTACTTCATAGTAGACCGGGACATGAGAGAATTCTTTACCCATGCAGTAAAGGCTCTAGAAATAAACCGCCTAATAGCAAGCGTTGAACGAAAACTAGAATCATTAAACTATATAATAATGACGAGATACCAAGATAAAATAAACAAAATGCAGGTTCTCCTCTCAGTACTATTCGGCATCTTTGGTGTACCATTCTTCATATTCTCCTATGTACAATGGTACTACGACTACGTAACCACGGGCCAGTCAAAGAACTTCGTACCAGTAACAGTCTTCACCCTTGTACCCACCTTCATAATATTGCTGGTAACCCTATACCTGTACCGCAAGTGGCAAAAAGAAATATTCGAATAGAAGACTCCATATATAGTATGATACAAAAGGATCATAGAAATACTCTGGAAGAAACCCCTAGTTTATATAGTAGGATAAGGTAACACTAATCAGAACAAATAATTCATTAATACATTAGCTGGTATAAATGAATATAAAAGTAGACATCGATTACAAGGATATAGAACTATTAGAAAAGATATTATCTTCCGGTCCTCTAGCCTCTATAACAAATATATCGAGGTTACTCAATAAGTCAAAGGTATCAGTATCTAGGAGATTGAAGAGGCTAAGAGAAAAAGGCTTCAAATTCACTGTAGATATAGACTACTGGGCTATAGGACTCAAACTAAATATAGCCATCCTACAAGGCTATAGAAATACCTCAAACATAAATACAAGGTTTCTGCACTCAATAGTGCGCTTAATACCAAACAGCACGCTTATATCATACTACAAGCCCATTGAAAGTGATGAGAATCTGTTTCAAGAAGACTATAATATATATGAGGATCAGATTAGTGCCGATGAAGTCTATGGTAGTAAACCAGACTTCAAAAAATATATTGATCCCATAGAATCAAAGATAGTATTAGACGAGGATTCAATAACTGAAGAGATAATATACGCAATATCCAATACAAGCAATAGTATTATGTCCGAGATACTAAATATGGAGAAAATAAGGAAAAGGGGGAAGGCAAAGATAAGCGAGATGGATTTAAAAATAGTATCGATACTTGAAGAACACGGTATAGTATCTCCTAATACAATAGCAGAGAAGCTTGGGTTAAAGAAGTCAAGAGTTATAAAGAGGCTCTCAATCATATCACGTTACATACAATCAATATCACTTAGTGAAACACCCTGGAGTAAGAATCTTCCATTAATAATAGTAACATCTGTTAAGACGAGAAAACCAGAACACGCGAAGAGCATAGTATCGGTTTTATCAAGGCATCCACTACATAAGAGAACTTATCTGTCGACACTTACTGGCGAGTTCATATCAATATTTTATGCAAATAGTATGGTAGCGGAGACGTTGACAAAAATATTTAATGTGTTATCTGATAACAAGGTAATAAGCTACTATATGACCTGGGCATCAACTAGAACAAGTTGGAGAGAATATAAGTTAGTTGAAGGACCTAGGTATTCGAAATACACTGGTACATGGGTTTATGGAAATAAAAACAAAGATTAATGTTAAATAACATAATGTGGAAGTAATGTTTTATACAAAAAGAACATTTATAGCTAGAGATAACTAAATTTATATTCTACGAATATGGGTTAGTTATTTCCGGGGAATAAAGTGGTACCCATAAGATTATATGCTATATTATTGTTAGTGGTTATACTAGCTTCAGCGTCTATACCGATGGTTAGTGTATCTCAGTCACAGAAAACGAATAATATTAATAGCGTTGACTTGGGACTAAATAATCCCATAAAAATAATTGTGCCATCATATTATGGGAAGCCAGCACCTGTTCCAAGAGCTGGTTCTATAAAGATTGATACAATTAGAGCTGTATCAAACATCGTATCAAAGACTGATAGGAATAAGGACTTCATAGAGGATTCACTCATAGCAAAGCTGAGTAGTGGTGCTTATACTAGTGGCGATGAGATAGGAATACTAGTGATGTTTAAGGAGAATCCGCCAGTAAGTGATATAGAGAAAAACTTAGCTTTAACAAGACTGTTAGGCGATATTATAAGACAGCTACAGTTAAGGTATCCGGTAAAACCAGTAGGTATATACACCTATGCCTTAGTGGGATTCACAGTAAAGATACCAGCAAACCTAACCCTGCTAGAGGAGATAAAGAACTACTTACAGAACATTGACTTAAACAACGATGGACGTGGAGATCTTTGGGTAATAATAGACGTCACCAATAGAGAGAAAAGACTATACAACTATTACTCTGGTAAAACACTCTATCTCAGACCATGGGTATGGGATAACCTCGGCTATACTGGTAAAGGAGTAACAGCAAGCGTCAGCGATACTGGTATCGACGACTCTCACCCAGCATTCACAGGGAGAGTACTATCATATTGGTCCCAGAATACAGGCGAGGATCCAAGTGCAGCATACGATCCGGGCTCTCATGGAACGCATGTTTCTGGTACTATGGCGGGATATTACGTTAGTACTGATAGCCAGGGAAGACTAGTAGCCTCAACTGATTATGAATTAGATTATAGTAGTAGTGGGTGGTATAGCCTATACGATCTAGTAATAAAGGTTGATGCTACTGGCACGATAAACATTACAGTATATCAGAGTGGTGGAGATGTTCTCGATAGATTCTGCTTATTCTACGTAGGCAACTATCCAAGATACTATGCGGCCGTTAAGGGATACGTGCAAAACCTCACATGTATTGATACAGCACAGGATACATGGAATACAATGCTCTACGATATAACCGATTCATCGCAGTATGGTTACTATTATGTTAGATACTATATAACAGCTAGCACAAGAAGAACGGCTACTTCATCAGAACACTGGATAATACATTGGCCAGTAAGTAATACAACACCCGATGATAGACCATACTTCACTGGTATGGCTTATGAGGCTGGCATAGTTATGGCTAATATATTCTATGATTATACTACTGATCCAACAGTTGATGCATTAAACTGGATAATACAAGTTAGGACAACATATAATATAACAACTCATAATATGAGCTGGGGCTATAGCGGCACTGTAGCAGACGTTGAAACAGCGGTAACTAATCTAGCTAATTCTGGTGTAATACCAGTAGTTGCTGCTGGAAACGATGGACCGGGATCGGGTACAGCGGCTACAACATCTCCTACTGAAAACGCAATGGCCATTACTGTTGCAGCATTAGATCAGTGGACAAACAATGTAACATTCTATAGTAGCGATGGAGGTCAAGCTACAGATTATCCTGGAACCTATAAGCCCGACCTAGCATGTATTGGTGGTGGAGCCAACACAATGATCTTTAGCGCAGACACAAATGATGCAGAGGAATATTCTCCAACGGGAAGCGAGATAACACCCAACGATACTCTAGCAATGATGGGTACCTCGATGGCTACACCCCATGTAACAGGTATAATGACTCTTGCAAGCCAGGCATATAGAGAGTACTTAAACACGTATGTTGGAAGAGACTGGGACTGGAATAGCGCAACAGATGTATTATTCTTAAAGAACTTAGCACTCATATCAACCTATGAAACTTATCCAGCAATAAGAACGCTAAATGCATCCTATAGTCCGACACTAGATAAGGGCGGATGGGATCCACACGAGGGCTATGGTGCCATAGACCCCTATCCACTCCTAGCAGCAATAAAGAATCTACCAAATCCTCTGACCCCAGGCGCAGTTGTTAACGGATGGTTTAGAGACGGTATATGGTGGAACGGCTCAACAGAATTCCCCAACATCCACCAGTATGGTCCAAGCGTTTGGATACAAGCAGTAATATTCCCCAACAAGACCATTACATTGCCAAACGGTACAACTATAGACAACGTCAACTATACAATAAAGCTATACCTAGCAAATGGCGCAAATAATGCTAAAACCGATTTAGACCTATACCTGTATAACTATACTGGTAAGGCAGTAAATACTTCATCTGAAGTAGTATTTGGAATACCAATAATACTTGCAAGCAGTATCCAAGGATTAGGGTACAATGAGACAATAAGGTATACGCCGCCAAGTAATAACTGGATAACATGGCTAGCGGTAAAGAGGGCTAGAGAGGATAGTGCTGGTGGAAACTGGGTTGTAGTGATAACACCAAGTGTCTCGGAATACGGTACGCCGGAAGGAGGTAATACGGCTGATCAGCCTGGTGAGGCTTGGATTGGTTGGCCTGTTAAGATTAATGGTACTGCTAGTAAGGATGTTTCAAG
>JALVFK010000229.1 GCA_027030065.1 Desulfurococcales archaeon | reverse complement strand
ATAATAGTACCAATACTATTACTAATGGGTTTTAACCCCCACGACGTAGTAGCTGGTGTGCTCTTATCACAGCTTGCAGGAAATACTGTAGCCGGGATAACCCATCATAAACTTGGAACCATAGTACTACGTGGGCGGGAAAGTGATCGCAGACACTTATTTGCACTAGTCTTATCAGCTATTATTGCAGTCGCTATTGCAGTTATATTGGGCATAAAATTATCTGAAGAATACGTGAAGATATATATTGGATTAATCATAGTTGCATCTGGTCTCATAGTATCTACTATGAGAAGGGACAAGTTCTTACAAGGCAATGGCGTTGATAACGGGTTGTTGTTGAAGATATCTATTCTAAGCTTTATTGCATCCTTTAATAAAGCATTAACTGGTGCGGGCTATGGCCCCATACTTATTCCGGGTCAAATCCTCTTAAAGGTAAATGTTAGGAAAGCAATAGCATTAAGCCTTGTAAGCGAGATTGTCGTCAACTCTATCGCAGTATTATTCTACATAGCCGCGGGGGGAGTTAACTTGATGATAGCATTCATGCTTACTGTGGGAACAGTTTTAGCAGCGCCTTTAGCCTCAGTTACTGTTAAGAAAATGGACTTAATACTACTAACACGAGTAGTGGGTATCCTAACCTCAATTATGGGTTTAATAATTATAGGAAAAACAATTAATGTAATAATGTAAAAGAATCATTGCCTCATTTCTAGGCTTTTCTCGGTGTCTCGCCTAGTTGTCTCTGGAATAATCTACCAGCTACTATTATTGGGTCCCAGACTGGGTTTAGGTAGGGATGATACCCTATATCTGTCTGGAATAGATCCCAGACTGTTCCCTCACGCTCAAGTAGTGCTGATATAACGTTTACTCTCCAGAAGGCTGATTGATCTCCCAGTGCTTGTGCACCGAGGAGCTTGCCTGTATCTGCATCGGCTATAACCTTGAATCTAACTACTTCTACGTCACCCATGTATGCTGGTCTTGAATTGGATCTTAGGGAGACCGTTACTACGTTGTATCCTTTCTTTTTCGCCTCCTCCTCACCTAAACCTGTTCTCGCTACCACCAGGCCGAATACTTGTGTTGCTGCTGTTAGGGCTGTTCCCTTGTATATTGCTTCTCTTCCACCAATATTTGTTCCCGCTACATATCCCATCTTGTTAGCATTTGTAGCGAAAGCAGCCCATATTCTCTCCTTGGTCACTAGGTGTGTTGTTTCAGCTACATCTCCTACAGCATATACGCCCTTCACACTAGTTTCCGTGTGCTCATCCGTCCATACAGCTCTTGTTTGACCTATTTTTGCTCCAACCATTTGTGCTAGCTCAGTGTTAGGTCTGATACCTACTCCTACTACTGCTACATCTGCCTCTAAGAACCCCTTATCGGTTTCAATGCCTACAAGCCTGCCGCTTTCATCGGCTTTGAACCCAGTAGTTTTTGCACCCAATAATACTTCTATGCCGTGGGAGCGTAGGTGTTCTTGAACAGTCTTAGCGAGATCTGGGTCAAGTGCTTTTGGTAGTACCTGGTTGAACATCTCTGATACTGTTACCTTGAAGCCCTTCTCCGCTAGAGCTTCAGCTACCTCTAAGCCTATATAGCCTGCGCCAACGACGACTGCTTTCTTACCCGAGCCGAGCTTCTCGATATAGTTCTTTAGCTTCTCTGCATCGTCTAGGTGGCTTAGAGTGAATACTCCCTCTATATCCTTGATTTCGGGGAAGAAGTCGTAGGCTCTGGGTCTAGCACCAGTAGCTATTACTAGGTAATCGTATTCTACTTTGCCCTTCTCCCCAGTATCAAGGTTTACGTATTCAACAGTCCTAGTATTAGGGTCAATTGCTTCTACTTTGTGCCTTATTCTTAAATCTATTCCACGGTTCTTTATGAAGTACTCAGGCTTATAGTGCATCAAGTGCTCTATCTTCTTAACAACCCCGCCAACATAATATGGTGTTCCACAGAGAGCAAAACTTACCCACCTAGTCTTCTCGAAAACCACAACGTTATAGTCTGGCTTCAATCTTTTTACACGGCTTGCAGTAGCCATTCCTCCTGGTCCGCCACCTATTATTACAACTGTTTTACTCATCCAGATAACACCTCGTAGACTTTAACAACGTTTATTTAAGGTCTTCGGAAAGAAAATAAAATTTACCCTCACATACGGCTAAGACTACTCGAGTCTTATGATGTCTTTTTCAACTCCTTTATTTGTCAACCTCGTCCTCACTAATACTACCTCAGAGTCCTCTAAGACTATAGCACGATAAAGCCCGTCGTGGGGTTCTTTGGTCTTCACTAAAGGTATTGTTAATAATGGTTTCCGACCCATTTCTCTCTCAATAAGCTCTACGTCTTCTTCATCTATGCTTAGCGATTCTAGTTCATAATGATATGCTATCCTATAACCGTGTTTTTCTAATAACTGTTCCAACTCGTCTTCAAGCTCCTCCAACTCTTTTATAAATGCTATACCGTGTCTCCTAAGCTCAACCGGGTTAACTCTAGTAAGCTTCACCTCTCCTCTCCCACACTAAACTCGTTATGCTAGTCTCAAAAATCATGTTATTTTACATACTTGTTCAAACTCCTTATGTCTCATACGTGGCCTTATACTTCTAGCTGGATATCCTAGAGCTAGTATGCCTGCAAACTCTAATCCTTTTGGCGGCCGGAGGACTCTGTCAAATTCCTCTCTGAGGAGCAATGGTACTCCTAGCCATACTGATCCTATCCCCATACTCCATGCCACTAGCATCATGTTCTCGAAGGCTGTTGCAAGACTTTGATGAGCCCATAGCCTCTCTAATTCACGGTATTCATCTCTATACAATGGGTTTCTCAAGTCTATGTAGCCAGCTATATAGGCTGGTGCATAATACAT
>JALVFK010000228.1 GCA_027030065.1 Desulfurococcales archaeon | reverse complement strand
GCTTCTTCAATGCCTGATGCGTCTCCTGCAACATACATGCCGGGTACGCTTGTTTCTAGATATCTCGTCCTAAGTGGTACAAGGCCTCCGAGCTCTGGTATCCATTTCATAACGGCTCCTGCTTGAGCGAAGAGCCTTGTATCGGGGGTTAAACCGACTGCCAATAATACTAGATCGCATGGTATGTCTTTTTCTGTTCCTGGAATGGGCTTGAATTCTTCGTCTACTTTTACGATGGTTACTCCTTCAACTCTATCGGTTCCCCATGCCTCCTTTATTGTGTGACTCGTTAAGATGGGTACACCGTATCTCCGGATTTTCGCTGCATGAACAAACCAGGCCCCTATCTCCGGCATTATCTCGACTATAGCCTTTACTTTTGCACCAGCTTGTAGTAGTTGATAGGATACTATTACTCCAACATTACCTGATCCTACTACTACAACTTCTTCTCCTGGCAAGATACCGTACTCGTTCATGAGTGTTTGTGCTCCACCAGCCCCCATGACCCCGGGTAAGTCGTTACCGGGGAAGGCGAGGTATCTCTCACTTGCACCAGTAGAAGCAACAATGTATCTAGGCTTAACTCGATATAACTTGTTCTTGTTCATTAATCCTACCCAGCCGCCCCTAAATATACCATAAGCTGTCGTCTGCAAAAGCACCCTAATGTTATCATACATTGCTATCTTTCTAGCAAGCTCCTTCCCTACCTGAAAACCACGTAATCCGCCAAACAGTTCCTTCGAGCCAAAGAACTTATGGGTTTGTTTAACCAACTGGCCACCTAACTTGAAGTGCTCGTTCACTAATACTACATTTAACCCGTATTTCGCGGCAGCGAGAGCCGCCGATAAGCCAGCTGGACCCCCACCTATAACTAATACGTCTGTTTCTAGGACCTCTTCTTCTTCAGCCTCGTAGACAGTACTTGCTGGTGGTATCTCTGCTAAGCCTCGCTGTCTTTCAACTCTAACTCCTTCCCTAACTGGTTCTATACATGTACGCGTATTGGGTATCCCGTCAACTATCATAAAACAGCTACTACACTTACCTATCATACAGAAAGCTCCGCGAGGCCTCTCGAGCTTAGAGCTCCAAGATAATACGTCAACACCTATAGCGTAGAGTGCTGCCGCAATACTCTCGCCCTCGTAGGCTTCAACTTCTCTTCCCTCGAAAAAGAACTTGATCTTCTTACCGCGCTTGAAGGTGAGAATAGGATGTTCCCAGATACGCCTATCTCGGCGAGGCTTAGACGGCAATAAGTTAAACCCTAGTATAATCTCTGATACTCTAAGCTAAAATAAATTTTGAGTTTAGTATAAGAATTATTCAATAATAATCAAATTATTATCTAGTTTATCCACTATAAAAAAGAAGTTATGGAAAGTAAAAAGTTGTACTAGAGATATTTAAGGATATTTCACTAGAAGCCTACATACTTTTCTCTCGGCGCACCACATACAGGGCACTTCTCGGGGGGCTCGGTACCCACATATGTGTGACCGCATACTGGGCATATCCAAACCTTGCCTTCAATAGGCATGTCTTCGCCTCGGTCTACGTGTTCCTTAGCCTTACGGTAGAGTTCAGCATGTATTTTCTCGGCTTCTAAGGCCCACTTGAAGCTTATCTCTGCTTGTTTCTCTCCTTGAAGTTTCGCTATCTCTATGTAGGCTGGATACATTTCATTTACTTCGAACTCCTCTCCCCTTATAGCTAGTTTAAGATTCTTCGAAGTATTTCCTGGCCCAAAGGTTCCACCAGCTACTACCTTTAAGTCTGTTTCAAGATCCCTAAGTCTACTGTAGTGGTTTGAGGCATGTACTTTTTCGGCAAAGGCTATTGCCTTGAAGAGTCGTGCTACGTTTGAATAACCTTCTCTCTCAGCTATTTCAGCGAAAACAAGGTACCTCATATGCGCCATTGATTCTCCTCCAAATGCTGAGGCTAGAGCATCTAGTGTCATAGGCCTGGGCTTAGTCATATTATCACATGTTATAACACTGTTTATCGCAGTATAATAGTTTTATTCAAAATAATCGTTTTTAAAATATAAATCTAATGTTTTATATTAAAAGTAAAGCATTATTACATAAAACTGGTAATTCTAATATATTTTTAGCGTGTATAGTCTGAGCTAAGCTATAGCGTGGTATAAATGTCTGATAAGGAGAAATCTAAGACTAAATTCGGTGTATACGTGCCAGACGAGCTATTAAGAGACCTCGAGCTTTGCATGAGAACTACTGGTATTAAGAGCAAGTCTAAGCTCATACAAGAAGCCCTACGTCTATTTATAGCAGAACATCGTTGGAAACTTGCAGGCAAAGCCGTTGGCATCATAGGTGTTGTGTACAACCATGATGTAGGTCATGTTGATGAGGAACTAACTGATTTACAGCACGAGTTCCTAGACGTAATAGTATCTACTGTTCACGTACACTTAGATAAGGAGAAGTGTATGTTAGCCATAATAGTTAGAGGCGATACAAGTAGGATAAAGAATTTGTTGAATGAGGTAATGAAGCTGAGAGGAGTTCTCATAGCCCGTCCATTACTCCTAGAGACACATTAGTTATGGAAACACCTTGTAGTAGTATATCGAGTTTGAACTCTGTATTCATTACCATAAATCTTAATAGTATAGTTTAACATTGTTTATCTCCAGGAGTATGCAACAAGTCCCCTTCTAATCATGTATTTTGGTGAATAATATATGATGGCTAAGAACCCCTTAGACCTACAGTCTAAGAAGTTTAGTAAAGAAGAACTAGCTGAAGCATTAAGATATGCGATAATAGCCGAGTTAGATGCAATAAATCTTTACCTACAGTTTGCTCGCGCAATAGAGGATGAACGCTTCCGCAAGGTATTCGAAGATATAGCTAAAGAAGAGAAAAC
>JALVFK010000227.1 GCA_027030065.1 Desulfurococcales archaeon | reverse complement strand
AATACTACGTCTATGTCGCCTGTCTCCTTGCCAGCCTCTTTTTCGCTTATAATCTTTTGAACTGTATCAAACCAGCTTCCATGTACATAGGTACACTTTATACCAGTTTCGGCTGTGAAGTTCTGGCAAAGTTCTGTGAAGAAGTCTCTTTCATAGGTGCTTCCGAAGCCGTACCAGACTACTTGGCCCTCTTTCTTGGCTAGCTGTTCTATCTGGTCCCATGAGAGGGAATAGACGTTTTTCTCATTTAGTTTTTCTACTCCTGGCGCTACTGTCTGAGTAATAGTAGTTGTTACTGTTTGCGCTCCTCCAGTTGTTTGCGTAACGGTCGTCGTAACAGTTTGTACTTTACCCGATACTGTAGCACTCGCTATACCGTAGCCTATGACTATTCCCACGATTAACACAATTATTGCTGTTATAACGAGTTTGGAGTCCATTCCATTCACCTCCCTTAAAAGTTAGACCTCTAGGATATCTTATCTTTAATCTAACTCCATATATACTTTTTCTTCTGCTGAACACTATATTTTTAAAATAATATAATTGAATAAACTAACCAGTATACTTGTAGAAAACCCTACTCCTCTGAAAATATTACCACACTATAGAGTGGTTAGTCTCAGTCCAGACAAAAACCACCCATACAGCCACATGCTCTTGCTCCGGCCTTATTTCCCTCCAAGGAGGCTTCAATAAAGGATTTTCCCGAGAGAATTGATGCTATTACGGCTGCGTTGTATGCGTCTCCAGCACCAGTACAATCAATTATTTTTGAGGCCTTGTATGGTTCTACCCTAAACTCTTTTACACTAACATTATTTTCCATTACAAAAACTCTACTGCCTTTCTCTCCCTCTTTTAAGAATAGTGCCTTAGCGTTAATTGTTTTAAGTAGACCAGCTAAGCATTTTACTAAGTCTTTGTGTTTGCATAAGTATTTTGCTTCAACTCTATTAATGAAAACGTAATCCAATAATCCGTTAAGCTGTTGTATGAATTCGGGATAGTATTGTGCTATTCCCTCTAGGTCTAAGCTCGTTGACTTGTTATTCTCCTTGGAATAGTATAGTATTCTTAGTAGAGTATGCCCCCTATCTACATTGAGAGCCGAGTAACCGGAGACATGAATGTGTCTTGTACTGGCTACTATTTGTCTTATCTCGTTTTCCTCTAGTTTAAAATACTTGTTGGCTCCTCTCGATCCTATAATGGTTTTTCTACCCATAGAGTTTACTAGTACTATCATGAACCCCGTTGTTGCTTCTCTAATTTTCTGTACGTATATTGTATCTATTTTTCTATTGTTTAATTCTTCTACTATGTGTCTCCCTAATATATCACTACCTACTGCTCCTAAGATTCTTGTTTTTAACCCCATGTATGCTAGGTTTGAAGCAATATTTGCTCCAACGCCACCGACCGCTATCTTGGCGTCGGATGTAATTAATGATAGATCGTCTACTAGCTCTCCATCAAATCTTACTATAATATCTATATTCATGTCGCCTAGAATAGTTGCATCTACGCTAGTCATGTTATCGCCGGAAAAGAAGATGATGGAAAGGACGTTGCTATTGTTTTCTTCTGAGTTCTCTAACAATATTCATGAGTTTTCTTACACGCTGAATATCAACGGGGTTTTGGGTTATTCCTTTAACTTTGAAGTATGTTCCAACTATTGCACCATCAGCTACACTTAACAGTTCCCTAGCGTTATCCGGGTTTAAACCCGATCCTATTATTACTGGTCTACCTGGTGCCGCCTTCTTAGCTCTCAAGACATCTTCTTTTGTTGGTGGACTCCCAGTCATCGTGCCCGTTACTATTAGTGCATCAGCCATGTAGAAGTCTGTCCATGTTGCATGGGTTTCTATGTCTATTCCTGGGAAAACCACGGAATGCTTCTTAACTATATCTGCGAAAAACTTTATATCCCACGCATGGAGAAGCTTCCGAAGTCTCATTAAGTCAGCAGCATTACCGTGATCAAACTCGCCCGTATCCCATACGGCTGCACCAGTGTAGAGGCATACTCTTATGAACTTGGCTCCAGCCGCCTTGGCTATACCTAGTGCTACTCTCCCACCATTATGGATGACAGTTATGCCAGCTGGCACGTTCACCTCTTTTATCACTTCTCTCGCTGCTACAGCGTGGGCTGCGATTTCCTCTGGTGGTATTCGTTGGGCTCCAGAATAGTATGGGAGATCCCACATATTCTCGACAATTATACCGTCTACTCCTCCCTCTACTAGGGCTCTTGCATCCTTCAATGCCTCTTCTATTATTTTATCCATACTCCATCCCTCATATGCTGGTGAGCCTGGGAGAGGCATTAAATGTACCATTCCTATAATGGGTTTATCTACTCCAAATAATTCCTCGAGACTCTGCAGCCTCTTAGAGTAGAAGTTCTTAGCCCATTCGGGAACTAGGTCATCTATTTTGAAGACTCTACCCAAAACCATGCACCACTAATAACATGCGATACAATGATTTAAAACACATAATGCTAGTTAGAAAGTTCTATAACCAGGCCTACGCCGCCATCACCGTAGTATTGCGGGTATTTTTCTGCTAGATACCTTCTAATCCTATTACCGCTACAATGTAGTGGATATATCTTGTGTACTCTCAGCTTGACTAGCTGGTCTGCTATTTCTTCTACTTGCTGTAGTGGCAATCCTATTAAATGAAAGCCTCCAATAACCATGTATGGTGTCTTATTGAACTCTCTTATCGCTTCTATAACTATATTCAATATACCGGGGTGACTGCAACCAGTTATTATCACGAGCCCCTTACTAGTATTGAGTATAAGAGCTTGCTCCCACGGCGGCCCATATAATGGTTTTAGAATATACACGTTTTTCATTATCTCTATAGTGTTATTAACAATTACTACATTGTAGCCT
>JALVFK010000226.1 GCA_027030065.1 Desulfurococcales archaeon | reverse complement strand
ATAATAGGAAGAATAATAGACTCACAGGGAAGACCAGCATACAAGGCTAACGTAACAATACTAATCCCCCATAGCTCACGAGTACTAACAACACAAACGGATCAAAGAGGATACTTCATAGTCCGAGTAGCGGCGGGAACATATCTAATAGAAGCATCCTGGATAAACGAAGGCATAGAAGAAAACGCTAGCGCCATAGTAAGGCTCTCCCCCGAGGAGAACTTAACACTAACCCTAAGACTAAAACCAGCTAGCCCCTTACCAACAACCACTACTACTCCAACAACTTCTCCCATACACACAGCTACAACTACATCAACTACTACGACTACTACGAGGACAACTACAACTACTAGTTCAATGCAATCACAGACAACGCAAACCACTACTCAAACAACAACAAGTACTCAAATACAAAGTACTACAACTACTAAAACAAGCCCAACAACCCATACCATCACATCACCCACAACAACTACTCCTACAACCTTCTCAACAACTCCATCTAAAACAGTAGAGCCAGGAATACTTAGTGGAATCAATACATATCTCGTGATAGTAGCAGTAATAATCATAGTAATAGCAGCTATAGCGGGCATAGCCTTATCACGTAGAAAGAAAAGAGTCCAATATCCACCACCACCTCCACCGCCTCCGCCACCACCACAGTACTAGGGAAATGTTTTTCCAATGTAGTTTGAGGTATCTTTTTCCTCTATTACAACCTCGTGAGAATGTATTCTCTGTATAGTTGTGTTTTCTTGATATTAGAATACATGATAGTATCCACTATAATTGTTAGAAGAATATTAAGGGAGGCTCGGGGGTCGCACCCTTCCTCATAGTTCCTGCTCGGTCCCCGTTAAGTCTTCATTGCCTCTAATTATTGTTCCAAGTGTTAGTGTTATATTAGGCTTTTAGCCTACTATACTGTGTACGGGGTTCGGGCTTCCTATGAAGAGTACCGCCTTATTTATTGCCGCCTCAATTATACTGGTATCGGTTATTGTATCGCCTCTACCAGTAGTAGTACGTGTTACTCCTCCTCCAGTTATAGCTGTCAAGAAAGTAGTAGTGGAGAAAACTACTAGTGTACCAGTAAACGTTACTGTTGGTGAAGGATCTAGTACCGGTAATGAGACTATAGGCTTTATATGGGGGCTACCAGGTAACCAATCATACTATGTTAGGATTACAGCACTAGACGTGTACGGCGAGAATACTTGGCGCCTCGGAAAATATAGTCTTCACGAGATTATGGGGCTGCTACCAAATACGAACACTACGATAACAATTAGCGTTAATGAGTCATCTAATTCTTCTATACGCCTAGTTAATAATAATAGTATACCCAGGACAATATCTATTAGGACTTCTTTCTCAAACGTGACAAGCATAGTTGTACATGTAAATATAACTAGTTTAGACCTAATACCAACGATTCAGCCGAGCATAAAGATAATACCTGTCCCCCAACCAGTCATCTACGATAATCTGAGCAAGTGGCTTAGAGTACAAATCCCACGCTTCCTAGCAGACAATTCTAACAAGTTTATTGCCGCGAGAACCCTCTATCTAACAAATACGACAAACTACTCTATCATAGTGAAATGGCCCACTAATTTCAAGCCCTTCCCCTTCACAACCAATAACTCCCTAGTAGAAAAGGCGTTATCAGTTAAAATAGCATCAATTATAGGGCCTCCAGCACACGAGTCCTCAAAGAGAATCCAAGAATTCGCTCAACTGCTTCGAAGAGAATTCTATACCAGGAGTCTCCGCGCACTATTAGGGTATATAATAAGATTTCTACACAGTACAACAAGATACGATCCTAATCCGCCGCCGACACCTAAGAATAGAGATCTCGTAGACTATTTCCTATACACTTCGCTCAAGGGTAGTTGCTTGCATTATGCTACAGCATTAGCCGTATTATTACGTGATATGGGGTTAAAGGCGCGCGTAGTATTGGGCTATATCACCCAACCATATAATGAAACCCACCAAGTCATACGTAATCCACCACACCTTTGGGTTGAAATATATGTTCCAGGCTATGGGTGGCTTCAAGTAGACCCAACACCACCAGTAGCGTCATCAGAGCCTAGCCCGAGAGTTCTTTCAGGAATAGAGAAGAATATCAGCAGATATGTTTCAGGAGAGTTTAAACGAGAAGTAGAATCCTATAGGAGGACGAATAGGCTTAACCCAAGAGAACCAGTTGAAGTTAATGGAACGAAAATCAATAACACAAGGATTTCAACAACTATAACTACTATAACAGTTAGGAACACTAATACTAGTAGTTTTCAAGTAAACTTGCAGTGGATTGCTTCAAGCCTAGTAGGAGCGGCTTTAATGGCTTATGTTAGCATTATGGTTGTAAACTTCTATGAAAAGAGGAAGAGGAGACTAGGGGAGAGCGAGGTTAAGGAGCTTCTCCGCGAGATAGCGTTGAAGAAGAATATTAGCTTACCAGTAGACTATATGACTCCTAGAGAAGTAGTATCAAAAATAATAGAATACTATCCAGAGCACATTAAACTAGAACTTATAAAATTCCTAGAAGCCTATGAAAAGTCAAGATATGGTGGGAGAAGAGAACTCTTAGACGAAGCGCTTCGGAGACTAAGAAACATATACAGCATGGTGTAGTAGAACATTGGAGCTAGGACTCATATTAGGATTAATATTGATTCTAGGAGCATATATGGGCCTACTAGTATACTATGACAGTATTCTAAGACTAAGATTCCCACCATTGTTTGTCGGGGTAAAGGGGAGGATTTATCCTCTAGAAGAATTAATTATTGGAAAGAAGATTAAGGGACAAATAGACCCATTGGAACTAGAATCAATCTACACGAGGAGAGACCAGGCACTAGGGTATACTAGCCTCTTCATAACTACGGTATCAGTTCTCGGTGCAACAGCAGCTATAATGTTAATTATTGTGGGGGAAACACTGCTTGTTATAATACCTCTATCCCTCATACTATACCTCCACTTATACGTTTACAACTGGTCAAGGAAAGTTAGAATAACCCACTATATACGTGAGAGTGAAGGCTCTTATATAATAGGAATAGACGTTAAGGCTCCGATTAACTCTAAGATAATGGTGATAAACGAGCCTCCAGTAGGAGAAGTCTATGGTCCGACAAGAGCATACGGTGAAGGCCATGTACGATTAGAGTATATTTGGAAGCCAATACAGAGTAAAAGATACTCTTGGAAACCACAACTAATACTAGTAGAGGAAGCGGAGAAGCTTATGAGACTAGACTTCTCAAAAAACATAACATTCACAGTAGAACCTGCTCTCAAAGTAGAAGCTAGGGGAAAAGAAAGTAGGAAAGGATTTGGAGAACACGTTGGCCTTAAGCTCTTTGGGACTATACGTGAACCAGAGGTTGTTGGAGTTAGAGAGTACATGGTGGGCGATAGACTAAAAGACATTATCTCGAAGAGTTTATTGAAGCCAGGCGGCCCAAGAGTTAGAAAATATAAGGAATTATTAGAGGGTTCTACAAGGGGAGAAGAGGTCTCCCATAATAGGATTGCATTCATACTGGGTGGTCTAGCCCGCTTATCTAGTAATTACCGTGAGAAGGTATCCTCGCTTATACATTCATTAGCTATAGATCCCCGTAACGATATTCATGTCTTCATAGACGTTAACGGTGAACTCTACGAGGCTCCACTAGACGGCATCATTGAGACAGACTTGGAGGGTCTTAGGAAACTAGATAATAGTATCCTCTATGAGTTGGATAGAGTTTTCATAGACCCCTCAATCACCGTGGATGTCCCATTAGATAAAACAGTGGTTGTCCTCCCCTATGATTGGCGTGTAGAGGTCTTGGAATCCTATAGGAATGCTTGGAAGAAATATCTTGGTGAAATAGAAGATGCGTTTGGATACGTTGAGAAAATATAGCGTCGTGGACGTGGAAGGCCTCTTTCTCAACGTACCATTACTATTATTCGAATACAATGCTATCACAAGAGCCGTGGAAAATAGTACTCCCTATATCATGGTGTTAGTATTATTGTTTGTCCTCGGATTATTCTTCAACAAGTATACTGGCACAGCATCCATATTATTGTTAGGCTACCTAGCCTACACGTTGAATCTCAATGCATTATTATTTGCATCAATATGGCTTACAAGTATAGCTATCTCAAATAAAACTAGATTCCTAGACAAGCTGTTATCATATATGTTCATTCTATCATTTAATGCTTACCTCTTACCGGGAGACCAGCACATCTACCTGTTTGTAACAATGATTCCAGTACTACTATACTTGTCTACAACTCTCTCTAGGCTCTCTGTACTCCAGCTCTCCGTATCACTAATATTAGCATCTATTATCGTGGCCTTGTCCAAGATTACGGGCTCTATTCTTACTTTAAACATGTTTGTATTCACTATTGCAACTGCAATATATCTAGCCTATAACACTATAGAGAAAACTACCAAGGAGGCTTAATACTCTCTACAATGGCTTTAACAAGTCTCTCCTTCTCCTTTCTTGATCGTTCTTCGCCGAAGACTAGTCTATGGACGAGTATTCTTGGTGTAAGGTATTTTACATCATCCGGTATAACATAGCCTCTTCCACGAATTGCTGCTAAGGCTTTAGCGGCTCTCAGTAAATGTATTCCAGCTCTTATACTAGCACCGAGTACTACCCCCTTTGCTTGACGCGTAGCCCTAATAATGTCAACTATATACTCTATAAGCGGTTCCTCTACTCTAACGCGTTTAACCTCATTTATAGCCGACAAGACCTCATCTCTACCTGTAACAGGTTCTAAGAAGGGTTCCTCCCCACCTCTCTCATGGTCTCTGCGAAGTATTTCTATCTCTTTATCTCTACTTAGGAATGGGAATTCTAGAGAGAACATGAATCTATCAGTACTAGCAAGGGGTAGAGGAAAGATGCCCTCACGTTCGTATGAGTTTAGCGTTGCTATAACCATGAAGGGGTGGGGCAGCTTTATTTCCTCTCCCTCAATGTTGACGTAGCCTTCCTGCATTGCTTCTAGTAGTGCGCTCTGGGTTTTCGGGCTTGCACGATTAATCTCATCAACCAATAAAACATTAGTGTGTATGGGTCCGAGGACTAGTCTAAGCTCCCCTGTCTTGGGGTCAAGGATTTTTGCCCCGATGATATCTGTGGGAAGCATGTCTGGAGACATCTGGATACGCTTAAACCCTAATCCCAGGCTCATAGCGAAGAGTTTTATCATCAATGTTTTACCGGTTCCAGGTAATCCCTCAACTATAACATGTCCCTTACTCAATAATGCTACAAGCAATAATAGTATGTCTTCCTCGTGGCCAACTATGTGCTGGCTTAAACTCTTGTTAAGCTTCTCGTAGAGCGTACTTGATATAGTCAAGGTACTCGCCTATTCAACGCTTATTTCTCGGAAACGATTGTTTTAATACCCTGTGTCTAGGACACTCTAGTATAGGAGACTATAGTATTTACTGAGTTATTAGGCTACAAACATATAAAATATATCTATTGCAAATTAGTATTTCTATGGGGAGGAGTAGCACACTTATACTCTGAACGTATTGGGAGGCGAGGAATTTGGAGAAAGTAGCAAGAGGAAATACTATAGGCATAGTAAAACTGGTATCAGAAATCGTTGAATGGTTAAAGCAAATTAGAACTCTCGTTACGAGAGAGTTTACTGGCAGATTAGAGGGCTTGTTTAAGAGAGAGGGTAAGGAGGGAGAATTCGTATTAGAAGTGCGTAATGGTAAAATCGTTGGCGCATGGCTCAAAGACTTAAACGGTGAAACCATTAGTGGAGAAGAAGTCTTAGATAAACTCTACGAGTACTTGCGCGGAGTCGAGGAAGGCTATATCGAGGTAGTAGAACTAGATGAAAACGGGGTCTCATTGGATCTGGAATACAATAAGGAGATATTATTAGAGAAAGAAGTATCTGTTGACGACTTCCTAGACAGCTTTATAGAGAACAAGAAGCTCTGGCGTATAGAGGAGCTTTTAGAAGAGGAGAAAAAGAAAGAGGAATTAGTTGCAAAAGAGATTGAGAAGGAAGAAGTTGAGAAGAAGGAAGTAGAGGAGAAGAAAGAAGAGGAAATTATTGAAACAGAAGAGTATAGGAGAATTATAGAGAAACTAATACCCGAGTGGAGAATAGAGTCTGTAAGTGAGTCGGAAAAAGAATATGCCAAGAAGATACTCAGCGAATTATCTGGTGAGTCTAAGCAAGTTGGAAAGGGTCAGGATAGATTATTCAATGTGTTAAACTTGCTTCTAGCTCTCTCAAAACAATATGATCGCCCTCTACTCTTATTGTCGCGTGTTAATGACGAAGTGTACGTTATGTTAGCTGAAGATGGTAGGATGAAGGGTGCTTACCATATAGATGAGTTATCGCTACAAATACTTGAGGCTGGGTCAAAAGTCTTAAAGAAACTCTCAATGCTGGACAGCGTACCCTATACCATATACGAAGTCGAAGTAAAGGGTGAGGGAATGTTTAAGGGCTTTAAGAAACTATTGAAAAAACTATTTGGTGGAAAATAGCTTCTTTACACTGTGTGTTTACTTGTATGTATCTGTCTTACTAGTATATAGGGTGTTCTCGTAGGGATTTCTACTTCCCACCACCATATATCGTAGCGCTCTCGTCCTAGGGCGTCTATATTGCTTAATAGTCTTGGAAGTGTATCGGCTATTCTTATCTTCTCGATAGGCTTAACTATTCTCCCACTTTCTATTAGGAATAAGGCGTCTCTAGTAATAGTTGAGAACACTCCTTCAACATAGTTCTGTAGCCTTGTATACCAGTTGTTTGTTACAAGTATACCCTTCTTTACCTCCCCTATGAGTTCGTCTAAGCCGTAGGATCCCTCCTCTACTACGAGATTCCAGGGTCGTGGAGAAATCCATCCCGCATTACCAGTACTCTTCACACCCATTTTAGCAGCGGTCTTAGAGTTGTGAAGCATTGTCTTGAATACGCCTTTCTCTATTATCGGCTTGGAATATGTGGCAACACCTTCATCGTCGAATCCGGTAGAGCCCGGTAACTCGGGGTTTACTGCATCATCTATTAGTGTTAGTTTCTCTGAGCCTACTTTGTCTCCAGGCTTCTTGTTCATAAACATCGACATACCCATAAATGCCATAAATGCTGAAGCCATCATACCCACAAGTCTCAATAAGTTGCCTGCGACCATGGGGGACAATATTATATCGTAGACTCCGGGCTCTATGCTTTCACGGTTCCGTGAATCCACAGCATATCTAGCAGCTATTAAGGCCATTTCCTCTATTTTTTCTAGGTTGAGTCTGCGGGAACCAATACTCCATTGCCCACTTCCATCTTCTCCTGCGAAAGCTCTTAGATAGGCTTGTATGCTTGTAGAATCCTCGTAGAAGGAGGCATCTTTGCTCGTGGCTAGAGCTTTCTCATTATATGATAGCTCAACCATACCTGCAACATAGTCTATTTTCTCCCTATGAGCAGCCTCAATCATTCTCTCAACTATTTCTGAGGGATCCTCTATCTTCTCCAATAACTTCTTATCAACTAGATCTAGTTTAACTGGTTCACCAGGTTCGGGGAGGGGCGCATAGAAGGGTGATTCATAGAGTTTATCAGCAACGTCGATTAGTTCTTTTATAGTCTTTTCTACCTCGCTTAACGTTTTAGGAGACAACGATATGACTAGTATCTTCTTGTTCTTAACGAGGTATATGTTTAATACTAGATCCTTCCACCGTTGTATAACACTCGGCTCACTATTAGCTAGCTTAACCATAACCGTTCTTCTCTGCTGGAGTAGGGCTGCTGCTTCATCATAGCCTTCACTTAATGCTTTTTCTACAAGCTTTTTACTAGCATCTAATAGTTCCTCCCTCATTTAGGTGCCACCCCTAATCTTATTTTTCTTAAACGAAGATCTGGTCCACCAAACCACACGGGTACTCCTTGTGCTGGTTCACCCTTACCGCATGTGCCAGCATAGAATCGGAGTTCTTTTCCGACGGCATCTACTTTGCTGTAGAAGGCTTTGGTTGTAACTTCTAGTACGGGGTTTCTGACGAAGCCTTTGAGTTCACCGTTTTCTACTAGATAGGCTTCTAGTCCAACGTATCTCTGGCTCCAGCGTGTATCGTCTATATTCCACTCCATGTAGCTCTTAATGTATACTCCTAGTTTAACGTCTTCTAATAGTTCCTCGAAGCTGTAGTCTCCGGGTTTGAAGTAGGTGTTAGCCATACGTATTATGGGTTCGCTAGCATAGTCCATGGCCCGTGAGGCAGCATTACTATGGGTGCCGTATATTTTAGCCGTCCACCTATTGTGTAGGTGCTCGTATATTATGCCGTTGCGGTAGAGGTATCTAGGCCTAGCTGAAACACCTTCATCATCGTATAGGTAGAACCCGTAGCTTCCGGGGATAGTTGGGTCATCTATAACAGTAGCATTCTCATTACCAATGCGTTCACCCAGCATACCGGGTCTAATAAAGCTCATACCAGCCTGAGCTGCTTCTCTCCCCAATATACGGTCTGCTTCGCTTGGATGCCCACAGCTTTCATGTACTACTAGTCCTACAACCTCGCTTCCAACAATAACATCTACCTCTTGTTTTGGCGGTTCCTTTGCTTCGTAGAGTATTTTCTCGTAGACTTTTACATCGTTGTCAAGGGTTTCATAGAGGCTCCATTCCTCGAGATTCTCTAATCCACCGCTTGCTCCGAGTTGCTCGAATCTCTGTATACTACCTTGTTGAGGCGACATTACCACGAGATTATAGAATACGGTTAGCCTTGGAATACGGCTGACAATAAATGCTCCATCACTGTTAGCAACTATTTTCTCTTCAATGCTTTCAATATAGTTTAAGAAAAATACTGGTACCTTAGCTTCACTCGGAGCCTTGGAGACAATGTCCCATAGCTCACGGTGTACATTAATCTTTTCGTCCAAACTCATAGACGTGAAGGGCTTCTTCTCAACCACACTATACCTAGCCCTACCGACACGAGAGTCATCAAACTCTATTGGCTTCTTCATTAGCCTGGCATGGGCTTTAGCCAGCCTATAGGCTTTCTCAACAGCTTCTCTAACATTCTCGTTATCCAACTGATTTGTAGCGGAGAAGCCTAGGGCACCGTCAACTAGTACTCTTATCCCAATACCCTCCTTTAACTCTTGGCCAGCACCCATTATAGTACCGTTCCTTGAAACTATAGAGAAGCTAGTATTCTTGTGGTAGCGGGCTTCAGCATAGCTCGCGCCAAGCTCTCTAGCGTAGTCTACAGCATATAATACAAGATCTTCTAAACTCAACAAATAACGCCTCAACTAAAATTCTTCTAGGATAATCAGTGTTCTCAGAGCCTTAAAGAATTTACGTGTAAAAAACTCCACTCATAAAAACTATTTCCGCTGTCCAGTCATCCACTAGGTGTTTTCTGATACGCTATTTTGGTGGAGGAGGCGGTGGTGGAGGTGGTTGTTGTGATTCAGATCCACCTTGTTGTTTTTTGAGAGTGTCTAGGATTTTCCTTAGATAGGGGGCTTCCTCTGAAGCCCTCATAGCCTCTATGATTATATTGTATACTTCTTCGGGTTTCGGTACTGCATAGAGCATGAAGAAGCTCCGCGTTCTTGGAACATTTACTCCTCGCCCCCCTATTACTGCTCCTCCGACGGTCACGGTCTTCCCTACAGCTGCTCCCACTGCTACGTGGGATGAGTCTTCTCCTAGTCCTAGTCCAGAAGCTGTTATCGGTATTATGTTTCCAAAATTGAATATTTTCCCAAGTATTCCCTTCTCTAAGACTATATCAGTTATATTAGAGTATAGTATTTCTCTCCTTAGGGTTCTCAGTCCCCGGTACTCCATAATTATTCCTCTATCTGTTATAATGTATCTGTGTGCTCTTCTATGTAGTTCTACTCCTATGATGCCGATGATGCCTATAGCTATGCCAGTATAGTATAGCGTTGGATGGAGGGGTTGTTTGAAATACCATAGGGTTATGGGTAGAACTATACCTATTACTACGCCTAGTATAAAGTACTTCCACACGATTTTTAAAACCGATACTATGAGCATTGGTACGACTATTAGTATAGCCCATAGGGTTAGAGTAGCATAACCCTTAATCAATGTGCCTAGAAACGGTATTGTAGCAGCATATGATTCAATGGTATCATGGTGTAAGTAAAATACAATGCTTAGAATAATAATGTATATCCATAATGCGTATAGGTGGGTAAAGGCTAGTGGATGTGGCTTCAATGTTTTAATTATGTTTGGTTGTCTTATTTCCACGTAGATTACTCCTCAACTAGAATATGTGTTGAACGTGTTAAAAAGTCTAAATACTAGTCCATGGGCTCCCAATACTAGTGTACAATACTTTTCCACGAGTAGGCTCTAATCGAATAATATTACAAGAGTCTATCACTACTATCTTATCCTTGCCTGAATTATCTAATAGTCTCCTGGTTGATAGAGACCTATATTGTGGATGACATGTCGCAATAATTATTATGTCTACTCCTCTAATAACACTCTCATAATCTCCTACCACTCTAATGTCTAGTACTGTGCCCTTATAGTATGGATCACTTACTTTAACCTCGAGTCCCTTTTCTTCTAGGAGTCTTATGATTTCAAGACTTGGAGAATTCCTAGTATCCCAAATACCGCCGCGATAAGCTACGCCAAGCACTAGGATTCTAGGCTTAGGTAAGCCGAGCTTGTTTGATGCTTCTTCAACTAGTTCTATAATCCTCTTAGGCTGTAAACTATTTACACGTCTCGCTGTAGCTACTAGTCTTAATTCTACGTTATTTTTCTCGGCCTTATCGAGTAGAAAGTATGGGTAGACTGGAAGACAGGCTCCCCCTACACCCGAGCCAGGGTTATGTAGGTGTATGTAGGGGTTTGTTGAAGCCAGCTTCTTTACCCTTTCATAACTTGCTCCAAGCTTTCTAGTTATCCATGCTAGCTCATTGGCTAAAGCTATGTTTACGTCACGGTATATTGCTTCGAATATCTTTGCGAGTTCTACTACTAGTGCATCTTCGGTAATCACTCCTTTGCGTATGAAGACTTGGTAGAATGCTCTAGCATACTCTATACTATCCTCGTCTAATCCTCCAACGAGTTTGGGGTAAGCCTCCTCGATATCATATACTATTCTCTCAATCATTACCCTTTCGGGACTATAAGCTAAATAGAAGTCATCTCCTACTTTAAGCCCGCTCACGTCTTCGAGTAATGGTTTAACGTGCTCCCTTAATGCTAGTGGTGGAAGCGTTGTCTCAACTATTACTAGATCCCCATGCTTCAACCCCTTGCCAATACTTTCCAAGGCTACATCAATACTTGTATAATCGGGTTCCCCACTGCTAGTCAGGCCTAGGGGGACGTCAACTATCTTTATATCCGTCTCCCTTGATGCGTCAACACCATTACTGGTTAAAGTGATTCTCTCCTCCTCTAATCCCTTTTTAATCCATTCGACAACGAGTTTGTCGGGATGTCTTATTTCTCCTCTAGATAGTTTTCTTAATTTCTCCTCATCTATGTCTACTCCGTAGATCCTCTTCACTTGAGCTCTAGCTAGTACGGCTAGAACTCCTAGCCCTATGTAGCCTAGTCCGTAAACAGATACTCCTAGTTCTCCATCCAATAGTTTATCAGCTATTATACTTGGATTCCATTTACTTTTACCAGCCACTTCCTTGATCCCAGTGATAAATGTGTAGAGGAAATTATACTAGTTTTCCTGCAGAAAGAATTAAGATGCCAGCCACCTATGTTTAGGCTAGTAGTAGAGAGTGGTTAGGCTTATGGCTAGTAAGGATACTATAGCTAATCTAGGACTCATAGGATACATTCTATTGCTCGTAGGCTCTCTTCTAGGATTATTCGTTTTCGGCATAATAGTCGGGTTCATTGGCTGGATTATAGTTGGGGTAACATGGTTTCTGCTAGGTGGGTGGGTTCGGGCATCCTCGTTGAAGATAATAGGCTTGATCTTAATCCTAGCGCCCATAGTAGCTGTTGCTGTTGGTATAATCGGGGTTTTTATAGCAATATCGTCAGCTACTGTAACCGTAAATGCTTCTAATAATAGTATTATGGATGCTCAAACATTTGTAAACTCGTTGATCGTGGCAATAGTGGTCGCACTTGAAATATACTTGGTTGGCGAGTTCTTCCACATAGTAGCTCATTATAAGGCCTATAAGCTACTAAATATATCAACATTTAAGTACGCGATGTTTACGTGGAGTGCAGCCTTTATTGCAAGGGTAATAGCGTTGGTCCTAATAATACATGCTATTGCAAAGATACTGCCAGCTATAATAGCTAGCAGTATAAGTGGAACCGGGATAACATTTGCAAACAACACCTCACTAACCAATATATCTAGCGGAGTATTACCGAGCGAGATAGCTACAGAACTATTAGGCACACTTGGATCAGCTCTACTCGCTGGTATAATAGGTTTTATACTCGGAATCATAGCGTCAATCATAAGTATGCTAGCATTCAACTCGGTGAAGAATATAGTATTAGAAGAAGAAGAACAGTATCCTCCACCACCAATACAGCCGAGCTTCCACTAGGAGTTTATGTGCAGGTGTTCAACTTAAAAACACTTTTATAACATGCTTACCATATAGTATGTAGTGTAGAATACGTTGTCTAGAGTTGATTATACCTTGGAGAAAGATAGAAACAATACAAGTCATTTAGGGAACAGTATGAGTCAGGATACCATATATCACGCATTAAACGCTAAGCTGGACCGAATTATAACGCTGTTAGAGAGAATAATAGACATGCTTGAGAGAAAACCGCACACTACGTCAGAAGTATCAGAAGCATATGGTCAGCTAACCGAGTACCTAGATGCAATTACCCTATTATCGCTTCCAGACCACCTGCGTAGAACAGCTATAGCATTAGCTAAACTAGGAGGAGAGGCAACCGCAGAAGAGGTTTCAAGAGAAACTGGTAGAGCTAGAGCAGTTGAAAGCGCCTACCTAAACCAGCTGGTAGCTATGGGGTATATAGCGAAGAAGAGAAAGGGGAGGAAAGTATACTTCTACTTCCCCCGCGAATAGCGGGATAGATATAATATCCTATAGCACCATAATAGAATAGTAAAAATGGGGTGTACACCTGCTTGAACGCAACTATATACACAATTCACTCACATAGAGGGGGCTCAGGTAAAAGTGTTCTCTCACTAAACCTCTCACTCGTACTCGCGAAAAATGGTTATAATGTACTACTAGTAGACCTTGACATGAGGGCTCCAAGTCTCTACTACATGCTACGAGAACCACCAGTAAGATACTGGATAAACGATTACCTCGAAGACGAGT
This sequence comes from Desulfurococcales archaeon, assembly GCA_027030065.1. Classification (GTDB taxonomy): domain Archaea; phylum Thermoproteota; class Thermoprotei_A; order Sulfolobales; family WANQ01; genus JALWGO01. The sequence goes on along the minus strand of JALVFK010000226.1, from coordinate 10,718 downwards.
GCGGCTTCGAAGAAACTCTCATAGACTTAGCAGACGAGTTCGGATTAAAGGGCAAGTTTAAGGCGAGCCTCGCAAATCCAGATATAGATGCTATAAAGGAGACTCTGGGAAAATCCCGTAGATGGGAGATGAATGCACTCAAAAAACTAATACGCATAAGAAAGACCTTGGGAGAAGAATACGACTACATATTCTTTGATACAAGTCCCGGAATACAATATTCCTCAATAAACGCTCTCATAGCAAGCGACAACATAATATTGGTCGTTGTACCAGACAGAGTTGATATCAAGGGAGCACTAGCTTTCATAAAAGAGATATACGATACGATAAAAACAAAGTCCTACTTAGTGGTAAATAAGACTCCAACACCAGACATAAGCCAAGCAATAGAATTCGGCGAGAAAATATCAAGCGAGCTCAAAATACCCTTGCTGGCAGCAGTACCATACTACAACGATGTAGTTCTCAGTAATGGCGTAGAATACCTAGTGCTATCCAGACCCGACCACCCGTTTACGAGAATAATAGAGAGTATAGCCGATAAGATTACATCTCTTTCTCAGCGATCTTCTTAGCCTTATCAATATATTTCAAAATCTCATCCTTCTTTACAACTCTCTTGGGCAAGGTCTCTGGTACTCTCATCACAATATATATTGCGGCAACCAATATCAACGTACCCATAATCACTCCAAGCCTACTAGCCTCTACAAGCCCGGCTAGAAGAGAGCCTAAGAGGATACCACTAGACATAGCTGTCAAGCCAACCGATAATGTAAACCCCTTACTCCTCCTTCCAGCTAAGTCTATTAGTGTTACAACCGTATACACATCTATGAAGCTATAAGCTATCCTAATAATTATTAACGGTATAATAGCCGATAATAATATTGAATAATGCTCTTCATATATCGCTAAAAGAGTATTACCAATACTAAGTATAATGAAGCCAGCTACCCCTATAAGCCTCCTTCCAGCAAAGTCTATGAGAAAGCCAGCAGTTATAACGAATACCAGGTAAGGCACGGTTACAATATAAGCCATGATACTAAGCGAGAACTCTCCAAGTACGGGATAAAGCTTCACACTCACAAAACCAGCCATAGTATAGAAGACGAAGATCCCTAGACTAAGAGAGGGTACTCTGCGATAGAATAACTGGGAAGGCTTGAATACCCTCTTCTCGAACCAGAATTTATCCTCTACGACCAGTAAGACAACAATACCAGCAACAGCAATAACAACACCTACTAATGCTATAACTACGCGTAGGGAAAGTACATCAATTAGATTATATAGTCCAAAAGCAACTAAGCTACCAATACCAGTACCAAGCCCATAGATAGTACCGCGGCAAGTGACATCAATATGACTACGAATATAAGATCCCAAGGCAATAGGAAGCCAAGCAGTAGTGCAAGCAAGTAAGGCAGTAATAATACTTGAAGCCAACCCCTCTGGTGCGTAGAAAGCACTAATAGCTAACAGAAACGAAGTCAGTAGGGAAAAAGAAACCATAACAAACTTTTCCCCACCAAACAAGTCAACGAAAACACCCGCTACTATTAGAGAAGAAATATATATAATAGAGAAAAGAGCAAGCATAGAAGTAACATTCGAGATAGAAACCCTATGAAAAAGATACTGGTAAACAAACACGCCTAGAAGAGAGAAAGAAGCAGTAAAAGTAGTATAAGCCATCAAACACACAAGAGCCCCAACACCACCGCACTTCCCTCTAACATTTAACTCAAGATATTTCATGAAAACCTAAACACCACCAACATAAAACACTAACTCCAACTACAAAAATAACCATACACTACTATAAAAGTACTTTCTCTATACAAGACAACAATGAGAACTGTAGACCAACACAAAAACAAAAAGACTGGCCCCCAACCCAGCCGAGACCAGGCGACGGTTCCAGGAAACCCCGAGCCCGCCGGTGACCCGGAGCCCCTGGCAACCGTCACCCGGCCCCACGGAGCCCAAGGATTCAACTCGGAGGAACCCAGAGGGAGAAGACAGCCCCGCGGGCAAGCTGCCTCTCCCTCCAGGCTCCTCCGAGTCCGGCGGAACCCTTGGGCTCCGTCATATCTCTGGGTTTGGGTTGGGATTATCTGCCCCTGGATAACCCTCTAGGAGCAGTAAAGCTCTCAGCCCCTAGGCTCTAAGTCCATGAGCCTAGGAGCTCATGACCGAGAAATAAGCCAATAGAACATAAGCCAATAACCAATCCCAAAAAGAAGAACCCCACCCAGACACCCCATCCCTCGGGAGCCCTCGAAGCTAGGGATCCCCGAGGGAAACCCCCAGGTCTCTGGGGTGAGGGGTATACTCCTACTCCCCCCAGGCCCTATCTTACCTGAGGGGGAGGGAGCTACCCCGTGAGGCTGATCCCTCCCCCAGCTCAGTCCCGGGGGTTTCCCGGGGAATCCCTGCTTCTTAGGCCCCCTTGGGTGGGGTTGTTCTAGGCGGGGTTCTTCTTTTTGGGATTGGTTATTGGCTTATGTTCTATTGGCTTATTTCTCGGTCATGAGCTCCTAGGCTCATGGACTTAGAGCCTAGGGGCTGAGAGCTTTACTGCTCCTAGAGGGTTATCCAGGGGCAGATAATCCCAACCCAAACCCAGAGATATGGGTGGGTTGGGTTTGGCCCCGCCAAAGTATAGTATAGTGTTGTTGTGTGTATATTAGAAGTGGGGGTCTTGATTAGCATTTGTCTTATATATAGGTTGTTGTGTGGTATTACTGTTTTCTGATGGGTTTCTAGTGTTGTTTTATTGGTATTATCGTTTTTGTTTTATTGACTTGTTTTCTATGCTTGTTTGTTTTCTTAGTTTTTGTGTGAACCATTTTATGGTTCGGCTGTATTGTTTTAGTGTTTTCTTTGTTTCCGGTTGGGTTGCGAGTTTTCTAAGTTGTTCCAAGTCTTTGTTTTTTATTGCTTTGAGTAGGCTGTATAGTGTTCTCTTTGGTGGGCTTAGTATTTCTTTTGTTGGTTTGAGTACGGGTTTGTTGTCTGGTCTTATTATTAGGGTATAGTGTTCTCCGTTGAGGAGCGTTATCATTGCTATTTTCCATGAGGTATAGTGTTTTGTTGGATTGTAACGTGAAGCCTTTACTTCTATATAATATTTCTTACCGTTTCTCGTGGCTTCTATGTCATGGGTTGGTGCTGTTACTAGCTTTAGGTCTTTGAATCCCTGTTTTTCTAGGATTCTTAGGGCTCGGTACTCCATGGCGTAGCCTATTATTATTCCACGGGCTCTCTTTAACGCGTATTCTATTTCCTCTCTATTTAGCTGCTGGTCTATTATGGCGTCTATTAGCAATGTATCCACACGGTTAGGTAAGCGTTTAGCCCTATTATACACGTACATAGTGGTAATACTCTAAGATAATACTATTAGTTATTGCAGGATATCTGTGGTTAAGCTTATTTATTATCTAGTAGCCCGTAGTCTAGAAACAAGTATAGTGGATTCAAGGGTGCCTGGTTGTGAGGGTTCTAGTAACTGCTAGTGGTGGCGGTCATACAGGATATGGTGTTTCTATCGCTCAGAGACTCTATGGTAAGGTTGATGAACTCGTATTCATTATTCCTCGCGGCGATAAGTGGACTAGGAGTAAGGTTGAGAAATATAGTGATAGCATTATTGAGATATCTAAGCCACGTGGTCCAAAGGACTCTATGGGTAAACTCCTACTCCGCATGCCCGGCGCGTTTATTGAGTCTCTTCGCCGTGTTCCCGGGGGATTTGATGTCTTTATTAGTAGTGGGAGCAATCATAGTGTACCTCCAGCTATTGTTGCTCGTTTTAAGGGTATGAGGGTCTATAATCTTGAGAGTTCTGTTCGTTTCACCCGACCTAGTCTTAGTGCTAAGTGGCTTAGACCTTTTAGCCATGTAACTGTTCTCCAATGGGAGGAGCAGTTAAAGATTCATCCGAAGGGGAGGGTTTATGGCCCCTTCTACGAGTACCCGGAATATGAGCCAGTTGATAAAGGGTATATCCTGGTTACTGGGGGGACTTATGGTCACCGCCTCCTCTTTGAAGCTGTAGACAAGCTTGAATTGGATAACATCGTGTTGCAGACGGGTAGGATTGATCCAAGGCCTTTTAAGGAGAGGCATCCGGAGTGGACGGTTTTCCAGTTTGACCCCGATTTTGGTAAGTGGCTTGCTGGTGCAAGTGTTGTTGTAAGTCACCTTGGTAAGACTGTTATTGATGCATCGTTAACCTATAGGAAACCAGTTGTTATTGTTCCAAATCCAGAGTGGACTCTTACGGCTGGTTGGGAGGATGGAAAGATTCTTGCAAGAAAGATTAATGCTATAGTTGTTGAGGATATTAAACCTGAGACAATACTTAATGCGATAGAGGAAGCTAGGAGAAAAAGACCGCCTCAGTACCCGGATGGTGCAAAGCGTTTAGCTGATGAAATATTAGGTGATTAATTAACCCTAACTATATTATTTAAATATGTAGAGGAATATCTTTCTTACAATATTCCTAAACCAGGGTGAAAGAGCTAGGGTTATTGACATATAGATTAAAGCTCCTATGGTTATATGAATGAGTAATCTTGGAACCATATATAATATTCTTGTCGTCTCGATGACATAGGCTCTACTAATTACATAGTATGAAGTTGTAGCTATTGATGCAATAATATATGCTATTATCTCCCTTCGAGGTAAATGAATCTTAATGACTTTACTAGCCAGGGCATATATTACTGGCATTGACGCCATTGAGGTTATAAACCAAGACAAAATGTATATTAATGCTATATTAAAGTAGTCATTAGTGAAAAATACTGATAGTAGTGTTGCTACTGTAAGCGCTATTGTATTTCTTGATATCCTTACGATATTTGCCTTAAATATATATGTGTTCTTTAAGCTGATCCTATTCTTAGTAAATAAATCCTTATCGAATCCCTCGCTTCCAGCAATAGTGTTTAAGAATGTAGACTCTAGACTCCAAAGCATGCTAGTAACCGACATTATAGCCAGTAATACATATGCTTGCACATATATGGGGTTCAATAATGCAGCTATAACCTTAGCTAACATTATTGTAGTCGTTATAATAAATACTGACGGTAATAGTTGCAATCTAAGAATTTCCTCAATGTACTCTTTCCTAGGTTTCCTCAATAAACTAGCATAGAGGCTACTAGTAAATGCAAAACTACTTGACATTATGGGTCGTCGTATAACATATGCTACATTCATATATGTTGCAGGCATACTTGAGTGGGTTATTCCGGAAGCTAAAGTTCTATCAACGTTGACTATATTCTGAGAGAAAAGCTCCATTAGTGGTAGGTATATTGTTTGAAACCATTTAATAGCTAAAACTTTATTAAATCTCCTAAACGAGAAATACATGTATTTTAATGTGTAGTATATAAGAATACTTGCTTTCGCTAATACACCTATAGCAAACGATAATAATGCACCAATAATACCTAATTTCATATAAATTACTAGAGAAAATGCCAACAATACTCTGACAGTCTCCATAACATAGTTTGATAAACCTATTATTTCTGGTTTAATAGTAGTCATCAACATGTTAAAGTAAACCATAAATGTTAGTGATATTACGACAAATATACTCGAAACAATAACGTTTACCCCATAATCCTCTATGTTTGTCGAGTACTGAAGTATCAATAGGTATATAGGTAACTCTAATAATGCATAAACTAATGTTATACTTAATCCTGTAAGTCCTACCCCCATAGTTCTTTTTTCCTTGATTTCGATAACAATATGTCTTTGTGCCCAATAAGCCCATAGCATTATGATATTAGATAGAAAGGTTGATAGAGAAACTACTACACCCCATAAACCGAAATCCATTTCACGTAGATTTCTAGCTATTAGTAACACGTATACGAAACTTATGGCTATTCTATACAGTATGGATGAAAAATTAATTATTGTTGAATAACGTAATCTAACATGTTCTAAGCTCAATATTTTTAACCTGTTAGTCTCATATTTCTCATTTTCTTCGCTAACCTCCATTTAGCGAGATAATTATATTTCTTGTCGGAGGCTTTTTCAGATACATAGCTGTCGGTATCAATAGGTATGGGTAGCCCTAGTAGTGATAAAGCATATGTAGCGACATCCCATGTCTCAAACATGTTAGTCCACCATACGGATTCAATATTATCGCCATAAGCCATCATAATACCTAATGTATGATGTGCAGAATTCTCTTCATCGTAGGGTTTGTCCTTCCCTACACTTATACAATAATCGTTTTCTGGTACCACTAAGAAGTCGGGCGCATATCGCATCCATGGACCACTATATACTTTCTCTGAAGGAATTACATCTATTAGTCCAGGTATGTTCTTAAGTACCTTGTAAACCTCGTCTCTCCATCCAGGCGCCACATATATTACTCCAGCATCAGGGACTATAACTTTAGCCTTATTATATGCTATATACTTCTCGCCCTTATAGCTCTTCGCAGCCTTTCTAACCAGTTTTCTTGCAATAACTTTTAGATGTTTGTATTTTTTAACAAATTGTACTATTTTCTTAGGCACCTTAAATGGGCCTATCTTTACTTCAAGTCCTTCACGGAACACTATGTCTAGTAGACCATGTTTTCTTAAGAAATACGGTATGTTTACGAGGTTAGGACATACTGTAAAGCCATGATCTGAAACGATTATTAAATCCTCAGCTAGCGGTGTAGCCTTTCTTATAAAACGGTCTACAGCATTAAACACGTCTATGGTGTAACCTAGCTTTCTCTTTGAGACAAAGTCAACATTATCGTGCATTGACCAATCTGTTTCACTAAATATTATGAACGCTATATTCCACTCATATTTTTCGAGAATCTCTAATGCGCCTTCACCAAAGGTCTCAGCTCTTCTAGCTATCTTTTTAAGGGCGCTCGGTGAAGACCCCTTTAAGTCCATTCCTTCTAAATTTGATGCAAAATAATGCTTATACTTTGACCGCAACTCATACGGGTAAATATCTATGTCGGGTGCCATCCAATCATTTACAACTATACAGTCTTTACATAAACTACTCGATGGGGGATATGTAACGGGTATATTTATTGCTATAGATTTTAGACCAAACATTGAAGCCATTTCATGTATTCTAGGATACTTTAAGTCGTAACCACTAACGAGTCTTGCATAAAAGCCTTCTTTTTTTCTCTCAACTATATGGAAGCTAAAAATACCGTGCTTACCTGGATTAACTCCACTTGCAATAGAGTTCCATGCTATAGGAGTCCAAGGAGGTAATGTTGATTTGAGGAAAGCTTTCTTAGACTTATTTGACGATGCTATATGTTTTAGATAGGGCATACCGTTATTTTCAAATAAGTATTCAAGTATATGCCATGGTACGCCATCTAAACCTACTATTAGTAGTCTCTTTGATACCATATACTACACCTTATTTTTTCGATTATTGGTTTCCTCTATTACGGAGTATATAACTTGTTCTAATATCTCAGCAACTCTATTCCAACTAAGCTTCCTTGCTTGTTCTAATGCTTTCTCAATCATAGATTCCACATTTATCTCTCCCTTGTATATAGATATTATAGCGTTAGCTAATGCTCTTGGATTCTCTGGTTCCACGATCAAGGCTTTATCTCTAGATACTACACCCGTTAATTCAAAAATTTTACTAGCTACTATAGGCTTACCGTAAGCCATCGCCTCAAGTACTGTTAAACCATAACCTTCCTCCCCCTTTGAGGGAAATATACATAAGTCGGCTAACCTATAGTAGGGATCCATATCCTCAACATCTACCTTAATTATGACTTTATCTCCAAACTCTGATGCAAGTTCCTTTATCTTCTTGAAATATTCTTCATAGCCGGGGCTAAGACCTCCTACAAACCATAGTCTAGCATTTGGGATTTCTCTTATAATGTATCTAAATGCTTCTAATGCTATATCATGACCTTTGTTTGGTGCAAATCTTCCAGGTAATAGTATGTCAAAGTAGTTGTTTTCAATTAGTGTTTTCTTAAAGGGACCTTCTACTCCTTCAAATCCTAATACTAATACTTTTTCACGAACTATATTCGTTATAGATGTCAAGTCTTTTAAAACTGATTCTGATGGAACAATTACTTTCTTTGAGTTTCTTATTATAGATTTTAAAAGTAGCTTCTTAATATAGCTCATTAGGCTCTTTCTAGAAATAAATCCTACATCGTGTATTATTGTTATTATTGGCTTATTTCTTAGAAATAATGGTGCTATTTCGCCCCAGTAGTTATTCACTAATATTGCGTCAGCTGGAATATTTGCAGCTTTTCTCGAAGCCCATATCGAGAATTTAATGCTATTAAGTGTTGAGAGCTTTCTTAGCTTCATACTATATACTGTATATTCTCTATTCGTTTCACTTGGACCTATACTAGTAAGTACGGTTACGTTGTGCTTTTTTGCTAGCTCTTTTACTACATTAAATATGAACTTCTCGGCACCCCCATGTATATGAGGCCACCATCCACGTGAGATTACTATTATCTTCAATTTATTGTTGGCACCTTGCATTTAATTATCATTCTTTATTTAAGTATTAGATCTAACATTAAATCTCTTATTTTGATAATCTCTATTTCTCCCTTAAAGCCCTTATTAATAGTTTCCTCGGGGTCGTAGACTGTTAATACTCCGTGCCAGTCATGTACTGCATCGTCTGGTCCACGATCGTTTTCCCTCAGATAATTTGTAGGCCATCCTAGTGTTCCTGCACTCCTCCAGTATAGGTCGTCAAAGTATACTATGAGGTCGGGGGCATCACCATTTACTTCTGGGTATAGTTCTTCTGGCTTATAGACCATAGTCTTCCATTGTTCTCCATTTGGTCCGCGTATTTTTCTTATTTCCCTTGCGAGCTGGTCTCTCATATACTCGTAGTCTCTTGACTCTATGGTTCCCTTGGGTTCACGGCCTTTTACGTTGAGGAATATTCTTGCATAGTACCCTCCCCAACCCCATGCAATGGTTTTAGACCAGTCTATTTTAACATCTTTTAAGTCTACTCCGGGCTTGCTTGGCTCTTCTTCTAGTCTAAGGTATCCTTGCTGAGCTAGCCACTGGTTTACTGTAAAGGCTCCTTTCATTCGCTTTGCTCCGTGGTCTGATACAATTACTATTATTGTGTCTTTAGGGATTTTCTCTAGTAGTGTTTTCACTTCTCTGTCTATTAGTTTATAGTAGTCGCGTATAACGTTTTCATATTTGTTTCCTGGAACATATTTGTGGTGTTCGGGGTCCATGAATCCCCAGAAAGCGTGTTGTACACGGTCTACTCCTATTTCAACGAACATGAAGAAGTCCCATTTCTTGTTCTCGGCAAGATATCTTAGTACTTTAAATCTCTTCTCAGTCATCTCCCATAGTTCACGTTTAACTCTATCTCTATCCTCTGAGCGGAAGACTACGTCGAAGACGTATTCTCCTACAAGCTTCTCTATTTCCTTCTTAAGCATGGGGGGCCAAGTATAATTTGACTCGGGCCCAGGGGTTATGAAGTCTGATATAAGGTATCCTCTAATAGGCTTAGGCGGATAAGTTGGGGGAACCCCTACAACAATACTCTTCAATCCCCGAGAGCCAAGAGTATCCCATACGGTTGGATGCTTTATGAACCGATAGTTAGCTATATAGAAGTCCAGGTAGCTTCCAGGCTTGCGGTGACGGAACCCGTAGAGTCCTAGTTCTCCCGGAGTCTTACCAGTAACCATGCTCATCCATGCGGGTATAGTTATTGGGGGATGAGAAGTCCTCATAAGATATCTCGCACTCTCATCCACTAAGGGTCCAAGGACTTCTAGTTCATCTTTAAACTTCTCGTAGAGTAGTTTTGGTGGGGCGGCGTCTAAGCCTATTACTAGCATTTTACGGTTAGCCAATTCCTGCGCCTCTAATACAGTATTTTTTATACGTGGTGAAAAGTATAGAGTATGAGGGATTATTAAGGTATAGACCCGTATGAACGTGGAATGATGGGTTACATATACTGTCTGGGAAAAATAGTTTTCTTAACCAGTATCCCTCGTCTTAGAATTCTGGTGCTATTTTTTCAGCTATTTCTCTAGCTTTTTCTCTAGCCTTCTCTAATCGTTTCTGATGTTCTCTTAGGAATTCCTCTAATAGTTTTGCAGCTCTCCTCTTGCATTCACCGCAAAGTAGTCTTCCACTCTTACAGTCATTGTATATTTTTTCTAGTTCACGGTCGTCTTCTATTAGATGGTAGGCGTAGAGTTCGAAGACTGTACACTGCTCGGGTATTCCACCGAGTTTTCTCTGTTCTTCTATGGTTGCTCTTCCACCAGTTAATGCTCTAAAGACTTTTCTCCTCGCTTCCCCTATACTGTCTGTTAAGAATATTGCTGAGTCTGGTCTACTACTACTCATTTTTCCTCCATCAAGCCCGGTCATGAAGCGGTGATAAGTTGATGCTGGAGGTTTTAGTCCTAGTTCGCGTGAGTAACGGTCTACTATGTCTCTTGCGAGTCTTAGGTGGGGGTCTTGGTCTGCTCCAACTGGTATTAAAAGCATCTCATAGCCTCCTAGGTCTCGGTGTGTTAGGTAGGTTACGTCTGCTACTTGGGTTAACGCGGCCATGATCTTGGCTGGCTCTAGTTCACCGTATATTGCTTCTAGTTCGTTGAAGGTTACTTTCCT
>JALVFK010000225.1 GCA_027030065.1 Desulfurococcales archaeon | reverse complement strand
GGCCTTGTAAGCCGGTGGCCGCGGGTTCGAATCCCGCCGGCGGCTCCACATATACTAATGTCTCTTAAGATCATTGATTAATCATACTTCATGTTGTTTTATTATGTTAACTGTCTATGTGTGTGTTAGAGCTAGTGCTGGGTGTTTGAATGTGGTTAGTGTAGCTGAGTTATTATCTTCTAATGAGGGTGTTAAACGTGTTATGGGTGATGTTTTGAGGGTTTTGGGTATTTATCGTAGGCTTTGGCTGGCTGAGATTTATTCTGAGATTATCGGCATGAATCGTACCTTGGGTGTAGAGCCAGAAGTTAAAGTTAGTGATGTAAGGGAGGCTGTTGAACGATTGGCTAGTTTGGGTTTTGTTAGTGTTGAGGAGCGTGTTAGAGCTAGTTTTGGAGAGCCTAGTGGTGTTGAGGATTTGCTTGTTACTCTTAAACTGAGCCCTAGTGATTATCGCTTGCTTGTTGGTGATGATAAGTTTAGGGCTTATCAGCGTGCTAGGTATGAGGCTTATGAACGGTTAAAGGAGAGGTTAAGTAAATAGGATTGTTTATTGTTTTCTTTTATATGTTCCCATGAGTTCCCCGTATATTATTACGTGTTTGCTTGCTTTTTCCAGTACTATTCTTGGGTCATCGCTTGTTATACTTAGCATAGCGTCTAAAGCATATATTCTTATATAGTATCTATGTACGGTTCCTGGTGGAGGGCAGGGTCCAGCATATCCTATTTTCCCGAAGTCGTTGCGTGCTTGTACTCCCTGTGTAATTACTTTTAGTGGTGGGATGTTTTCAGGTAGTCCTTTAATGTTTACTGGTATATTGTATATTAGCCAGTGGATAAAGGTGCCGTGTGGAGCATCTGGATCAAACATTACGATGAGAAGGCTCTTTATGTTTGGGTTTTCTTCAAGTATGGTCCAGTTTAGTGGTGGTGATACATCTATACCGTCACATGTATATCTCACTGGTATTTCTTTTCCATAGTTGATAGCAGGACTTCTCAACGCTATGTTCATCGGGATCTTGGGATTTAAAGATAATAGGTCTGGTGCTTGTCTCTGCAAAGTATACATATACAAGAGTAATACAGAGACTACGGCTATTATACCTATTATTATGAGAGCTATGTGTCTCTTCTGAACCTCCATTACCCGTACACCACGACGATCTCGTCCATCAGTAAGTATTGGAGCCTCATTCAAGTACCTTTTTTCTTTAAAACATTAAATAGTTTCTCATACTCGTAGCCTAGTATTTCGTCTACATATCCTCTACTAGCTATTCTACCATCATTTAGAACTACTACGTAAGAGTCTTCTAGCAATAAGGGTATGAGTAAGTCATGTGTTGCTATTACTATCTTCCTACCACTATTCTTCTTAACATATTCTTCGAGATACCGTAACAGTATTTTTCTCTTCTCAATGTCTAGGTTTGCTGTTGGCTCATCTAACAATAGTACGTCTGGCTCTAGCACAAGTGCTCTTATTATTGATATTAGCTGCAATTGCCCCGTTGATAGATTCCTGGGTTTAATGTTGGCTGTTTTTTCTAAGCCGAATATTTCGAGGAGATGGAGTGCTTTATCAATTATTTCATGTTTATTGAGGTTTATCTTACGTATCTTGAAGCCTAGTAATATATTATCGAGCACTGTCCCGCGTATAAATACTGGCTTCTCATGGACATAGATTAGTCTTCTACGTATTGCTAATTGTTCCTTCTCATCGAGTTCCCAGTAGCTCTTGGAGCCGACTAGGATAGCACCCTTCCATGGCTTATACATAAGAGATAGTATTTTCAAAAGAGTTGTTTTCCCACTAGCATTTGGTCCTACGATTATTGTCTTCTTCTCAGTTATTTCGAGTGAAACCCTTCTTAATGCTATCTTGCTGGGAGGATACTTGTACCATACGTCTACTAGTTTTATGTTCATTACTCTATTCTCCCCTTTAGGAATCTTATGCTTGTTGATATTCCTAACACTGTTGTTATGAGGAATCCTCCAAGTAGTAGGGCTTTCTCGAATTCCCCCTTCACGACTTCTAATGATATAGCCGTGGTCATGACCCTCGTATATCCTTTTATGTTTCCGCCTACTAGTAATGCGACTCCTAGCTCACCTATAGCTCTTGAGAAGCCAAGCAATAATACTACTAGTATTTCTGGCAATGATTGCAGTAGAAATAGTTTAAGGGCTTGTCTATCCGATGCGCCTAGTGTTAGGGCTAGCTCCCAGTATTTCTCCCGAGTCCTATGGAATGATTCGTAGAGTAGACTTACTAGCAAGGGTGTTATTAGTATGGCTTCGCCGAGCATTATTGCTTGAGGAGTATATAGCATTCCCAGAAAACCTAGTGGACCGCTACGACTAAGTATCATGTAGAGAAATAATCCTACTACAACTGTAGGCACTCCAACTAAGGCATTGAAGAACCCCATTATCAGATTGGTGATTTTTGAATACCTGCTTACCAGGAGAAAGGATAATGGTATGCTCCAAAGTGATGCAAGGAATGTTGCTGTCCCAGATATGGTTATGGATCTTATAATTATCTCAACTACCTCGCTATCAACAAACATCTTTTAACCCAATGCCACTAGTTTTTCCCATTGCTTGCGGAGCCAGTCTTCCTTACCTTGTGCAGGGTAGAATAACGGTTTACCATATTTATCCACGCCATAGGATGCTATTATTTTCTGACCTTCACTAGATAAGACGAAGTCGCGGAACATTTTAGCATACTCATAGTTAACATTACTGTACTTGTCGGGGTTCACTATGTAGACACTATATATGTTCAAGAGATATGTCCCATTATCAACCATAACTTCCAAGTATGGGAGGTCACCGTCAAGCTTGAGCTTCGTATACGTTCCTATATCACTTAAAGTATATGCATTCTTCTCATTTGCGATCATGAGGGTTTGCGTCATACCAGTTCCTGATTCAATATACC
>JALVFK010000224.1 GCA_027030065.1 Desulfurococcales archaeon | reverse complement strand
TACCACTAGCATCACGGTCACGCCAGTCAATAACAGTAGACAAGCCCTTATCGTGGACCGTGGGGGTTAACGGGCCTCCAACACGGCTACGCCTCTCCTTCTCCTCTGGAGTAAAGGCTCTCCACTCCGGCCCTTGATCTATAACACGAGCCTCTATGACCTCACCAGTCTCAGTACAAATATATTCGCCTCTCTCCGGGTCAAACACTATCTTATCCGGCGGACACTCGTCTGAAACTATTCCTCTCTCCTCATAAGACATAATAGAATACACCCCAAAACAACACATATATTAGACCGACACGCTTAAATTCCCAGCTAAAAAATGTTTCCGCGAAACAAGTATATAAGCTTATATGAAATCCTAGAACAAGCAAACAAACACCAGATACAAACCCATATAAACCCAACCAAATAGATAATCTAACAGACACACAAGCAGCCGGGTCGTCTAGCGGTCAAGGATGCGGGGCTCTGGCCCACCCGACCGCCACCAAAGGTCGGAGGGGAGAACCCCCGTGACCGGGGTTCGAATCCCCGCCCGGCTACCACCAAAACCCCTAAAAACCAAGCCAACCCAGAAAACACGACAAAGAAGAAAGGGGCCGTAGTCTAGCTTGGCAGGATGCGGGGCTTGGGCCCCCGTGGTCCGGGGTTCAAATCCCCGCGGCCCCACCAATAACCAGTAGACTTGGTTCTCCATACTTTTAATTGGTGCTGACTACTTGGCATATCACCATTTTCAGACTGGCATATGACAGAACGATTTTCTACAATGACTATCAGGAGGTGATTATCAATGGTTGACACTAGATTCATAGATTTATCTAGCATACCAGATGATGTTCGTTACCGTATTTTCGACTATCTATGGGAAAAGAAGGGAGTAAGCTCACGTGACCTAGGTATAAAGCCGTATCAAGCGAACAAGATTAAGAATAGGAAGAGGAGGGTTACAGACGGTCTCCTAAAGCGTATGCTAGAGCTACTTACGCCTGAGGAGTATGCTGAGCTTGTTGATGGTGTTACAACTGTTAGGGTCGATCCGAACACGTTTGTCAAGATCCTCGTATCGGCTATCTCAGACCCTACGCTAAAGCCCATCCTAGTTGAGTTTGTTAAGAACAGGTTGGCAACCGAGATCTTCGCTGAAATAACTAGGTATACCGTAACCAAGCATGATTTAGAGGAGTTCAAGGAGGGACTCGATTCGTCAAAATTCTTATTTCTTTACAAAAGTTAATACGTACTTGCTCTAGGTGTGGAGATTATGTCTCGTCACCGAATTATGTTATTTACGATATTAACAATTGTACTTCTCATCATACCTTTAGCAGATGCATTCATAGGACATTCAGTACGCGCATCAGTTCCGCCACCACAACCAGTTGTATGTATTCACTTTGATAGTAGGAAGGTATCTGAGGAACTAGCTAGAAAACTCATAGACTATGCCACAGAGCTTGGAGCTAAGTATATAAGATTCGATATATGGTGGAATGAAATCGAGCCCGAGCCCGGACAATACAATGAAACAGCATTAGAGTACTACGGAAAGATCATAGATTATATGCTAGACAAAGGTATAAGGCCCATAGTAATTCTTGGAACTGGGTATCCTGATTGGGTTGAAGACTTGATATACAGCTATTACCTATGCCAAGCTGAGCCTATGCCTGCATCAAAAGAAATCAATAGAGCTACCCTCATAGATAATACAATTAAGTTAAGTCTATCTAAACTAATCAAGGACGCTATGGCTAGATCTAAAAAGCATTTCAATCCTATAGCAGAGTTAAAGCTCATTGAATACGTAAAGAGGGTTTGTCCAGCTTACTACTATGCATCAGCAAAAGGGTATCTAACAAGAGATGAGGTGATCAAGATAGTTAAGGAATGTCCTAGACTACCCATAAAGATAAGTCTAGTGTACCTAAAGGAGGATAGAATCCTTGTAATATCTTTGCCTCAGAAATATAGAGAGCTTAAGATGTTGGTGAGTAGAGTTACTTCACAGATTTCTAGCACTCTTAATGATTGCGATGAAATTATGGAGACTGTTTTGGAGAAAGCGTATCTATACGCGAAGAAGGTTGCTGAATACCTATGGTATCGAGTAGCTTACTATCAGCTTGGCAACGAGTTAAATCACTTCATAGATTTAATGCCTAGCGAATACGATGCCGCATATATAGAAGCTCTAGGTAGAGGAGTAATCGATGGAGATCCAGGACTACGCTACAAAATCGTGAACGTATTCGCTGATTGGTTAGGTTGGGTGGAAGCCTTGAAGAGCTGGCTGGATTCTTCTGGAAATGTTATAGACATTATAGCGATAGACCACTATCCAGGAACATGGACGTGGTACGATTGGTTGCCATTGGATTCATTGATCCAGATAGCACAAGAGTACAATAAGATACCAGCAATAATGGAAACAGGATTTCCGTCAAGTGGTTGGGGTCACACTGAGGAGGATCAAGCATCCTATGTTGATATGGCATTCAATGATATTATGCAAAGAGCACAAAGTAATTACATAGCGTTTCTATCATGGTATATGCTATGGGATGAACCAGGATCAGAGGAGCTCGGATATAGTGGTTGGGGTGTACTTAGAGAAGACTTTAGTAAGAAGCCTGCGTGGTATAAGCTCAGGGACTGGTTTACAAATAAACTTAGGTAAATAACACAATGAATAAGAATATCGTATACAGATCTCTAAGATTCTTTTTTCGGGTTCACTACCTGGCTTTGTTCTACGCGTTTCTCATAGTTCCCTTAGCTATTCTTGGAGGGATTGTTGGTAAGTTTATTGCATATCCATTTATCTTGCTAGCTTTCTTTACACCTATAGGACCTATATCAATTGCTGTACAAGGTATACATCTATATGGGTTATTGCCTCCTGAATTTTCTCCTAGCTATAACCCACTGCTGATCATTGCTGATGCTATGGTTTTCAAGCTCTTTATCTACATGCTATTGAGAAGGACTAGGATAGCTAGCTATTCTACTCCGTTAATACTATCCGTAGCTACTCTCATTACATGCACTATCTCTACTCTGGTCTGGAGGCATATCGATGCGCTTGTGGCTAGCCTAGTCACAACCCTCTCCATGGATCTCACGGTTCTTAGCTATGTTAAGTATAGAGATGCTGTTAATGGTATAGCTTCTAGGGGGTGGATACCGATACTAGTTATCCTATGGTCATCCGCAATATGGTTACCGATGGTAGAGTATTCCAGAGAGTGGCTTAACTGGATAGAACACCTTTTCCACCCCATACCCCTAACCATAGTCATAGCCATATGGATAACAATAACAGTATTCCAAATAATATTCTCTATAGAGTATTATCACATAACTAAGAAGATTTAACGAGATTCCACAACATAAATTGAGTAGAACAAAGACTGGTAAATTACTTTGCATCATTTTAGTGATCCTAATTGATATTAAGCTATCTCATTTTGATTATTTACTAGTAATTTTCTACTAATACGTTGCGTAGAGTTTCAATCTCTTCTACTTCGAGCCTTATTGTCAAAGAGTAAAGATCTAATTACTTTTAGGGACACTATATCTCTTGCGAGCTAATAATTCATGTGTATTAACTTCCTTGCTTTATAACTCTACCATCTATAGCATTAGCATCTCATTTAATTAGTATTAGTGAATGCAGCTATGGCTAAGTTATTTATTAAAGCATTGTAACATACTATTATATGGGGTATATGCTTATGTCGAGGGTTGTGTAGGCAGTATACGAGAGAGGCGTGTTTAGGCCATTAGAGAAAGTTGGGTTGAAGGAGGGAGAGAAAGTGAAGATAGATATCCTCGCTGGGGAGGATTTCTACGATCTTGTTGAGAGACTTGAATTGGAGGCTAAGGAAGATGTAGATAAGGTTATGGATGAGGTACGTGGACGTGCAAGAAGGAACAGCTAGTGTAGTCTTAGATACAACGGTCATTGTAAAGAGCTTATTGAAACCAGCTAAACACTTGCCACGTAATATTTATGATAGAGAATTGTCTACTCATAAGAAGTGTAGGACTATCATGAGACTGCTTAAGAAAAAGAGGCACTTTGTATATTTTTCCCAGAGCTGGACTCGTTGAGGTAGCTACAGTACTAAGAAGGAATAGTTTGAGTCGAGATACCGTGAATAATATATTGGATACCATTGAGAAAACCTTCATTATAGTTAGTGAAGATTTAATATTTAACAAGGCGGTGGAGATAGCATTGTTGGAGGCTCCATCAAGATTCGACACCTACTTCATAGCATTAGCGTTGAAGGTTAAAGCCCTATTACTAACAGATGATGAGCCTATGGCTATTCATGCGAGAAATCTTAACGTAAAGACCATACTAGTGAGAGCGACAAGTAAATAAGAAATCTTAAAGGAACTAAATGGTGACAATAAGCCCTAATAACATTAGCCACCTTCTCGCTTAGACATACATACCTGCAATACCCTGAATTGTCCGAACATATCCGCGTAGTGTTCTAAATAGTCGTATCCATGCTTAGGTTATATACCCCCATCAAAATAACATATTCCAAGCTAAGGTAAAACTTAGCACTATCAACACTACACTAACATATTCCATGTTTGAGAGTACTTCATCTACCTGAGGGCACTACCTAACGATTACAAGATATAGCTACTCAAGTTATAAGAGCGTTATAAATACGACATGATCTTGGCAAGAAGCTCACATAGATACCGTATCGTGGATGTATTAGGTTTTTAGCCAATAGTTATCTTGATAAGAATGGTTGAATACCACTTGTACTAATACTAATTCAGCATACCAGCCATATGACTGCCAAATAGTATTTAGCATATTGCTGGGAGCCTAGTGGATAGTATGCCGGAAATCATTTAATACGCCTATGCATTGTAATCTGTAAAATAACGTTATTTTAGTGGTCTTCCTGATAAATATTATGGAGTAGGGATGCTTGCTAGATCTATGGTTTTGAGTAGGGTAAAGAGGATTATTGAGGATACTGCTAAGAAATATGGCATAGATATCGATAAGATAATTCTATTTGGTAGTAGAGCTAGAGGGGACTTTAGAAAGGATTCTGACTGGGATTTCCTAATCATAATTAGGTCAAGATATGATAAGAAGGTTATCAAGGAGTTCTTACTAGAGGTTAGAAGAGCCTTAGTTGATATGGGTATTATACCAGAGATTATTATTACTGAAAAAGATACTGTAGAAAAATACAAGGATTACACGGGATACATATACTATTACGCATTGTCTGAGGGTATAGTTTTATGAGAAAAGATCTAAAAGAATTACTTGATGCTGCGGAAGATGATCTAGATACAGCAGAGAAACTATATGAGTTAGGTAAGTACCGCTATGTAGCTTTCTTTACTCAGCAAGCTGTTGAAAAGTACATTAAGGCATTCCTTCTACACAAGATAAACAAATATCCTTTCACACACTCTATAACAAAGCTTATCAAAGAAGCCCTAAGGTGTGATAAAGACTTCGAATATCTCCTTGCAATTAAAGCCGATAGTCTTGAAGACTACTACATAGGCATAAGATATCCCCCATTAATCGTAGTCGATGAAGAAGAAGCTAAGGAGACAATAGAAATAGCCAAGAAGGTAAGAGAGTTTATACTAAGAAAGCTTAAACCAACGTAACCAATAGTTTGAAACATTATCTAAGTATTATAAGCTTCGAATACAAGGAATAAAATATGCTTCCTTAAAATAATGATTGCTTGGAATTCAAGTCTGAGTTCAGCTATACTTCCTTGCTATCCCAACTATATTATAACAGTATAGTTTCCTACTATATTATTGGGCCCCGTGGTTCGGGGTTCAAATCCCCACGACCCTACTACTAAAGTAGAGTAGGTAGCTTTATCTTGCATTTTTAATTAGTAAATAAATAATGAATGTTGCATAAGTACTTAATGCATGGGATGAGTAACCAAAAGATAAATGTTGCCTTAAGGACCATTATTGAGCCAATACCACAAGAATTAGGAAAGAAACAAATCTTAACAATTAAGGATCATGTAGTACCTAGGGTATCGATAAAATTGTAGATATGCTACCCTTAAAACAATACTTGGAACGTGCCTAGGTTCTTTATATGTTGTCTTGACTTTACGGTAACAATAAGTTATATTGTGAGTAATGTGAGGATGTATATGGCTGATTTATGTTCTGGTGTAAAGCCTTATTGAGAAAGCTTCTACCTTATACAGTTACAGTTGCGGTTATAATTATAGCTGGGATAGTGTCCGTGGTGATATCTCTCTATAATTTACCTGGAAACACAAGTACGTATACCGTAAACAGTACCAAGTATTGGCACCATAACATAACTATAGCTGTGTTCTACTATGTATGGTATGGTGGTAGTTTAGGTGGTGGGCACTGGAATGATAGCGGTCTAACTATTGTTATCGATAAGCCTTTAATAGGATATTATTCTAGTCTTGATGACTCTGCAATTGAGTGGCAGTTAAAACTTATTCGAAATGCAGGTATAGACGTATTATTTGTTTCATGGTGGGGTCCAGGTTCTTTTGAGGATAAGGTTGTACGCAAGGTATTCAGTTTAATCGGTAAATATGGTTTAAAAGCCGCCATAATGGTTGAGCCTTATAAGCCTTATAGTTTGCTGAATATTTCGAAAGTCTATGGTAGGAAGTTCTGGGATGAAGCTCTAGATTACTTGTATAAGAACTACATATTACCATACAACGACGTTTATTTCCACTTGAATGGAAAGCCCTTAATCCTATCGTTTTCACCTGTAGGACTAACATATAGGCCAAACGATGATAGATTCACTATACGTGTTGTCGGTACTCGAGTGGATTACCTCAACCTACTGAGCTTTATTGGTGTACACGTTGACTGGGATCTATGGCCAGATTATCTTGCTCCATGGACTAGTGGTGATAAGAATATAGAACTCCGTATAAGAAAAGACGGATATGTGGCAATCACACCCAGATTCGATGATACGCGTATGTGTAAAGCCGGAGTAAGAAACTTGTGTTGGACGAGAACCTTGGATCCAGACTACACTCTTAAAGCATATATTAGGCAGTGGGAATGGATTCTCAAGAATAAGGATAAAGTTCACATAGTAGCTATTTATAGCTGGAACGAATATCACGAACGAAGCGAGATCGAGCCCCATATAGATGCAACTAAGCCTAAATGGCTAGATTATGATCCGTATACAATAACGGTAGAATACGTAAAAGGGATTAAGCACAGTGGATAGACTACATATAAGTCCGATTATAATGTAAAATAGTATAATGTCTTAGATCGGATTTTGTGCTCGAACAACTAGCCTTATAGAATTCTTTTGAGGCCAAGCCTGCCCTGTAGTCAAAATATCATAATTCGGATAAGCGGCGAGAAACCTATATTGAAGCTATTAATGGTTTAATATGCAACAGAATATCACGTGAAAGGTGGGTTACAAGGGTCACTAATGTTTTGAGTATTCTTTACGCTTGTCTAGTATGTTAATGGTGTATCTTTATGTTTGATTTATTTTTTGAAATAAAAGATGCTGAGTTAGTAATTAATGAACAAATAAGACATATCTTTCTAATGAACACTTAATTGATCTTAACTTAGCATGCTCATAGAGGTTTAGAGCCTGCAACGACATACAAGAACACTATGCTAACAAGTATGAAGATAGCTGCATAAGCTATTGTGAACAGTTTTATCGTTTCCGGAGATATCCCTATTAATGAAGCAAATAATAGGATCATTAATAATATACCTATTCCAATGCCAAGGACGGCTAATTTAACTATACTTCTAACAAACCTAGTACCCATGCTCGCCTTAAAGGAATACTCGCTCCACTCAGAGGGATTTTTCGGTAGCATGGATATCGTTATAGTTGAGCTTATAAAGGAAAACCCCAGGTTAAGCATAATCGTTATCATTACGCTAATTACCGCCAACACTATATCGCCAGTAAAATAGATGGTCAACCCGAATATAATTGCAACTGATATCGGTATAGTTATTAGCGAGCAAGCCAGAGCCTTAGCTAGAGCTATGTCACGTTTCCTAAGAGGGAGATAATAAAGGACTAGGGCACCAGCACCCTCAGCATAGAAAACGTATTCGCTAGCAAGACCAGAGAATGCACCTAGAATTGAGGATGTAATAAAGATTAAGTAGGCTGAGTGCTTAGTTGTATGGGAATTGAAGCCCAAGGATACAAACATTATTATAGGAAGTAGGACCAGAAATAACATGCTAGCCAATCTTCTAGATTCTCTCGACAATAGTTTAAGATCCTTACAAACTAGTGCGTTAATTAAACCCTTAACTCTTAATTTGGTCTCACTAACCTTAATTCTCTTCATGAACTCTACTCTAGCGATCATCGAGTATTCGGCACCGCCAAAGAACACTTTGGATATCCTAACCCTAGCAAGCATATAGGCAACTACGACTAACAAGACGTTCCCAGTTATAGAGCTTAACATTAGTATAGGATTAGTTATACTAAAGAGAGGTCCCACAAAGGGTATAAATGCGCCCCAAGTAAGTAGTACTGGTTCTAGATTTTTCGCTACTTCAACTATTATGGACGAGATCCTATAGAAAAGAAACATCATCATAAAACTGAGTAGCCATGCAATAGTTGACATGAGTCTTAGTGAAGCTCTTCTCCTCACAGCATAGGAGTAAGAACCCAAGGCCATTCCTAGAGAGTAACTAAAGATAAAAAGAGAAGTCATTGCAAAGAGTCCTAACAATAAGTATGTTCCCGGCAGTGTGCCCTCCATCACTACATAGGCTGAAACCATGAAGAAAGGTACAAAAATGAATATTAGTGATAGACCACCCCAATACAGGGTTAGAGCTACTAAATACACTCTAAGTATTTGAGAATTAGTTAGAGGTAAAAGACGTAAGAGGTCAACCAGGCCCTCTCTAATAAAGGTGGAAGTAAAGGGTGCTACTTGCATTAGAGAGAGAGCAAAAGCAAAACCTACGAGTATTGTCAATGAGATCGAGAAAGTATTTGTAACAGACGACCCAATCTGACCCGCCATGAGTAAGGAGATACTAATCGAGGAGGATATTATAGAGTAAAATATCGCTCCCAAGGCGTTTGACTTTACTACTGATACATTTACCTTTCCCTTACTAGAAGGTTTTGCTGCAGGAGTGAGCGCTGATGGAGTAGTCCCTTTAAACCCTCGATAAGCAACTTCCCTAGCCAGGTTCTTTGCAACTTTTAGTGTTAGTGAATCAAACAAGATTCTACTCCTTATCACATTGTTAGAGCACGGACTAATTCCTCTATTTCGCTTGAATACCCTGTTAGCTTAAGGTATACTTCTTCTAGTTCCCTCCCGCCTTCGAGACCCCTCAACTCTTCGGGTGTTCCTTCAGCAACAACTCTACCATCATAAATTATCGTCACTTTATCTGCTATTGCCTCAGCTATCGGGAGTATATGAGTGGAAATCAACACCGCAGCCCCAGACTCCGCTTTACTCTTTACCCATGCTTTAACAGCTCTTGCACTCCCAATGTCAAGGCCTGAGAATGCTTCGTCAAGCACTAATACTTGTGGATCCCTAAGCATTATTGTAGCTAGCATTACCTTTCTCTTATTACCATGGCTTAACTCGCCAATGAGTTTACCAACATGTTCCTCAAGCCCTAACGCTTTAATTACTGTAGTGAATTTTTCTCTACTTGGCGTAACCCCGTAGACAGAGAGAATAAACTCTATATACTCTACGACTTCGAGAGACTCATATACAAGAGGATCCTCGGGCATGTATCCAACGATCCTCCTAGCCGTTATGGGATCCTCAACAACATTGACTCCATCAATCTTAACCATACCTTGCTCGGGCTTCACAACACCTACACTCATTTTAAATAAGGTTGATTTCCCCGAACCATTTGGACCTAGGAGGACTCTAACCTCTCCCCCCTTAACCTTCAAGCTCACTCCCTTAACGACGGGTTTTCCACCATAATATTTCCAGACACGCACATACTCCACGTTAGGCACGTTCTTTTACCCCAAGAATTACTGCTAGAAAGAAGTATAGATTATAAAATATTACCAAGTTAAGACACTATTAGCAAACAAAGAATACAATTAAAAGTTAACCAAGAACCTAAGAATATCTGTAAACCTAGGTTAAGATTTACAATCTAATTTAAACGACAAAAAACAATAATATAGCTCTCCTATGGCACAGAACCCTACGGTAAACTAAAGATATTTATCCATAACCCTTATGTGAGCAGAGTCCTTTCATAAAGCGTTGATAATGTTATACTTTTACTTCTGGCTCCATACCTAGTTCACGTAGCATTCTAGTGAGCAATGGTAATGCATTGTAGAACCATAGGCTCCCTATGTTTTCTAAGCGTTGTTCTGATAGAGATAGTATTTGTTTGTTCCATTTTCTCTTAGTAACCATAACACTTAGGTGTACTTTTCTATTGTCTCCCGCCATAATTCTCAGTGGCAGTGGTCTAATATCGTTAGCTATTCCCCAAATGATAGGTCTATGTTTTTTAACACTAGTCTAACAGGAGCTCTAAGTTTTAGTGTTTCAAAGACTGAGCCCATAGGGTGGTTTTCTAATGGTGTTCCACGAATAGGTCTCAACACCATGAGGGATGCTCAAAGTCATTACATTGTCTTTAACTAGAATATATAGTCAACGTGATCCTCATAACTACAACCTTATCACTAGTGCCCATAAGTTCTACGAGCCCGCTGCCTCGTCATACATAACAATGATTTTCAACCGGATAAAGGAGGATATGCTTCAACCCATTACATTGGTAACCAAGATTCTACTAGACGCATTCTCTTTATGTATTGCTATATTTTGTATCCCTCCAAGCTTTAAACTAAGTAATAGGGCTGCAATGACTATTGCTGTTACTATACTTAATAATACAAAACTGTTTTTCACATCTTATATTAGTGCACTATTATTCTAGTTAAGGTGCACATTAATAAATTTTGATCATATATATTATTGTCCGTTAAAAACTAATAACCAAGAAATAACCAATAATGTAGTTGAATAATTATAATGCTTTAAACGTGGACGCGCTCATAAGATATATTATTTTGATGCAATTATGGTCTTTGATTAATTTTTCCATTAACTTCTTTTAAAGCACAGAGACATTGATTATTATCTCATTAGTTTCATTAAGTTAGAATATTGTATAATTCATGATAGGATACTGTATATTGAATGCTATTATCAACTATATATTATATTGCTCTTTTTTCTCACTAAAATTTATATATAGAGTTCAGTGATATTTTATATAACACTATAGGTGCGCTATGTCTTGGAATATAGGTTTAGTAGAGAAAAATATTTGAGAACCATAGGGTTGCTAGTTGCCGTTATAGTGGTTTTCTCGATGTCACTACCGCTTTTAGCAATCGGCGAAGAGTACTGGGCTACATATGATCTCCATGTATACTCTATTGATAATACAGACCATCTTGTAGCACATATTTATGTTAACTTGAGTGATCCAGATTTTCCAGAGGTAAAAGTTAAAGATTTTAAAGTTATATCTGGTTTCGAAGACATGGATCAACCAACAATAGAGTACTGGCTTAATGTTTCGGTAGACATTATTTTCGCCTTCTTAAAAGTTACAATGGATCCAGCACAAATACCGCCAAGTGGAGATGTATCGTATACAGAGTTCAATATCACAGTAAATGCCGAGTACAATACTAACACAGGCCTACTTGAACGTGCTGAGATACGTTCGGTTGACGAGAATAAATATTATTATGTCTTAGTTCTCACTAATACAAATTATGAGCAAAGCACTAGTGAGATAACCGCAACAACTACAAGCACTAGTTCTAGCGGTAAATGGGTGACCTATGACATAGATGTAAAATTAGAAGATCCGACACAGAAAGTTGATCTAATAGCACGTGTGAGATATTATTTAGACACGTATACTGGCGAGGTTCTAGATCTCAAGATTAGAGAACTAAAGAATATGACTGAAGATGAGGTAAGGAACGAGTTTAGCTCTCTACCCTTCCCACTAACATATAATGAGACTGTACTAAGCATTAATGGAACTGGTGCTAGAGCAAAACTATACTACGATGAAGATTCCCACGTGCTCTATGCCTTCGAGATATATTCTGAAAGCAGCCCCGTAGGCTATCTAAGAGCCCATTTAGTAGACACTAATATAAACGAGTTGAAGGAGAAGATAGGAGTAAAGCCATGGGAAGGACAGATGCCAACACAGACATCGTCTACTACACAGTCTAGTACAACAAAGACAAGTACACCGCAATCAACAACACAATCCTCACCGTCAACTGGACCGGCTAGTGGAGTACAAAACAATCAAAACACCCAGAATACGCAGCCAACGGGGACAGTAGCACCTCTAGGTCCATCTAACTGGATAATATATGTTATAATAGGAATAGTAATCGCTGTAATAGCTGGCATAGCATTGGCACTCGCTAAGAGGAGAAAGAGACCCACACCACAGTACTATCCTTATCCACCACCGCCACAACCACCACCGCCACCACCAGGTTAATACGGGGTAAAGGAGAAGGAAATCTATGTAGAGCGTAAAACGTTTTTTAGAGTTTCTCACTGTCTTTCTATGCTATCTTGAGGATGTAAAGGCGTGACATATAGATTATATTCTTGTTTGAAGTGTGCATGTCTACTTTGTACAGGACTTATCGTTCCATTACTATTTATTGGTATTGCTGCTTGGATTTCTGGATGGTTTAATCTCGTAGATAACGCTCTTAGCGATTTAGGCCATGCAGTAAAGAGTAATGTAGCAATAGTGTTTAATCTAGGGCTTAGTCTTGGCGCCTTCATACTCGCAACATATTCTCTTGTGTGTGCTGTTCGAAGAGATAGGATATACGGCATATTATTGTTTGTCTCTTCTTATTTATTGGATCTAATAGCTGTTTTCGATGAGGTTTATGGTAGGGTTCACTTTATTGTATCTGTAGCCTTCTTCACCTCATTGATGACTATTGTAATCATGTATGGTATAGGGTGGAAGAAGATCTTGTTTCCAGCGGTAGCGGTTATCTCGTTTATCACGATATGGTATCTTCACTTCGTCTACGATATTCCTAGAGGTGCCGCTATACCAGAGCTCTTATCAATTCTTATTGTTGCCCCTTTTATGCTGGATTATGCACTTAAACTATGTAAAAGATAAGAAGATCCGGAAAAAT
The DNA here is from genome assembly GCA_027030065.1 of Desulfurococcales archaeon. Classification (GTDB taxonomy): domain Archaea; phylum Thermoproteota; class Thermoprotei_A; order Sulfolobales; family WANQ01; genus JALWGO01. The sequence goes on along the minus strand of JALVFK010000224.1, from coordinate 10,935 downwards.
AAGTATGTAGAGAAACTATCGTCGCTGCATAGTTTATTTTCTTTGCGCTAATTGTCTATCTAATGCTATTATTACCTGTGGTTTTTCTCCAGCATATTTTAGTAATTGTAGTATTTCGCTGAAGGATTTCTCTTCTTCTACTTGTTCTGATACGAACCAATTTAAGAATACTTGTGTTGCTATATCATTTTCCTGCCTTGCTAGTTCTACTAGGTCATGTATACTCTTGGTTACTTTTTTCTCGTGTTCTAATGCTTTTTCAAAGACTTCTGTTATACTGTTCCATTCTTGGGGTGGTGCTTCTATGTCTTCTAGTACTACCTTTCCTCCTCGATCATTTATGTATTCATAGAATTTCATTGCGTGTTCAAGTTCTTCTTTAGCTTGTACTTTCATCCAGTGTGCGAATCCTTTGAGGCCTAGGTTGTCGAAGTATGATGCCATGGCCAGGTATAGGTATGCTGAGTATAGTTCTCTGTTCAGTTGTCTATTTAATGCATTGAGCATTTTCTGCGAAAACATTGCTCTCACGCACTAGTATCTACGTCTTCTCTGTATTTAAGGGCGCCCCATATGAGGTGATCTTAATATTATTATTTTCCCTATAGTTTTTGATCTTATACAGTTACGTTTAACTGTGTTAAAGGTTAACCTTATATAGTTGTTGTACCAAAATATGATATGACATAAGTCATAACGGTTTCACACCATGAAGAATAAGCAAGAACTCGTGGAAAAATACAAAGCAGTTAAAGAACTATTAAAAAGACTACACCAAGGCGAAGACCCGGAAAAGCTTAAACAAGAGCTTAGTAGAATCTTATCAAAGATAACTCCCTGGGAGATAGGTTTTATAGAACAAATGCTCGTTGCTGACGGTATAAGGCCTTTAGAAATAGCCTTTCTATGTAACACTCACGTAGACTTGTTTAAAGACCAGATAATAGAGGATAAAGAATTATTAAAAATACCTTCGGGTCACCCATTAAACACCCTATTGAAGGAGAGCCAGGAGTTATTGAGTGATGCGGAAAAAATAACACTATACGCCAACGTATTGAAGCAGAAGCAAGATGATAGAGATAGAATGTTAGGTGAGGTACATAAGCTCCTCATAAAAATGCTCGGCGTCAAGAAGCATTTCATGAGGCTACAAATGCTTGTATTCCCCTATCTCGAGAGAAAAGGGTTAACAGCTATACCTAGAGTTCTATGGACTCGTCAGGACCAGTTATATGGGTTAATAAAGGCTTCACTTAAAATACTCAATAATTTAGGCGTAAAACACTCTATAGAGAATCTTGCCTCTAAGCTAGACGAGCTTGCTAGAGAAGCTGTCAACATGGTTTTCCGTGAAACACGCATACTATATCCTACACTACGCTTACTATTGTCTGGGGGAGAATGGGCGGCGATTAGATTAGAAGAAGACTCCATAGGCTACTATGCAGTCAAACCAGGCGGGGAATGGAAGCCTTCTGCAAAACCCATACTACCATATATGTTAAGAGGAGGTCTCGGAGACTCTGAGGTATTAGAAAAGCTTCCAAAAGAGGTTAGGAACCTACTCAGCGATGAGAGAGACGAGTACGGGATGATACGAGAAGGAGACTTAGAACTAAGTGAAGGCTACCTTTCTAAAGAAGAATTAGATGCTATCTTGAGAACCTTGCCCGTAGATATAAGCTTTGTAGACAAACATGATAGACTCAGATACTTTAGCTCTACTCCAAACAGAATATTTCCGCGGACTAGAACGGTTCTAGGGAGACCAGTAACACTATGCCATCCACCAAAGAGTGTCCATGTTGTAGAAAGAATCATAGAGGAGTTTAAAGCTGGACGTAGAGATAAAGCCGAGTTCTGGATAAACATGGGTGGTAGACTTGTATACATAACGTATTACCCGGTTAGAGATAAGAATGGAGAATATCTTGGGACACTAGAAGTAGTACAAGACATAACCAATATAAAGAAAATTGAGGGAGAGAAACGAATCCTAGACTGGAAATAAGCTTAACACTTATTTCATGAGTCTTTTTACCCTTAAATTCTTCCTCGTCTTTCTTAATCAAGTATACTTATTTCGTAACAAATATATTATTTCTATACAAGTAATATGCGATATCATTAACCCTTTTTTACTAGATGAGTGTATTATCAGCAATGAGAACGATATATCATTAATGGATGAGAGGAGTTTCTTTTATGACTAGGTTTTACCTTAGAGTTGAAGAACGTAGAAGAAATATTAGAATTAGCAGGAACCTAGCTATCATTTTACTTATATTTGTATTGATAATTGTGTCTTATGCTAGTTGGGGTTTTGTAGGAATACTTGCGTTGGTTGCTCAATGGTTTGTTTCTACTCCTTTAATAACTCGTTTCTCTGGGATAATTTTAATGTTATCTATTATACTACTAATAATATGCCGCATATTATCTAGAAAGGAATTCTTTAAGACGGGGCTTATTAAAAGTGTTGGTGGAGTTTTACTGGGATTATCTATTCTCGGACTTATTGTTGGCGGACTAGTATCGTTGGAGAAAACACCTTATCATATAAGAGTTGAGGAGCTCGATGAACCCATAGGCGTGTTCGGCGTCTATCGTTTTATTCCAATGAGAACTGCTTACGCTAATGCTATTAGTATGTTGCAGATACCAACACATACATTGTATTTTAGGGATAGCTACGTCTACTTCGCTAATGGTAGCTTGGTATATAACTGGATAATAGAACCGGAGGGTTTCTGGAACGAGGTAACCAAGGGTCCTAGAGGAGTAGTATTCGTAAATGCTGGAATATATCCGCCACAAGTTAAGATAATCTATCGTAACATGACGTGGGGGCTACATAACTTCAAGATCATGCCAGGATATGTTGACGGCTTGTATCGTGAGGCACAACTAGTAGCTGGCCTTGATAAAAGATTATTGCTCGAAGATAATATTGAAGTTGTATGGAACAAGCACGTCTATATACTCATTCCAGCTGTAACGTGGGTTACGGGTATAGATTATAGTCTTCCGACACTAGCAGGCTATGTTGTCGTAGATGAAAATGGTAGTATGAGATGGCTTACAGTTGATCAAGCAAGGAATAACCCGTTATTCAAAGGCGTACCACTGCTACCCGAGGTAGTTGCACGAGAATGGATTGAAGCTTATAGGTGGATATACGGTATAGGAAACGTCTTGATATATCGCAACACCTTCCAGATAAGAGACATAGGCACTAATCCCCAACCATACCTCGTATTAGATGATAGAGGCAACTTATGGTGGGTTTTCGTAGCAGAGCCTCCAGGTGAAACCTATAGTGCAAAATACATTTTCTACATAAATGCAAGCGACATAGAGCCCCATATCCTCGCCTACGAGCTACCAGAACCAATGATAGGTGTAAGTAAGGTAGAGGCATATGTAAAGCAACGTTACCCAACCTATGATTGGAGTCAGCTAAGCATCGAGGAACCCATACCTACAATAATAAACAAGACATTATATTGGAAGGTATCAGTTACAACAAGCGATGGAAGAGGACTAGTAACAGTATGTCTCGTAAACGCAAAGACCGGTGAAGCAGACTGTATACAGCCTAGAGGAAAAGTAACATATATGGATATAATAGGCATGCTATTAAACAAAACAACAGTAAAACCAAACGTAACGGGCAACATGACACTAATACAACAAGTACGAGCACTCAAAGAGAAGGTAGGAAACCTTATCAAGGAGTTAGAGACCATATACCGAGAACTAGAAGCAATAGAAGAACAACTAAATAAGACAAACAACAAATAGACTATATAGACTGCTCGATACAACGACTTTAAGATTGAAAAAATAATAGTAATGGAAAAACATAAAATTACGCGTGTGTTGGTAGCTGAACTGTTTTCTTCTTGTATTGTTTGATATACTCCTCCACGTAGTAGTCAAAGTATTTCGCAAATTCTTCTTCTAATCCCTTTTCAAATGTTGTAGCACAAGCATACCCGTGACAAGCGTCTATGTCTCCACCAACATGTTTTGCTGCTCTAGGTACAAGATAGTCGTATCCAGGCATTTCGCCAGCCAATACTTTTTCCTCTAGTTTTGATGGCAATCTAAATGATACCTTAACTATATTCCAGTCAAATCTTCCAAGTTTTGGAACTTCTCTAGGCATGTCCTGGAAGCCAGCTAGATACATGTTTGGATCTACTATCTCCTGGTTATTTCTTATCTCCATACAGAATTCTCCGATCACTTTTACTCCCATTGGATTAAAGAAGTCATGGACGTGGAGCCATTGTAGATATTTTGATCTATGTAGTCCTTCTTTTTTAAGCTTCTCTATTACTTTATTAAACTTCTCTCTCTTCAACTCATTCAGCTTATCCAGAGTTCTCTTATACTTTTCTGTTGGTCCTTCTAGCAGTGTCTCTATTCCTATGTCGGGCCCACCCATTAGGTATCCTACTGCTCCTAGAACAGTTAGGCTCTTAGCGAATTTGTCTAAGTCTATTTTATCTCCGAAGACTGTTAGATAGTATTTCTCTCTACCATCGACTTCTTCAACAACTACTTGTTTTTGCGCTACTGCATCAAATAGGATTTGCCTATTAATGCTTTCTAGTCTTCCGAAGCGGTGATGGCTGTCTCCTATTGCACCCGTAACACCCATATATGCTAAGTCATGGTTCCTTGAATCCATTGTTATAGCAAAGATGTAGGCTGCACCAGAAGCTGAGATTTCTCTATCACCACTAATCCCGTAGAGCTCGGTTGACAAGTTCATGATTTTCGGATCGTTAACGCCTGGTGTGTGGTGATGATCTATGATTATTATTATGTGTTTTCCAGCGTTTATCTTTGATATTTCTGGCGCCGCACCCGCCCCAAGGTCTACAAACATTATTAGGTCTGTATATTTCTCCAGTAGTCTCTTTACTATAAGGGGATGTACTCTTTCTAAAGGTATGTTGACTGCTTCTATTCCCTTCCTTCTTAAAGCCTCCATTACTATTGTAACTGAGGATAGACCGTCTGCGTCGTTATGGTGTGCTACGACTACTCGATCATGTTTTTCAACTATATTTATTGCTTTTCTTAAATCTTCTACGTATTCACGTAAACCCATATAGATCAGGCTCATTCAACTAGTTTTAATACCCCACGCACATCTTCAAAAACATAATCTATCATTTCACGTGCCTCGGCATCCAACTTCTCTAAATCCTCCTTCTTAGTCAAACCAGACAATACTAACACAGTTGTTAAACCCAGCTTCTTTGCCGGAATAATATCCGTGTACAATTGGTCCCCAACCATTATGACCTCGCTGGGATCCGCTCCTATCTTCTCCAATGCTATCCGATAGATTTCTTCAGAGGGTTTTCCAACTATTACTGGTTCAACACCAGTTGCTGCGGTTATCGCTCCTAGAAAAGTACCAGTACCAGGTATGGGTTTACCATCCGGGCCCGGGAAGAGTTTATCTGGATTCACTGCCACGAACTTAGCTTTAGCTAATAGTATCGCTCTTATAGCGCCAGTAAACTTCCACCTATTCTCCTCAGTAACATATCCCCTCTCATCGAAGGGAGAACCAGCTACAACAAATTCTGCTTCTTCGGGATCATCAACTATTTTCAATCCATGGCTTTCTAGTTCTTCTCTCAATCCCTGATGACCTACAAAGTAAACCTTACCTGTACTACTGTTTTTTGCTACATAGTCTGCTGTAGCGCTCGTAGCTAATACTAGGTCTTCTGGTGATACTTCGATTCCTATCTTATTTCTGAGAATATCAACATATTGTCTACGCGACTTAGTTGAAAGATTCGACAAGAAGACTATCTTTAAACCCTTCTCTCTTAGCTTCCTCACGGTCTCCGCTGCTCCTGGTATTGGCGTGCTTCCTCTCTTTAATACACCATCTATATCAAATATTATACCCTTATATCTGAGAGGAGACATTTCTAATACACACTTATATGAGGAGGTTTTCCTAAGAAAGAACCGGGACTATAATTCAATTATAAGAGTTATGGTATATAACTAAATAACCTTCTCAAATAGAGTTAAAGAGAATGCCTATGTCTTTGTCTTCGTAAAGGATGGCGTAGACGGCATTGAATATACGTGTCTTCTCTAAGGGAATATTCTTCTCGGTTAGGAATCTCTTTATTGTCTCAGCATTCTTAACGCCTTCAACAACTCCTACGCCCCGTATCTCCATTTCCTTTAGAGCCTCATCTACAGTCAAGCCTCTCCCCAATAGGTTTCCAAACATACTATTCCTTCCACCAAGTGCCGTCACATAGAGGTCTCCCAGCCCTCCAAGACCATAAACTGTCTCCTTCTGTCCGCCGCAAAGACTTACTATCAACGCCATTTCCTCAATGCTCTTTGACAGTACTGCTGCCTTTAAGTTCTTGTTTACTATTCCATGTGCTTCTAGGTATCCTTCAACAATACCGTAGGCCATAGCGTATATGTTCTTTAAGGCCGCCGACAACTCTAGGCCAATTACATCGTTGGTTACTGTTATCTTATAGTAATCCGTTTGGAATTCTGATGCTATTTTCACTGCTAAATCTATCTCCTCTGAAGCATATACAACATATGTAGGTCTCTTGTTTGCGAGTTCTACTGCGAGCGAGGGCCCGCCAACATATACTATGTTACTGCTACCCATGTGCTCTCTCACTATCTCAGTCATCGTTCTAACCCTATCATCAACAACTTCTAATCCCTTAGCAACAACTACGATAGGCTCATTGGGAATACCTATTGTCTCTCTTACACGCTTTGATACAGGTAGTACTCCACGAGAACTAACAGCCAATACTATTACATCAGCTCCTTTAAGGGCTCTCTCCAGTTCTTCGGGCTTATATAGCTTGATTGTACTAGGTAGTACTATTTTAGTTCTAGGATGAGGTTCGCCGCGGGAAACCTTCTCGTAGATAGGCATATCATATTCTGTAAACCAGAGTCTAACCTCGTGTCCTCTATCAGTTAATGGTATTGATAGAGCAGAAGCTATTGCACCAGCTCCTAGTATGGTTATCTTCATTTCCGCGAGACCACCTATTCCTTTATAGCTATTAGCTTGTCTTCGTGGAGCTTCACATATATTTCTTGACCAGGCTGGAATTTATACATGGGTGGTGTTTTGAATCTAAGTCTCCACTGACCTATCCTTATCTCATAGTCCATGACGTCTCCTTCATATGTCGCTAACTCTACTTTTGCTTTAAACACGTTTCTTTCCTTCGACTCCTTTGATGCAAGGCTTATGAAGTCGGGACGTACTGCAACAACTACTTTTGAACCCTTCTTCACCTTGTCTAGATTAGCCCATGAATATAGTTCTAAGCCGTCCTCAGCTAGTACACGTACAATGCCTTTAGACTCATCAACAATGTCTTCAACTTTACCTTTAATGAACCTCGTTATACCGATAAATTCTGCAACAAACACGGTCTCCGGTCTATTGTATATCTCCTCGGGTGTTCCTATTTGCTGTATTTTGCCCTTATTTATTATTGCTATTCTATCACATATAGCAAAAGCCTCAGCTTGGTCGTGAGTGACATAGACAGATGTTATCTTGAGTTCCTTCTGTAGTTTCCTAAGCTCAAATCTAACCTGCTCTCTAAGCTTTGCATCCAAATTACTTAACGGCTCATCAAATAGTAATGCTCGAGGGTACAATACTATGGCTCTAGCTACAGCTACGCGTTGCTGCTGACCACCCGATAACTGGTGGGGATAACGGTTTAGTAACTCAGAGATTTGAAGAAGTTCAGCTGCCCACTTAACACGTTTCCTTATCTCTTCTTCGGGGAGTTTGCGTAATCTTAACCCAAAAGCTATATTTTCAAAGACTGTTAGATGGGGAAATAAAGCCCAGCTCTGGAAAACCATTCCAAGGTTTCTCTTCTCGGGTGGAACATCTGTTATATCCTCATCTCCTATGTATACTCTCCCCTTATCCGGTTTTGTTAGTCCAGCAATTATTCTAAGAGTTGTTGTCTTACCGCTACCGGAGGGGCCAAGTAGACCGAAGAACTCGCCATCCTTTATCTCAAGGTAGGGTATATCAGCTGCTATGACTTTACCGTACTTTTTTACTATGTCTTTTAATAGTATTCGAGGCATTTTCTTACCCTCCTCCTAGTCCTAGTGAGACTTGTAGGTATTTTTCGAAGAATAAAGCGATTACTATTGAGGGTATGAGGATGAATAAGCTCAGAGCTGCTGCTGGCTGCGGTGTGAGATAATATCCTCCAACATACTCGTATATAGCTATTGGTAGGGTCTTCACGGCTGGTGCCCCGAGTAGTAGGGTTAGTATGAACTCGTTGAGAGACCATGAGAAAGCAAATATGCCTCCCGCGAGTATTCCCCTCCACGTCATTGGTATGTATACTTTTCTTATAACTTGTAGCCTCGTGGCTCCTAACACTCTTGCCGCTTCTTCGAGGTCTCTTGGTACCTGCATGAATGCTGCAGTAACGCTTCTAAGAGTATATGGTATTGCGCCTATCATGTGTGCTGGTATTAGAGCCCAATAGTTTCCAAGTAGTCCTAGCCTAGTGTAAAGCGGTAGTAATCCTATGCCTATTACTATTACTGGGAGAGCCATATTCATGTTCACAAGATTCTCTGTAAAGATACTGAGTTTATTCCTCCTAGTACCTAACACGTATCCAGCTGGGATAGAGAGTCCTAGAGTAGCTAACATGACTAGTGGTGCTAGGGTATAGCTATAGAAGAAGGCCATTCTGGTGTCAGCGTGTTTGAATACCCAGGAGAACCATTTGAACCCCCATTCGGAGGGGAAGAGCTGGTAAGCATACCATTTTTGAGCAAAGGCATATTCAACGAGAACTACCATTGGCAGGAGAATGTAGACTAATACTATTCCTATAACGGCTAAATCCCATATCCTTTGCCTTCTCTCCCCATACACTAGGCTATCACCTCGTCTGCAAGACCACTTTTCTTGTGGTGAAGCGGAAGAATAGATAGCCAAGTGTTGCAGAAGCTATTATGTAGAACACACCTGAAGTATATGCCATCAAGTAGTTGAATCTTGTTGTAACGTCAAGGTAGATCATAACGTTGAGAAACTGGGGCCAACTACCACCAAGTATTAATGGTATAGAGACTCCAGCCATAGTGGCTAATAATATGATAGCACTTGTAGCTATTAATGCGTACTTTGTTAACGGTATGAATATCTTACGTATTATAGTCCAAGTACCTGCTCCAAGACTTCTAGCTGCGTCTATTAGTTCAGGATTAATCATTTGTAGAGGACCATAGAATATTGCTACTGCTATAACAAAGCGTATCCAGACTTCACCGAACAATATACCTATGCCGTAGGGATCGTTAACCAACGGTATTGGTTCATGAATTATACCCAACTTCATCAACAACCCATTGATTAATAGTGATAGGTAGCCTCGAGGCCATAGGAGAGTCCACCACATAAAGGCTCCAACAATATATGGTGTAAATAAAGGTATGGTCATCACTGTTGATATCTTACTCCAGATAGGGGGCTTCTTTACAGTCAAGTAGACAGCAAATAAGTATCCAGCCAATACACTGATTATTGTTGCTATTAGGCTAACATAGATTGTAAAGAATAGTGAATATAAGTAAGGACTTTCAGGAGCTAGAAATTCTTTATATCCCGCGAGAGTAAAGGTTGCATTCACCTGTTCTCCAAATATAGATATCCCAAAGGAGCCTAATATAACATTAATTATTGGGATGAAAACCATTATTATGATGAATATGTATAGGGGAAGAAGAAAAATAATTGATATTAAATCTTCTCTTGTGATCCTCATCGTTGATCCCTTAGTGTTTACTTTCTAGCGACTTCGTCTACCCATGTCTTCATCATCCAGAACATGTAGTCTGCATGCCTGAACCATAGTGGACCGAATTCACGCCACTTTATAAGATCGTTATATGGTGGGTTTATAGGCCACCATGGCTGCTTCTTAACTTCGTCTGGTACATCTTTCCAGGCCTCGGTTACCGCTGGATATGCTCCTATCTTCTGTGGTATTAGTGCCTGGACTTTATTTGATAGTAACCAGTTTATGAATACTAGTGCTGCAGCCTTGTGTGGCGCGTTGAATGGTATGAATACTCCGTCGAATGGTCCTGGCATTGTTGGTTCTGGTATGTACATTCCTACCCAGTTGGGGTCTAGTCTACCGGATTCTACTTCTTGCATTGTGATTGATATCCACATGGGCTCCAGTGTTACTTCGCCAGCCTCAAATAATTCTATTGTTGCCTTGTTTCCTTGTGGGTAATTGCCTGGCTGGTACATGTATTTCTCTAGTTCGTTGAGGTATTCCCAGAAGTTCATGCCATACTTGCCCTTGCTATAGAATATTTCCTTAGCGTGTTCTTCAGTAAACTTTACAAAGGCGAACTTATCGTAGCCGTAGAACCATTCTGCTAGACCTATTAGGAACGTGTGGCCGCTACCACCTTTGTTGGGGTCACAGTATGTAAACTGTCCTGGATGCTTTTTAACCCAATCCAATAGCTCGTCGAAGGATTTCGGTAGGTCATCTGGATACTTGTACAAGTCCTTTCTGTACAGGAATCCTACCCACCATGCTAGTATTGGTAGGTGTCTACCGTTTGTCGGGTACATGTCGTGGAAGTATCTTGCTACGAATGGTATGCCCTTAGAGTTTGGTATTATTTCAGCGAGATTTACATCCCATACTGCTCCAGCTTCATAGGCCATTGCGAAGGGCTTTGACCAAGCTAATACTACGTCTATGTCGCCTGTCTCCTTGCCAGCCTCTTTTTCGCTTATAATCTTTTGAACTGTATCAAACCAGCTTCCATGTACATAGGTACACTTTATACCAGTTTCGGCTGTGAAGTTCTGGC
>JALVFK010000223.1 GCA_027030065.1 Desulfurococcales archaeon | reverse complement strand
AAGGATAAGATTAAGAACAATGAAATAACACCCCAAGAAGTAGCAAGAGCAGCAGGAGAACTAAACAGGATAATATACGAGGCCCTAGTCTACAAATTGAAGATAGATAAAGGAGATGTAGTAAGAATAAGAATCAACTATGAAGTAGAAGACGGTAAGATCAAATGGGATTACAGTAGTCTTACAATAGAGGCCTTCAGACGCGAACCAGATGAGAAAGTAGAGGAAGTTGTTAAAGAGTCCATTAAAGAGATACTTGAAAAGGAAGAAGAGAAACCTGTTGAAGAAAAGAAAGAGGAGGAAAGGAAAGAGTTAGAAGAAGAGAAAGTTGAGGAGAAACTAGAAGAAAAGATAGAAGAAAAGGAGGCTCTCCCAGCAACTCCTCAACCACCAAGTGAATGGACAAGCAATATTGCTGAAGCTGTTACTTTAGGAGAGCTCCCCTACGGAGGATATGTTTTAGCATTGAAGGATGCTAATGGAGACAATCTAGGCCTTGTTGTTGCAGAAGAGCGAGCTGGAACAACTGTTCTAGACGCTATAGTGATATCAGGTGATAGTGCTTATAGAGCCTATATTAAGACGGAGACCCCGTTATCGAGGATAGGCGAGGATCCGAACATTGTATTAGAGGAGTTAAAGAAGGCTACACCAACAGTTATCTCAAAAGATGAAGCAAGAAAGATTATCGAGGAAAGGTTAAAGGAGCTAACATGATTTTCAGCCAAGGGTCTGCGAGGTCTCCACTCAACATCTATTTTTCAGGACAAATTAGCTTCTTCATCCCCTGCCCATGTTTTTAGCTGGAATTACTGCATGGACTGTATTCTAACGCCTCTACTCTATCCTTATCGATAGCTTTGATACGGTATATTTTATTCTTATAGGGCCCTGACTTCAATTCGTATTCTGCTTGACCGAATTCTAAGACCTCGTATAACACGTTTAACGGGATTTTAAAGCTGCAAAGAGGGCATTGAAGCTTGTTTCCGTGTTTCTCCATTATTGCTCCATCATAGGGGCAGATAGCGTTTATTGACTCGGCTTTCCTCTTTAACTCCCCGGTTAAATCATAGTACTCGACCTTCCAGGTCCTCCAAGGACCATACTCGCTATCATAGTATACACCTCCTCTACGATAAGGAATAAAATACGATCCCCTATAAGGAAGGAGACCTCTTTTACACCATTCCCCAATCATGTATTCCCTAAAACGCCACATCTCGGAGCGTCCTTTCTGGAAGAACAGTATCAATATTCCGTCTGTTAACTCCCCGGTTAACCAAGGATATGTTTCCGCAGCATTCTCAAGCCATTTCCATACATCCTCTCTTCTATCTGGATCAAATCTTGCAACTATTTTCCAACAATTCATAGCCCTACTACTAGGCCTTCCAATTTTCCGAGACTCTTCACGACATCTAAGACAATATTCTTTAACAGTGGCAGGGTCTACTAGAAAACCATAAAATCTCGACCACTTCCCGCTCTGTTCTACACGAAGATTCATAGGGGGCCCCTTAACGTACATTTCTTATCTATATGATATACTACTATTATATTGTTATAATCAAGTTAGAATGTCTTTAGGTATTTCTGAAATAAATACTTGCTCAAGTTTATACAAAAGATGTGATAAATGATATTACCAGTTGATGTCATAGCTTAACAATATTGTAGAAGTATATAATAGTGCTCGGAGACTACGTATTAGAGAAGCTCGTAGTTTAGCTGGCTTCTTATGTCTACTGATTTTTGCTACATTGTGATAGTAGTTTCTTAGCTGTTCGTGAGAATCCTACTCTTGTCCCGAGTCTCGGGTCTCTATACAAGTAGATTAGATGCTTGGCTTGTAGGCCTTTGAGTACTCGCATAAGCCATATCTCGTTTGCTTTAAGCTGGTCTATTAGCTGGTCTACGTACATGTATGTTGAGTTCCATTTTATGTAGTGTTCAAATAATTGGTCTAGTACTTCTTTTTCTTCGTCTGGTAGTTCTTTGTAGTTTATTAGGTGTTTGAGGCATTCTACTTGGCTTCTGCGGTCTGGTTGTGGGATTTTTTGACTGGTTTTACTGGCAATAAATGACAAGGAACGACTAGAATTAGGGAGTGTTACTCGTGTATTATTGTCGTTTACTGCTTGTTTTACTTGTTCACCAAGTATTTGTTTTGCTATTATTAGGTACTCGTTAAACCTCTGTTCCTGGTATCTACTGATTATTAGTTGGGCAACTTGTTCACCCTTCGGCGTTAGTTGCCATAACCCGTTTACGTATTCAAAGAGGCCTCGTACTCGCCAATAGCTTAGATAACTACTGATATACCTTGTATTGTAGCCGAGATATTGTGCTATTTCAGCGGCCTTCATTGGTTTGCCGTGTAGTAGTACGATGATTGCTTCAACTATTTTTGAGCGCGGGCCACTCCTACTCCATTTTTCTTCGAGGAGCGCTTCAACGACCTCTATAACCTCTCTTTCCTCTTTATTGGGCAATGTTTACACCATTCACTCTATTCTTTCACTTAGTGATGAATAGCAGTGCTTTAGTAACTAGTTAAAAAGGAGTAGGTGCGGTGTCCGCTATACTATACTATCTTGTTTTATAGGTTAAAAGATGGTTTCCCAAGACTTATATGTAATACTAGCGTATTCTCCAGTTAATACTTTCCTGTATATCGAGAACTGTGTTCTAGGTTATCTTCTTGGGGGAGTTCTAGGTCTTACTTCAAGAGGCTCTAGTGATTCTATGTCGTCTCCGAGCTCTTCTCCTAGAGTACTATCATCGGCTACTAGGGACTTCTCCCTAGCGTATTCGAGTATGATTTTTTCATCGAGGTCTCCTGGTTTTACGGCAAAATCTATTTGTATTCCCTTTCTCCGGGCCCATTCTACGAAGTCTTCTAATAGACCACCGGAGATTATGAGGTCTAGTAGTTCTTGTTTATTTTTCATAGAAATAGTAGAGGGCATACTAGAGTCCCATA
>JALVFK010000222.1 GCA_027030065.1 Desulfurococcales archaeon | reverse complement strand
TGATTACCGCTATGAGTATAAGAAGAGCATACTCAAAACACTAGGCGAAATAGATCCAGTTGAACTAGAAGAAAAATACGAGTTCCTCGAAAAAGAAGCCTATGAAACCCTACGCCGAGAAGGAGTAGACGAGAAAAACATAATTATTCTCAGGAAAGCCGATATGAGGTATAAGTCGCAATCCTATGAACTAGTAGTAGACGTACCAGAATACATTGACGAGGAAACCATAGGTTTACTAGAGAAGAAGTTCTACGAGAAACATAGAGAGACCTACGGCTACCATGTAGAAGACGATGAAGTCGTACTAGTAAACGCTAGGATAACAGCTATAGGAGTAGCCAAGAAGCCGAAGATAATGCGTAGAGAAATAAGAGAATGGAAGAAGAAACACATAGCAGACTCAACGAGTATTAGGAAGACCTATTTCAAGTCAGTAGGCTGGATTGAAACACCAGTTTATATCCGGGAGAAACTGGTTCCAGGAGACATAATTGAGGGCCCAGCAGTAGTAGAAGAATATGATTCAACAATAATTATTCCACCAGAATGGGTTCTCAGGGTAAACGAGTACTACTTCATAGAAATAGTGAGAGGAGGTGAAGGCTAATGGTTGATAAGGTTACAGTAGAAGTCATACGCCATAGCCTAGAATATATTGCGGAGGAAATGGGTATAAGGCTAAGAAACTCGGCTTACTCGCCAAACATTAAGGAGAGAATGGATCATAGCTGTGCTATATTTGACTCAAAGGGGAGGGTACTTGCACAAGCAGAGCATATACCGACTCATCTAGGCTCAATGGCATGGGGCGTTAAGGAGACCTTAAAATACATGGAGCGCGAGGGAATAGTGCTTAGGCAAGGAGATGTCCTCATAACTAACAACCCCTATATTAGTGGAACCCACTTAAACGATGTACTAGCAATAGCCCCAATAATAGTGGGAGGCAAGCTACTAGGATATGTTGCGAGTAAAGCCCACTACGTAGACATAGGAGGCAAGGTACCGGGAAGTATTGCAAGCGATTCAGTTGAAGTACTAGAAGAAGGACTCACAATACCCCCTATTAAAATAATGGAGAAGGGAGCCCTACGCCGGGATTTATTGAAGCTTATTTTAGCGAATGTCCGTAGCCCCGAGGTCATAGTAGGTGATTTGAGAGCACAAATAGCCGCTATGGATACTGGTGGGAGACAAGTAGTAGGGTTAGCTGAGAAATACGGGTTTGAAACAGTTGTAGAGGCTTTCAACGAGATAATATTATACGTAGAAGAATTAACGAAGACGAGGATAGCCAAGCTACCCGACTTCAACGTATGGGCTGAAGACCGCTTAGAAGATGCTGGAAAGAAGGGAGAAGATGCGGTAATAAAGGTTCGAGTTGAGAAGAAGGGTGATAGGATAAGAGTAGACTTTACTGGTAGTTCTCCACCAGTACCAGCACCACTAAACACTCCCCTGGGAGTAACTATTGCTTCAACAACTTTTGCGTTAAAGACTATTCTAGACCCAGAGCTACCAGTCAATGATGGATTCTACCACGTAGTAGAGATCAAGGCTCCTAGAAAGACCATAGTCTATGCAGAGTATCCAGCCCCTGTTGGAGCAAGTATTGAAACAGCTCAGAGAATAGTTGATGTAATATACCTCGCGTTATCAAAAGCCATACCAGAGAAAGTACCAGCCGGCTCATGTGGATCTATGAACAACTTGCTCATAGGAGGAGTAGACTACGCGGAGAAAAAGACGTGGGCCTTCTACGAGACCATAGCTGGAGGATATGGTGGGAGAAAGGGATTAGATGGAGTAGATGCATCCCACTGCAATATGACGAACACAATGAACACCCCAATAGAAGTCATAGAAAGAGAACTACCCCTACTATTCACAAGATACGAGCTAAGACCAAGAAGCGGTGGCGCAGGCCAATGGCGTGGGGGGATGGGTGTGATCAGGGCATTCAGGATACTAGCAGATAACGCTAAGGTAACAGTAATTGGTGAGAGAGTAAAATATCCACCCTACGGGCTCCTTGGAGGAAAACCCGGGAAACCAGCAGAATACTATGTCGTTAAACCTAGCGGGAAGAAAATAGTATTGAAGAGCAAGGATACAATAATAGTTGAGAAGGGAGACGAAGTAGTAATAGAAACAGCTGGTGGAGGAGGCTACGGATCCCCAGACAAGAGGGATCCGAGGAAAATAATAGAGGACTATGAAAACGAGCTCATCACCTTAGAAGACATCGTAGAAGAATATGGGAGACCCGATATAGCGTTAAAGATAAGAAGAAAACATTAAGCAAACACTACTAATTGTTTCAAACATGTTCTCTAGATAACCCCTACTATTATAGTTGATTCCATGGAGTTTTTCAATGAATTCTACTTCATCTCTACTCAATCTCTCAACTACTCTAAGCCTAGAGGAAGCATCATAGGGTTTAGGTCTAGGTGTTGAATACGTTATTGATTTCTCCATGAGTACTAGGTTTCTAGCCTCCATCAACGCTACTTCACTGTTTCCTCTAGCTAGCTCTCTACACATCTTCTTCCATAACCTCTTAACGCTATCGTCATTCACCACTGGCTTATAGCTGGCTAAGAGCCTTCTAGTATCAATTTTGTCCTCGTCTAATCCCTGTAGTTTTCGGTAGAGTTCGCTTAAGCCTAGTCTCCTCGCATTATAGTAGAGATCTTGGGGTCTAGGACTGGGTATTAGGCCTGCTTCCATCGTCTTAACCGTTACCATAGTGTCTGCTGCCGTTCTAAGCGCTACAACCGCTTTGAGCAACTCTTTTCTTTCAAATAGTTTTCTCGCTAACTCCACGTTATCGTAGAGGTATTCTACTGCGAGAGCAATGTCTTCTCTAACCCATTTCCAATTACCTAGAACATCCTTCCACTCCACCAATAACTTATCGGGATCGTATAGGATCATGCCTTCCCTAATCATCTTTAAGTATAGTGTATGAGTTACCCACAATGTATGAGTTAC
>JALVFK010000221.1 GCA_027030065.1 Desulfurococcales archaeon | reverse complement strand
GGTAGCGGTGAACAACAAGGTGTTAAATCAATAGCAGCTGGTGAAACTGATACAATAGTATTCGATATAGTTCTCGATAATTCTAAGATACCAATACTATGGTATAAGCATATCAGGAATAGAGAAGACACCAAGATAATCATTGAAGCCTGGCTAAAAGTAAATGTTGCTGGGAAAAACATAGAATTATTCAAAGAAAACCCATTAAAGACTACCATAGAGTTCAAAACAAACATATTCAAATATAAGAGCTAGCATCGGTAACGGCGCTAAGCCTATCTCTTAACTCAATTATTATTTTTGCTATTTTCCTCCTAACATCCATAGTCTCTAAGTCAAGAACTTCTACACTGACCTCCAATGGATCTCTTAGCCTATTCCACGTGTTCACGAAGAATAGTATTATTGGTAGTGATTCTGGTAAGAGTCTAATCAAGCCCCTAATCTTAGAGCTGAGTTTTCTCTCGGGCGGATTCATGAATAATACTAGTAGGTTGCTGATATGGTGGAGTATGGCTATGAGGGTAGCAGTATATAGGAACCATAATGGTATCCATGATCTAAGTATTGTTAACAACAATAATAGCGTTATCGTCATGGGAACCGTGTACACCATGCGCACTAGAACCGTATATTTTCCAGCAACAACTAAGCCCTTCATAGTAGGCTTTATGACCTGGCGAACATTGTCAACTTCTATTAATCCTTTTCCCTTGAGAACCCTTACTTGGTCATGGATAGTAGCTTTACTACGCTCTCTAGTATTAAGTGTTCTAGCAATTATTTTTGGAAGATGAGTATAGTTTAAAGGTAGCTCTCCTAATGCAATCAGAGCTAGTAATAGTTCTCTACCGGAATCAGATAATCCATTGAAGCTTACTGTCTCGACAACACGCTTAACCTTATCAAATGGATAAAGAATACTCCGTAGAAGAGAGCCCAGTCTCGAGAACACATATACCACCAGCACCAGGCCTTATCCCATAAAATCTCTAGCCAGAAGACTAAAAGATATTTAGAACCTGGAAAACCATGAAAACTATTAGGGCAAGACCTTAAACATGTATTTGGATAAAAATGAAATCTATAGGAATGGGAGGACAGAGCATTGGAGTATGTACCAGTTGTTAGTCGTGAGGGTTTTGTGGCTGCAGCTCTCCATGATTTAGTGGTTGTACCGGAATCACCTTATGGTATATTGCCTTATGTATCATATGTGGTGGGTTCTGGTCGTCAGCTCTATATAGCATATTATATTGAGAAACATGGTCTCTGGCGAGACTTATTCTTGAGGATAACTGGTTTGTCTGGGAGTTCTCGGGAGGAGCTTAAGCAGGTTATGCTTGAGTATGTTTTAAGCGAGTTAAAGGAGTTAGACGTGTTTATGTGGGATAGGTTAAAGGATATGCTCTCTGATCTAAGTGAGCGTGTAGGCGAGCTCTACGAGAACATTAAGGATAATATTATCGGCTATATTAGGAAGGTATACGGGTTTAAAGAATTCTTCGGTAAAGTGTACGTGATATACGGGTTTAACCCTCTACCGAGGCGTACCTATGGTTCAATGTTATACTACGATAATGATAAGACAATAATATCACTATATGTCAACGACGTGCTCAAGCCACGCGAAGTAATAGACCTTATGCTCCACGAAATACTCCACGGGCTCATAAGACTCAACAACATAGAAATGCAATCAGACATAGAGGAATTAGTAATAGACCTATCATGCCCGGAGGGATATCTCTCAAAAATAATTGGATTATCAGATAAGGTGAAAGTAGACTATGTCAAAGAGAGGTTCAGAGAGCATAGCAGGCTAATAGAACTAATAGCAGAGTACTTTGAAGAAAAGAAATACGAGAAATCAACAATATTTGAATGGTTAGCAGAGAAGTAGAGCAAGGTTAAACGTGGTAAGATAGTGTTAGGGAACAAGTCGCATCTTTCATGAACCAAACCTTGAATTATAAATCTATTGTTTAACTATTTTTTCAAGGATATACGGCTCTATGTCGAGAACTCTGGATTTCCTATAGTGGTTTTTAGCGAGTTTTAACGCATTTTCTCTACCTACTAGCTCTGCTAGCATGGTTGTTGGAGAGCCGGTTGAGTCGGCTATCATTATTGGTGGTTTCGTTTTCACTGGTTTGCCTATAACTGCTACTGGTTTATCGTTTACCCTATAGTAGTGTGGGCTTTCTTTTAGGAAAGGATACTTCTCTAATACTCTACTCCAGCCATCAGCGTTGACGTCTACTATGTCTTCGACTACTATGTAGCCGACAATGTATATTCCAGTTAATCCCCTCCTACGTGCCTCCGTGAAAGCTCTACGTATTTCTGCTAGTCTTCTACGCTTCTCCCAGAACCCTCTAGGATATCTCGCTAGCCCCGCTATGAATACCAGGTAGTCTCCTCTACCAAGTCTCTTTCCATCTCTCCTAGGTATCCTACCCTTTGGAGCATAATAGCCAGTATAGAATCCTTTATCTAGCCTAGGATCACGGTGGACTACGGGGTTTTCTCCAAGCTCTACTGGATAATATTGGGAGAGTTCTCTACCAATACATTCATCTACTATGTTCCCAGCAAGTAGGTGACTGGGTATCGTCTTGTATTTTCTACTATCATCTGGTATTGGAAGTAGGGTTACACAGCCGTCTTCATGTAGAGGAGAATAGTAGCCTCCATTACTTGTTTCAACGAATACTCTTAGTAATAAGGTTCTAGTCATTTATATTACCATTGTAATGTATATTGTCTCAGAGCTATAGTGTTATTTAATCCTCTTTCCATGTATTGCTAGTTTATTCTTTGAGAGCCTTCTGTAGGTGTCCATTGTTATTGTTATTATTCCTTCTTCTACTAGTTTACTGTGATCTGCTATCTCTGGTGCTGATACGAGTATTAATGTTTGCTTAGGCTTATAGGGTATTTCTTCTATTACTTCTTCTAGCCTATATGCTATTCTTCTCGCATCGCTTAATGATAGTTTGCTCCATTTGGCTTCTCCTACTAGTAGTTTATTGTTTATAT
>JALVFK010000220.1 GCA_027030065.1 Desulfurococcales archaeon | reverse complement strand
AATCCTCTACCTGCTCCCTCGTATCCGTGTATTGTTGTTGCAAATATTGTTCGTTTATGGTTACGCCATATAGAGTGGAGTAGTGGTACATGTATTCCAGCTGCCTCATCTACAACTACGATGTCGGCACTCATTTTTGGAATGTTTATTGGCTCCCAGTACTCTATACTGAATCTGTCCCCATTTAATTCTATTATTCTTCCTCCCTTCTTTATGACCTTATAATTAAAGCCTAGTTCGTCTAAAGTTTTCATTGCTAACTGCATTAGGGACTGTACATTAGATGAACTCGGAGCAGTTACAAGGACTCTTACACGATGTTTAACTTTAGATAACTCGTATATGAGTCCTACAACGCCTATACCAGTAGCACATGATTTACCTCTACCTCTATCTGCTGTTATTACAACGGATATTCTTTTCTTCTTTTTAGGTTTCTCTATTAGTTCTTCTAGGATCTTTATAACGTTCACTTGATCTTGAGTAAGAGCTTGCTTGTAAACCTCTATTGGGAATCGCCTATTCTCTGGTATCTTTAATTCTCTTGCAACATATTCTTTACCTTCGTAAGGTTGAGCCTTTAATGTTCTCCTATTATCTGCGTCATATACATAAATGCCGGGATACTCCATTATTTTTCTTTTAACCCATGTTATGAAAATATGTCTTGGCTCTGGTTTCTGGGGTACTGTTAATGTTTTCTTAAATAATGTTAGGACGGTATCCCATTTGTCCCAAGATGGTGTCATTAATATTACTAGTCCTCCACCCTCAACTGTTCCAACAAGCCTACCTAGGTCGTTTGGTTTAAGATCATTGGTTAAGTCTAATACTAGTGCTTTAAATGTTGTACCAAGATAAGCCTCGCTTTCTTCATACATTATTATTTTTAGTTTAACATTCTTTGCTTTTCCTTTAACTATCTCCTTCACGATATCTTTGCGTATACGGGCGTCACCGAATTCATGGTGAAACACATATAGTGTTGGCAGTTCTTCATCTCTCTTCAACTTTACCCTATAGAATCTATCAAATGATAGAAGAGCTCTAGCTACTAGTACTCCTACTATGTGGGGATCATCTCCACTAACTACTAGTAGTCTTCTATGGCGTGCCTTAACCGCATTCTCCATGTCTTTGAATAGCTTCTTAAGGAGCCTGGTATAACTTGCTGGAACATAACTCGAATAATTCTTTATGATTTCTCTAGTCGTTGTTACCTCGTTTTCATCGTTAGACACTAGCAGTCACCTTTGTATATACCCTCAAATAGGATAGGAGGACTTGTTTTTATTACTTGTCATACATGAATATGTTTAGAAATTTTAATAGAAAAATCCGGCTCTACGTGAAAAATATTGTGATAAAATATTATCGTCTTAGAGAACCATTCTCTTGAGCTCTCTTGCTAGTCTCTCATACTTCATTATATCTTCTCTTGATAGGCTCGGCGGTATGGTCTTTATCGCCTTCAAGAAGTGCTCCATACGGACAGGTCTTATCTTAAACTCTTCTCTAAGAGCTATCATTGCCGCCTCACGGCAAACGGCCTCTATGTCTGCGCCAGTATATCCTTCAGTTAGCTCGGCAAGTTTTTCGAGATCCACATCTTCTGCTAATGGCATATTACGTGTATGTATTCTAAATATCTGTACTCTAGCGTCCTTATCTGGTGGTGGTACATAGATTAGTCTATCAAATCTTCCTGGTCTTAGCAATGCTGGGTCAAGGATATCGGGTCTATTAGTAGCAGCAATGACAACAACATTTGTTAACGGTACTATTCCATCCATTTCAGCTAACAACTGATTTACTATTCTGTCGGTTACACCACTTGTATCATGTCTAAATCCTCTAGCTGGTGCTATAGAGTCTATTTCGTCGAAGAATACTATCGTCGGTGCTACTTGTCTTGCTCTTCTGAATATTTGTCTTATTGCTTTTTCTGATTCTCCTACCCATTTGCTTAGTATTTCTGGGCCCCGAACCGCGATAAAATTAGCACCACTCTCAGTAGCAGCAGCCTTAGCCAACAAAGTCTTACCAGTACCAGGAGGACCAAAGAGTAATATTCCCTTAGGCGGTCTTATCCCCATTTTATCGAAGATTTCTGGGTGTTTTAGTGGCCACTCTACAGCTTCCCTCAACTGCTGCTTAACATCCTCCAAACCACCAATATCACTCCAACGAACCTCAGGAACCTCAACATAAATCTCACGCATTAGGCTTGGCTGGATAAATTTCATTGCTTCTAGGAAGTCCTTCATAGTTACCTTTAGTTCTCTTAGTTTCTCGGGTGGTATTGATTTTGTTACATCGATCTTACCTTCCTTAATGAATCTCCTAAGTGCCGCCATTGCAGCTTCCTTTGCAAGTGCAGCAATATCTGCACCAGTATAGCCGTGGGTCATTTCTGCTAATTTGTCTAGATCCACATCTTCTGCTAATGGCATATTACGTGTATGTACTAGAAGTATTTCTTTTCTAGCTCTCTTATCTGGCGGTGGTATCTCTATTTCTCTATCGAATCTACCTGGTCTACGAAGAGCAGGATCTACAGCTTCAGGCCTATTAGTTGCACCTATTACTATTACTTTTCCTCTCTCCTTCAATCCATCCATTAATGTTAGAAGTTGCG
Organism: Desulfurococcales archaeon; assembly: GCA_027030065.1. Lineage (GTDB taxonomy): Archaea > Thermoproteota > Thermoprotei_A > Sulfolobales > WANQ01 > JALWGO01. The sequence goes on along the minus strand of JALVFK010000220.1, from coordinate 22,264 downwards.
CTACTACCCTCTTCTCTACTTCACCAGTTACTTCTTCTCTACGTGGTGCTACTGCATCTATTTCGTCTATGAATATTATTGCTGGAGCATTTTCCTCAGCTTCTTTGAATATTTCTCTTAGACGAGCCTCGCTCTCACCATAAAACTTACTCATAATCTCGGGACCATTAATAGCGATAAAGTATGCTCCTATCTCATTTGCTAATGCCTTAGCTAGTAGCGTTTTACCAGTACCCGGTGGACCGTAGAGCAGTATCCCCTTTGGAGGCTCTATTCCAAGGTGCTTGAAGAGCTCTGGATGCTTCAGTGGTAGTTCTACTATTTCTCTGATCTTCTCTTTTGCTTCTTCTAGGTCTCCTATATCTTCCCATGTAACTTTCGGTATAGCGCGTGCACGTTCTAGTCTTTCTGGTGCTACGGGTTGCTTTCGAACAACTACCTCGGTATTGGTTGTAACATATACTGCTTGTGTTGGTTGTGTTGATACGACTACTAGTTTTACCGCTGTGTTAAAGATAGGAATTACTAGTATTTCGCCACGAGAGACTGGTTTTCTCAGTAGTAGCCTTCTCACGTATTCTACGAAGTCTTCTCCAAACATTATGGGCTCCGTTGGCGCTAGCACTACTTTTTCAGCTGGTTTTACTTCAGCCTTACGTATAGTAACATATTCTCCTACACTCACACCTAAGCTCTCTCTTATGTAGCCATCTATTCTTATAATTCCCTTACCGTCTTCGGGACGTAGGGGAATTACTTGTGCTACTACTTTACCCTTAGGGCCCTCTATCTCAATGAAGTCACCAGTTTCTATACCCAGAGTACTCATAACATCTCTTGGTATTCTAGCGATTTTTCTCCCAACATCCCTTGATAAAGCCTCTGCCACACGGAGTCTAATTTCTCTTGACATGATACCTCACACTCTGTTATAGTTCTACTAAACCGGTTAAAAATCATTGATTAAATAATCTCATTACCATCTAGTTAACAATATAATTACCCAATAATATATATTCCCTAACATATATATTAAGAAAGGGTGGAATATATGGTTGAGAGAGTTAAAACTGGTATACCTGGAATGGATGAAATACTCTATGGAGGAATACCTAAGAGAAACATAGTATTGTTAGCCGGAGGACCTGGAACAGGAAAAACAATCTTTGGACAACAATACCTATGGAACGGACTACAGATGGGTGAGCCCGGTATATATGTTGCATTAGAGGAGCATCCAGTTCAAGTACGCATAAACATGAGACAATTTGGCTGGGATGTAAGAAAATACGAGCAAGAAGGACTCTTCGCAATAGTTGATGCGTTCACTGGTGGAATAGGTGAAGCTGCTAAGAGGGAAAGATATGTTGTAAGAGATCCAACAGATGTAGGCTTATTTATAGACACGTTAAAGGAGGCCATAAGAGATACTGGAGCCGTACGTGGAGTAATAGACTCGGTATCTACTCTATATCTTACAAAACCTGCTGTTGCTAGGAGCATCGTCATGATGTTAAAGAGAGTTCTAAGCGGTATGGGTGTAACAACCATACTAGTAAGCCAGGTATCGGTAACTGAGAGAGGATTCGGAGGCCCTGGAGTAGAACACGCTGCTGACGGTATTATAAGATTAGATTTAGACGAAATAGGAGGAGAGCTAAAGAGAAGCCTAATAGTGTGGAAAATGAGGGGAACCAAGCACTCAATGAGAAGACACCCATTTGAGATAACCGATAAGGGCATAATAGTCTACCATAACAAGGTGTTAAAGATAACACGTGGAGGTATATCTGAAGTAACATTAGGCGAAGAGTAGACTTTTACAAACATTTTTGAAAAAGTGTATTGTTTTTCTAAGCGGATTATTGTATGATTTTACTAGAGAATATAACCTTTAAATCCCTACTTCTTTACCTATAATCTGTAGTAATAAAGATACGAGTTGGGTGCATTAATGGGTTACCAATTAGAGACTCACGGTATATACCGGCATGCGTGCCCCAACTGTGGTGGCGAGATATCTGATTTAAGATTATTCTATGGTCTTCCTTGTAGTAAATGTCTACCAAAAATAGAGTTAAAAAGATACGATGTACTAGAGCTAGGCAATATATTACGCAAACATGGTATACTTAAAGAATACAAGTGGTTCTACGAGACCGAGAAAAAGCTTAGAAGAGTTGAAGAATTCTTCAATAAGGCCACTGGAAGTAGGTTTTGGAGCGCTCAACGCACATGGGCTAGAAGAGTGCTACGCGGTAAAAGCTTCGCCATAGTTGCTCCGACTGGCGTTGGAAAAACAATGTTTGGTTTAACAATGTCTCTATTCTTAGCTAAAACCGAGAATGCTAAATCATACATTATTGTCCCAACAACCCCACTGGTAATGCAGGCTGAGAAAAAACTAGCCGACTTAGCAGAAAAAGCTGGAGTCAATGTGAGAGTCCTTGCTATACACTCGAGACTACCTAGGAAGGAAAGAGTAGAACGGTTAAGCAAGCTACAAGCAGGAGATTTCCATGTGCTTATAACTACTGCGAGGTTCCTGCAACAGAACTTTGATAAACTTATTGGAACACGTTTTAGGTTCTTATTTGTTGATGATGTTGACGCTGTATTGAAGAGTAGTAAAAGTATAGATCTTTTACTAATGTTAATGGGCTTCGATGAGAAAGACATTGAAATGGGATTTGAGTTAATAAAGCTTAAGAGAGAACTTGCAAGACACCTTTCCCGCAATGATAAGGAACTTATAGATAAATTAGATAAAAGAATAAAGGAGTTTGAAAAAAAGATAGAGAATAAGAGAAAGAAACTGAAGGCAGTACTCATAGTTTCAACAGCAACGGGTAGACCTCGGGGAACACGTGTCAAGCTCTTTAGGGAGCTATTAGGCTTTGAAGTTGGTTCGCGATCAGAGTTCTTAAGAAACATTACTGATTCGTATGTGGAGCCTCGTGAAAGCATTGAGGAAACTGTTAGTTCCCTTGTAGATAAGTTGGGGACCGGTGGACTAGTATTTGTGCCTATAGATAAAGGAATAGAATATGCAGAAAAATTGGCCGAATACATATCGGAAAAAACAAGGTATAAGGCTGGTGCATTTCACTCAAAAGCGATTAAGAATCTAGACTTGTTTATAGAAGGAGAGATAGATGTACTAGTAGGAGTTGCTACATATTACGGAGTAATGGTCCGTGGTCTCGATCTACCTGATCGTGTTAGATATGCTGTTTTCGCGGGAGTTCCTAGACTTAAGTTTAGTACCCAATTAGAGGATCCTCATCCAGTAAACATATTTAGGGCATTAACTCTTCTAAGAGAAGCTGTGGGTGACGAGGAGAAACAGAAAGTAGAGGTAATGATAGCCCGATTAAGAAGGCACTTACAGAGACTATCTACGGCGGCATTGGCTAAACTAGCTGAGATATTGAGAAGTGGACAAGAACCACAATCAAGAATAGATCAAGACTTTTATGAGGCATTAAACTATGTTAGAGAAATGCTGAAACGTGAAGATGTAAGGAAGAGACTAAAGGAGAACCCCGAACTCTCAATAATTGAATCTGAGGGCAAAACTTACATCCTTGTACCCGATGTGATGACCTATATTCAAGCGAGTGGAAGAACAAGTAGAATGTATGCTGGAGGGCTAACGTATGGGTTATCAGTTGTAGTAATAGATGATGAACGCTTGTTTAGAGGATTAACTAGAAGGATAAAATGGATAATTGAAGACATAGAGTGGAAGAATTTCAACGAGTTAAATATCGATGAAATCATAAAGAAGATAGACGAGGACCGGGCAAGAGTAAAGGAGATACTAAGCGGAAAGATAAGAGCGGAGATAAAAGATCTAGTGAAAACAGCATTAATGGTTGTAGAATCACCCAATAAGGCGAGGACCATAGCTAACTTCTTCGGCAAACCCAATGTGAGAACTATAAATAATGTCTTAAAAGTATATGAAGTGACTACAGGAAGCCTAATATTAATGATAACTGCAAGTGGAGGTCATGTATACGATCTAGTAAAAGATCCAATAGGCTTCCACGGAGTACTAATTGAGGAGAAAAAACAGCCACGTTTTACTCCAGTCTACACATCCATAAAGAGATGCCTAAGTTGTGGCTACCAGTTTACAGATGAAACAAATATTTGTCCTAGGTGTGGAAGCAGAGTCATAAAGGATTCAAGAGAAGTCATAAGGGCCTTGAGAGAACTTTCAAGTGAAGTCGACATGGTTCTAATAGGAACAGACCCCGATACCGAAGGCGAAAAAATAGGATGGGATACAGCTGTTCTACTCTCACCATATACTCGTGATATAAGGAGAATAGAATTCCACGAAGTAACAAGAAAGGCTATAACAAAGGCCTTAGAAGCGATAAGAGAATTTGATATGAAACTCGTAGAAGCACAAATTGTTAGAAGAGTAGAGGATAGATGGATAGGATTTACTCTTTCACCACTCTTATGGTATGAGTTCTGGCCACCTTATTGTAAACTATATATAAGTGAATCGAAGAGAAAGAAAAGAAAATATGAGTGTAAGCCAGGTGAAAACAGGAATCTCAGTGCTGGTAGAGTACAGTCACCAGTATTAGGCTGGATTATAGAAAGATTCATAGAACATAAGAAGAGCCAGAAATACTTCTACCGTTTCATAACGCCTAGAGTAGACATAGAGTTTTCAGAAGACGAGCTCAAAGGAGCATTACCGAGTCTCGAAAGAGAATACCTCTTAAAACAAGTATTGGAAGTGAAGAAGGTAAGCGAGAGAATAGAAGAAGTTAAACCTTTACCTCCATTCACAACTGACACATTATTATCAGAAGCTTCCTCAAAGTTCAAGTTAAGTACAACTGAGATCATGAATATTGCACAAGACCTCTTCGAACTAGGATTCATAACATACCATAGAACCGACAGTATAAGAGTATCCGATACAGGAATAAATGTGGCAAGAGAGTACTTGAAAGAAAAATATGGTGATAAATACAAGGAACTCTTTGTTCCAAGAACTTGGGGTACTGGTGGAGCACATGAAGCAATAAGGCCTACAAGACCCATAGATGCAGAGCGCCTACGTGAACTAATAGCTGAGGGGATCATACAGCCAGTTAGAGTACTTACAAGATACCATTACTTGATATATGACTTAATATTTAGGAGATTTATAGCAAGCCAGATGAAGCCAGCTAAAGTGAAACGCGAAGTCTATAATGTGAAAATCGGTAATGCTATAAAACAACTAGATAATCCAACAGAACTAGTTGAGCCGGGCTTCATGGACATCTACAAGCCCTTTGAAATAGTTCCAAGTATTCCCGAAGGCAAGCACCCTATACAAGACGTAATAATATTTAAGAGAGCTGAGAAAACATTATACACGCAAGGAGATGTAGTAGCACTAATGAAGAAAAGAAAGATAGGAAGACCAAGTACATATGCTAAAATAATTCAAACACTCATGCAGAGAGGATATGTTGCTGAAACGGCAAAGCAGCGGAAACTAGTTGCAACAGAGCTTGGTATGGGAGTTTACTCCTTCCTTTCTGCTCTAATAATAGATGATGTCGTCAAAAGGTTTGAGTCAAAGGAAAATAGGGATATAATATTAGAGTTACATAACAAGTTCAAGGATCTCGCAAAATATGTCAGAAAAGACACGCTATATCTACTTGCCGAAAGAGTGAGGAAGCTAGTATCCGAAGAGCGCACTAGAATACTTGAACAATACATGGATCATATTGAGGAGGGTAAGAAGTACTATCAAGATGTTCTATCAGAACTATATAGTGAAGTAAGGGATATAGCACTCCAAGTTCAACGCTTCAGTAATACGGGAAGCGGGATTAACATTAATAGGAAGTAGAACCAAACCTAGGAGTGTGATAATAGTTGACCTTGATAGCGGTCGCACACCTAAAAACCAGGATTGGTGCAAAACGCACAAACATGGAACATGTAAAGAACCTAGTGAAAGAGGCTAGAGAGAAGGGAGCAAAACTGGTAGTACTCCCCTCAATGTTTAATAGTGGTCCGATAATAGATTACCTTCCTCCACAACGACTTAAGTATTCGTTGAAGAGTCAAGCTGAACGCATTCCAGGCCCTAGTACCGAGCAGTTGACAACTATTGCTATAGGCACGTCTCTGTATATTGTTGCTGGACCAATAATAGAGAGAGCTGGGCCCAAGCTCTTTTTGACAACTATCATCGTCGGACCAGATGGCGGTATCCTAGGAAAATACCGCAAGATCGCATTATCGCCTAAGGAGGAACAGATAGGGATTTCTTCTGGACGCGAACTTGTATACTTTAATTTAGATAGAAAATATGGTATACTAGCCGAGGAAGATATTATTACACCCGAAATCGCTCGAAGCTTAAAGATAACTGGTGCTGATTCACTAATAACGTCTATTAGAGTAAAACCAAGCAATAAGTTTACAAACTATTTGTTAATAGCTAGAGCAATAGAGAATAATTTGCCAGTAATTGCCGCTGGAGGAATAGTTGAGAACCAGGGAGAGATTGCAGGAGAAGTTGCGAGCATGATCTATGATCCGAGGGAGGGAGTCATAGGTTTTGCTGAAGGTGCTGAAGAGCAAGTAATAGTTGCAGATTTACCGAAGGCTGCAGATAATGGTTTACTTGTAACTGCTAATAGTTTGAAATTAGCAGTTACAAGTTTATGTAAGATAGCGAGGAATAGAGATATAATATAATGATTTTATGAGAAGACATACTATAATGTAATGGAAAAATAGTTTTACTCTACGACTGGCCCTATTACTTCTTTACCAGCAAGCTTATTAATGCGTTCTACTTCTTTGTCAATGTATTTTTGGAATTCTTCTATTTCTTGCTCTGTCATGTGCCTGAATCGTCCTTGTAGTTTTAGGTAGTGTCTAACATGTTTTCTACGGGGTACTGGTGAGGTAACTCTAAACTCGCCGTTCTCTATTTCATAGTTTACCCATACTGCCGTTAGGACGGCTAGTCTTGAGACTTCGATGGTTTTTGCTGTATCTATTCTCCATCCCGGCGTACATGGTGAGAAGACGTGGATAAACGTCGGCCCCTCTATCTCTAAGCCTTTCTTAAACTTGTTCATCATGTCTACTATGTATGCTGGATTAGCTGTTGCCACATATGGTATACGGTGAGCTGCAACAATGTCTGTTATAGGCTTCTTGGGTCTCCTCTCACCACGCCACACTGTTCCAGCTGGCGTGGTTGTTGTCCAAGCATAGAGTGGTGTTCCACCACTTCTCTGAATACCTGTGTTCATGTATGCTTCGTTATCGTATAACACATACATTACGTCATGATATCTCTCAAGCATGCCGCTTAGGGCTTGTAAGCCTATATCATATGTTCCTCCATCACCAGCAACTACGACTACTTTTATGTCCTTATCCTTGGGTATTCTACCCTTCTTCTTAAGCATCTTTATAGCCGTTTCAACTCCAGAGGCGACGGCTGCAGCGTTTTCGAATGCTACATGAATCCATGGATGCTTCCACGAGGTATATGGATAAACAGTTGTGGTTACTTCTACACATCCGGTGGCATTTACTATTATAGCGTCTTTTCCAACAGCCTTGGTTAACCATCTCATTATTAGGGCTGCTGCACATCCTTGGCACATTCTATGACCACGTGCAAATAGTTCCTCTCTGGGTAAGTCTGCTATTGATCTATAGTATTGTTTTACCATTACTCTCTCACCCCTATGTAATATGTTTCAATTGTTCTACGACCCGATTCAGCTATCTCTTTGACCTTATTGATTACTGTTAAAACATCATGTAAATACATGGGTCTTCCACCTATTCCGAGAATGAAGCTTGAGAGAAGTGCATCTACTTCCTTCATGTATAGTGCTTCCATGATATCAGCAAACACTGGACCACCATAGGGTGCTCCGAAGGATATTGCTCTATCCATTACTCCAACAGCTTTTACGTTCTCCAAGTACTTCGCTATTTCTTCAACAGGAGAAGGTCTGAATAATCTTAGACGAAGCAAGCCTACTTTTATTCCATTCTTTCTTGCCTCATCTATAGCTGCTTTGGCTGTACTTGCGAGTGCACCATAGGCTACTATTGCTATTTCGGCGTCATCTAGTCTATATGGTTCGACGAGACCATATTTTCTTCCAAATATTTTACCGTATTCGTCGTCTACTTGCCTAGCTATCTCTAATGCTTTATTTAATGCAACTACTTGTTGATACTTGAATTCATAATACCATTCCGGTGGACCAAGTGGGCCTAGAGTCATAGGGTTTTCCGGGTCAAGTGTATACCATGTTACTTGTTTTGGAATAAATCTCCTTACCTCTTCTTCTTCGGGTAGATCTACTGCTTCAAATGTATGGCTTAATACGAATCCGTCGAAGGCTACCATTACTGGTAGTAGGACTTCCTTGTTTTCAGCCAATTTGTATGCTTGTATGATTGTATCGAATGCTTCCTGTGCTGATGATACTATATATATTATCCAACTGGTATCACGTGCATTCATGATGTCGGAGTAATCAGACCATATATTTATTGGCGGACTTAAGGCTCTTGATGCAACAGCCATTACTATGGGTAGTCTCATACCGGAAGCTATATGGAGTATTTCATGCATTAGTTCGAGTCCTTGACTAGCCGTGGCAGTAAATACTCTTGCACCAGCTGCTGAAGCACCTATTGTAGCACTCATAGCCGAGTGCTCGCTTTCAACGTGAATCATTTCTGCATTTAATTCTCCATTCGCTATAAACTCTGATAGCTTCTCAACTATGTGTGTTTGAGGAGTAATAGGGTAGGCAGCAATAACGTCAACGTCAGCCATTTTCACTGCATAAGCTACAGCATAATTTGATGAAAGAGAAGTCCTCTTGGCCATTCCTTACTTCACCTCCGGCTCCATTTTTATAGCCTTTACTGGACATTCATTTGCACATATACCGCAACCTTTACAATAATCGTAGTTAACAACATATGTCTTATCATATTTCCTGCCAGCCTTAGTAGTATACTCTTGTTTTAACTCTATTATCGCTGCATCTGGACAATACATCCAACATATAGCACAACGTATACACCTCTCCTGATCTATTACTGGTCTCAGCGTTCTCCAACTACCAGTTTTGTATTCCTCGCTATTACCAGGCCATGGTATTACTGCTCCTATAGGTAGTTTCCTCCAGCCAGTACTTGGAGGTGGAACATAGCGAGAAGACTTTGCCATTACCCACTCACCTCTGCTTCCTCATAAGCTTTCTTGATTACTTCAATGTTAAGTTTTGCTATACGCTCGCTAAACCTTCTGGAAACAGCATCTATAATACTATCCAGACTGACTATGCGTGTAGCCTTAACAAGTACTCCTAGCATTGCTGTATTTACTATTGGCACCTTTAGTATCTGTAATGCTATATTATCAGCATCTACCCTAGCTATTTTTATATCATTTCTTCCCAGCGCCTTCCTTATCTCATCTACTGATCTCTTTGAGTTTATTATCACCCAGCCATTCTTCTTTAAGCCATCTAAAACTGGTTCTGAAACCAGTAGAGAAGGATCAAGAATCACCACTATATCGGGTTCTACTATTGGCGATCTAATATAGATTGGTTTCTCATCTATTCTAGTATATGCTTTCACTGGAGCACCGCGGCGTTCTGCTCCAAACTCTGGAAATGCTTGAGCATATTTTCCCTCTATGATAGCCGCCTCCGCAGTCACTTGAGAAGCTGTTACAGCACCTTGGCCTCCACGGCCATGCCATCTTATTTCGATCAAGAATCCCACCTTGGTAGGGTTTCTCACGTTTTTACACACACAATCTTTTCTTAAGACTCTCTAGTAGATAAGAGTTTAGTATTATGTCTCCATCATAGCACTAAGTTTTATAATAAACCTTGTCTTCAAACCTTTCCTAGGGGAGATTATTGGATGGCAAAGAGAAAGACCAGTTAAAGCATGTGATAACGGTAAAGGTAAACCATTTAGGTGATATCGCTAGGATGGCTGCCTCTGTCATGACACTAGGTCAGCCAATGTACATTATTAGGTTTAAGTTGAAGGAAAAACACGTTTACGGCATATTGGCGGTATTCAGAGACTACTACAACTATTACGGTCTCCCAATGTTCTATTACTATGTTGACGAAGATAATAAATACAGTGACGCACGATATATCTTGTTGAGAGCAGATGAGAGTGGAGAACACTTAGAGGTAGGGAGGGGTAGCAGAGCTGGATGGGTTTCTATTCCAGTCATAGACTTGAAGGAAAAACCAGTCTTTATACCAGAGGAGATCATTTAGCTGCTACTGGAATATATATTGAGACCCTCCTATTGCGGCTATATAGTTTTATCTTGCCTCTTTTTTCAAGTTCTCTTAAAATATCTTTTGCAACACTATAGCTAACATTAAGTTTACTCATCAATACATAAGGCGTTATATACGATGATCCTCTAATTTCTCTAGCAGCCTTCTCTATAAGACTCTCATCATAGTATACGAGTCTTCCCCCAGTCTCTGCCGATTCATGCTCTCTCGATCTACGTTCTTCCCTAGCCATTCTTCTTTGTCTCTTTTCTAAAGCAGATATGGGCTTTCCGCCCTTGGTGCCCATGTAGGACACCATTATCAATAATTGTATTATCAGAATAAATGTTTTATTTTAACAAAACCAAAAGATAGGAAGGAGCCATCTTAGTTAAGGAGAGAACCAATGACTTTCAATGGGAACGCGTTGTTAAGTGAGCTCTCAGAGCTTTTCCGATTCGTTGGACTGGGAACAAGCGAGCTTAGAATATATCTTATTGTATTACTAAGAGGCCCCATTACCGCAAAGGATCTCGCAAGAGAAGTCAATATAAGTCCTACTAAAATTTACGAACCATTAAATAAGCTCGTACGAATAGGACTCCTTGAGAAGACTTCTGATAGACCAGCTAAGTATGTCGCAATAAACCCGCGTATAGCCTGGAGAAAAATAAAAAACAGTATAGATGAGAAGATAAAATTCTTTGAAGAACGAATACTACCACAAATAGAATCCCTTTATCGTGGAGGTAGTGGTGCATATAGAGTATTAATAGTTCCTCCCCAATTAATAGAAAACAGTATAAGAGACGTGATCTTATCAACATCTACAAACATAGACATAGCTCTATCCTATAGAGAACTACTCACAGAGAAAGTCATTAATAGCATAATTGAGGTATCCGATAAAGTCAAAACACGTATACTATTAGAGGAGGAGTTACGCGAAGAAAAAATCATTGAAAAACTTAGGGAACGAGGAATCAGCTTAAGGTTTCTCAGCGGAATGTTTGGAAGTGGTGTAATAGGAGGTGTCGTAATATTAATAGTAAAGACTCCTGAAGGAGAACTTATGGGTATTTGGAGTGATCACGAATTCTTTACAGAGATTGCAAAAGTATATTTTGACCACTTGTGGAATAAGGCTAAATAATTAATTGAGGGTAATACGTATTATTTAGGGGAGGGGTTTATAAGTTTTCATCATCATTAGCTGTATCTACCGGGTGTGAAAGCACATGAAGTTAATAACAGTAAAAATGCCCGAACCCTATGTAGAAGGATTAGACGAACTAGTTAGAACAGGCAGATATTCCTCAAGAAGCGAAGTCATACGCATAGCCGTGAGAGAGCTTCTCAAAAGAGAGCTATGGATTAAAGAAGAAGAACTAGAATTCCAACCCCTAAGAGCCTTTGTAGAGAAACGGGTATTTATATAATACAATCAAGGTTTTATCGGCGTTAAGTAAATTCGTGTATTTTGGATTGCCTACTCTTACTTTCTCTAAGAGGCTTTACTAGAAGCCTATACAAGGGCTCCTCTACACGTAGTATCCTAAAACTCAGTGGAGGAGAAAACCCCGGAAATATTTGTCTAAGCTCATCAAGTTTGACAGGTCGAGGATAAAGCCTGGGCTCCAATACCTCTATAGCCATAGCCTTCTTTGCACCAGCAATATACGGCCATGCATCTCTTTCTATTCCATGCTTCTCATACCTCATTATCTCATTCCATACACGCTGAGGAGGACCCATTATTATTCTTCCAGCCCTAAACTCTCCCATCAATGCTTTAACGGAACCAGAAACATATACAACTATTATTGCACCTTCAACTATGGGTATCCCTATCCATCTACGCAGCTCAAACTTCTTACGACCCGCAAAGATTTGATAAGCATACTTAGGTCTTATGCTCATCAAGTATAGTACATCTTCCTCACTCATAGCATACACCTTCTTCAACTATCATAGTCTAGATAGAATATATAGTATTGGTTTCCTAGATAGTTTAAGGGCTGTGAAGAAGGCTGGTATTACTGAATATTGATGACAGACACCAGGTCGGAGCCCCCACACTTATTACGTGAAACAATAAAACATGACAACGGCTTTAACGGGTTGAGAAGCTTGCTAGAAGAAGAAGTTATTAGGGAAGGAGACTACGTGTTAATCTATATTGATGAGAGGAGAACCTATATAGTAAGAGTGGAGAGAGACCGTAGATTTGAGTCAGACAAAGGAGTTTTAGAGCTAAGTGATCTCATAGGATTACCTTATGGTAGTAGGGTAGAGTTGTCAACTGGTGTAAAGGCTTTCGTCCTAAAACCGTTGTTCCACGACTTCTTTATGAAATACAAGCGTAGAACTCAGGTAATATATCCTAAGGATCTCGGATTCATAGTATTTCTCTCTGGCATATCTAGTGGTTCTCGAGTTCTCGAGGCAGGTGTTGGAACGGGTTTTCTAACGACAACTCTAGCACATATCGTTAAACCTAATGGAAGAGTATATGCCTATGAGATAAGAAGAGATTTCTATGAGAATGCTTTGCGGAACTTAAAGATTAGTGGTCTTCTAAGATACGTTGACCTACGCTTAGGTAGTGTTAAGAGAGCCGAAGAAGAGTTAGAGGGACTTGATGCAGCATTTCTAGATCTAGCTGATCCATGGAATTACATTAAAATAGTATATAAGGTAGTTAAGCCTAGTGCATCCACGATATTCTTTGTACCGACTGTAAATCAGGTTGAGAAAACAGTACTAGCTCTTAAGGAGCACGGCGGGTTTACTGATATTCACGCCTACGAGCTACTATTAAGAGAATACCAAGTAAAAGAAAACGCTACTAGACCTCGACCATTCATGATAGGACATACAGGTTATATCGTGTTTGCACGAAGAATTTTATTAGAGTAAAGGCTATATCTTGGAAATGTTTGCGTCAAAAATAAGGAAGGCATGGTGTATGTAGTTGAAGAAGCCTACACGAGAACGATGGAGTTCTAAGTTTAGCGAGTGGTTTGACTGGGTTCTAGAAAAAGCTGAGATATATGATTATGGAAGATACCCTATAAAAGGTATGGGTATATGGAGACCCTACGGCTTTAAAATAAGAAAACATATCCTAAACATAATAAGGAAATACCTAGACGAGAAAGGCCACGAAGAAATACTACTACCACTATTGATACCAGAATACTATCTAAGAAAAGAATCTGAGCATGTAAGAGGATTTGAAGACCAAGTATACTGGGTTACCCACGGCGGGTTAGAAGAACTTGATGTTAAGCTCGCACTGAGGCCCACGAGTGAAACCATTATCACACCAATGGTTGCCTTATGGGTGCAAAGCTATAAACAATTACCAAAGAAGTATTATCAAATAGGAAGCATCTTTAGATACGAAACAAAAGCGACAAGACCCATGATCAGGTTAAGAGAAGTAACCACGTTTAAAGAAGCCCATACATTCCACGATAGCTTTGAGGATGCTGAGAGACAGGTTAGTGAGGCTATAGAAATCTACAAGAAGATCTTCGATACTCTCGGGATACCCTACCTAATATCACAGAGACCAGAATGGGATAAGTTTGCGGGAGCACTCTACACCATCGCTTTCGACACAATACTACCTGATGGAAAAGTTCTACAAATAGGAACAGTACACCACCTAGGACAAAACTTTACCAAAGCCTTTGAAGTACGCATACAGTTAAAAGACGGAACCATAGATTACGCGTGGTCTACTAGCTATGGTATATCAGATAGAATTGTTGCAACCCTCATAGCAGTCCACGGTGATGACCGGGGGCTTGTCCTACTACCAAGTATTGCTCCAATACAAGTAGTCATTATACCCATACCCGCAAAAAACGAGGAGGATACTAAACGAGTAATAGAATATGCAAGAAAAATAAAACAAGAATTAACTGAAAGGGAGGTGCGAGTATCTATCGACGAGAGACGCGAGGTAACACCAGGTTACAAGTACTATGACTGGGAACTGAGAGGAGTACCTATTAGATTAGAGATAGGATTGAGAGAAGTAGAGAACAATACTGTAACATATGTAAGAAGGGATACGCTTGAGAAGAAAACCATAGAATTGAGGGAATTCATTGATAAAATACACGAGATATTCGGGGAAGTAGAAGAGGACATGAGAGAACGAGCCAAGAAATACTTTAAAGAGAGACTCAGCAAGGCTAACACCATTGATGAAGCGAGGAGAAAAATAGAGGAAAAGGGAGGAATAGTAGAAATACCTTGGTGTGGTAGCCTAGAATGCGGATTAAGAATAGAGGAAGAAAGCGGATTAAGAGTTCTAGGAACTCCATTATTAAATGAGGAAATAGACATCAAGGATAAGAAATGCCCTATCTGTGGGAATCCTGCTAGAAGTGTACTTAGACTAGCTAAAACTTATTAAGCTATACAACGTTTTCTTGCATGCCTAGAGGTTAGGTGAAACAGTTATGCCGAAGAAAAGAGAGAGTAGAGGAAGACATAAGGGAGGTAAAGGCTACGTAGGTTACGTGCAATGTGATAATTGTGGGCGCATAGTCCCTAGGGATAAAGCTGTATGCATAACTAGAATGTATTCACCAGTTGATCCGCAGCTAGCACAAGAATTAGAAAAAAAGGGAGCAATAATAATGAGGTATCCGGTAACAAAATGTTACTGCATTAGTTGTGCAATACACTTAGGCATACTAAAGGTAAGACCAGAAGCTGAGAGGAAGAGAAGATCTGCCCCAGTATAATGATATTAGAATGTTCCTTGTAGTATCTCCTACAGCTACTACCTCTCCGGATTTTCAGTTAAAGGGAGTTGCAGGTCGTACTGGAAGACTTGATGTAATAGCAAGAAGTATCGTATCCGCGTTTAAACTGGAGAAAGGTTTTCGTAGAAATGTAGTATTTTATGCACTACTTCTAGGTCCCCCTAACCCACCTAAACTATTAGTAATAGATGGGAGAATAATAGAAACATCTCCATCATCTGAAAGAGAAGCTCTTCTTATGATTAAGAACGCGCTAGGAGGAAAAGAAATACGGGGAGTACATGTAGAGTCATGGGGGTTTAAACATGTATTGAATTATCTGTTAAAAATAACTAGGAACATATACTATCTTAGAGAAAACGGGGTTCTCTTTGAGAAAACAGTGAGACCATCAAAATACAATGTATTTATTCTCGGAAGTCACCTAGACTTACCACGCGAGTATGAGCAGCTTTTAGATAAATACAAGGTGCCTAGAGTCTCATTGGGTAAGACCAGTTATTTGACGAGCCAATGTATCACGATAGTTCACTGGCTACTTGATGTTATGGAGAGCTCCTTGTATACATGATATATCCTCTGTATAATTGTTACTATTGATAACAATAACAATACGTATATTATGATTAAAGCAATCAATGTTTGATTAAAATACAATGATATGAGAGCTATGAGTACTAATATTATTCTCTCAGCTCTCTCAATAATTCCTACACCTTCCATTTTCACGTTTAGAGCTTCAGCTCTAGCCCGCGTATAGCTTATTATAATAGATGCCGCCAAGAGAACAGATACAACTATATAGTTGATCCCAAGGATCCCCAGGGATATTATGTATGCTGAATCCTCTATTCTATCAGAAGTTGAGTCTAGAAATGCACCAAATCTAGTCTTCTTTCCAGTTATTCTAGCAACTTCACCGTCAACTGCATCAAATAGGCCGCTAAGAACTATTAATAATAGGGCAATTAATCCTTGCCTATAGTAGAAAAATATTGGAACTAATAATGCTGTTGCTAGGCCTAGAATGGTTATATGATTGGGGCTGGCTCCTATTTTTATGAAAAACAATACGATAGGCTTGATAATCTTTTTGGCTATCGGTCTTATTCTTGTTAACAATAGTTTTCCTCCTCACAGCATATAGCCTTCATTACTAATGCGTCTTTGTCCAATATGGGACTCTCACTTATTATGACACCCTCAATACCTGTTTCCTTTAGTCCACGACATACTATTCGAAAATCTGGACCAAATTCTTCTTCGCTTAATGTATGATGCTCTTTTTCTCCACCACTCCCATATTCTATTCTTGAGAAGTGTTGGTGGAGAGGCTTTAGTGCTTGTGGGTCTAGGTTTTTCTCTAATTCATCTATTACTTTTATAACA
Source organism: Desulfurococcales archaeon (assembly GCA_027030065.1). Lineage (GTDB taxonomy): Archaea > Thermoproteota > Thermoprotei_A > Sulfolobales > WANQ01 > JALWGO01. The sequence continues at coordinate 5,745 of JALVFK010000220.1, read as the reverse complement.
TCATCTATTTTTACTATATGCATTCCCAGGGCTCTAGCATGTAGGTGTGCCCAATCTACTACTGGTCTGCAACGTTCAATACTGTTACATATTTCTATTATTTCCTCAATACTGCCTATCTGGGTCTTCTTTCCGGTAGTTTCTGGTCCTATCCATACATCATTTATACTGAGTTGTCGTGCCTGTTCTTCTACAATCTTTAAAGCATTTATCGCATGTTTTAACGCGCTTCTACGAGACTCGTGATCCTTATAGTAGCCTATGTGTACTACTACTACATATGCTCCCATCCAATGAGCTGCTTTTAGAGAATCTATTACACGTTTTATACTAGCCTTTAACTTAGCTTCGTCTTTAGAAGCTAAATTGATATAGTATGGTGCGTGTAGGCTCAAAATTATGTCATATCTACGTGCCTCCTCGCCTAGTTTCCTCGCCTTGCTCTCTGATATACGTACCCCTCTAACAGCTTCGTATTCTAGTGCATCGAGACCTATGCTAGCAAGATATTCGGGTACTTTCAACATGTCTCCTTTAAAGTCTACGGGTTTTCCAGCTGGACCGAAACGTAGTTTCTTAGGCATTGCTTCCACTCACCTCTGGTCTCTTATCCCGTATAATATAGTTCGTCTAGAAAACATTATTTTATCGTCTAAGCCTATTTTAGTCTCCCCACACATCTAGAATAACTGGGCTATGAGGAGGAATCCGGGATCAGAACCGGGTATCTCCCGTAATGGTGAAAAGGTTCGCGTACCGAGCCCTTCTCTAGTTATCCTTTTTAATGGTTTCTCGAGAGTAAGCTATTAAACTAGCTGTTAACGGCTAGATATTAATGGTGACACTTATGTCTAGGAAACTTAGGCATATTAGAAGACTTGAACGTCACTTAAAGAAGCACCCCAATGATAGAGTAGCTAAGAAGATCCTAGAAGCATTGAAGAATAACCAGTACGAATGGCATGGCAAAAAACTCGTATTAAAGACTGCGCCAAGCTAGTATTCCAATCTTTTATTTTAAGCGATGATGATTTTGGCTACAACTGCCTATATTGTGATGTAACCTGGCCTTTCTGAGCAATAAAACGTTTTGATTGAGAGAGTAATTTTTAAACCGTTTTACGATAGGTAGGTTTGAGGAGTAAAAAATGGCTAAGGTAAAGAAGTTAATCCTAGTAACAGCTACACATCATCCACTACATAAGTTATTTAGCAAGTTATTAGACGAGCTATCAGAGAAACTCGGCGTTGAGAAAGAGGTGAAATATGAGGATTACATGTTCTTAATAAAGTATGGAGAAACCGATGAGTTCGGTATGGCTGGAACACCACAATTACTAGTTGAACTAGACGACGGAACCATAAAGCCAGTCTTAACCCAGAAGACCATGCCGTTAACACCAACACTTCAACCAGATATAGATAAAGCTAGGGAAATGATATTAAACAAGATTAAAGAACTCACCGGAGAATAAATACAATAACATAGAAAGAGATGTAGATTATTGTCAATAATCATTTTTACATAAAGTCTTCTATGGTAAGAGGCTAGAGAATCCATGTATTATCCTCAAGTGCCTTTTGTGCCTTCACCAGAGCTTGTTGTAAGGAAAATGCTTGAGCTAGCCGGAGCGGGACCGGACGATATCGTATATGATCTCGGTGCAGGAGATGGGAGAGTAGTTATAATAGCAGTAAAAGAGTTTGGCGTCAAAAGAGCTGTGGGCATAGAGATAAGGAATGATCTCGTTAGAGAAGCTAGAAAGAAAATAGAAGAACTAGGTATTAGCGATAGGGCTAAGATATTACAAGAGGATATGTTTAAAGTCCAGATATCTGAGGCAACAATTGTAACATTGTTCTTGCTGACAAGTGTGAACGAGCGCCTAAAGCCAAAACTAGAAGCCGAGCTAAAACCTGGAACGAGAGTTATTTCACACGAGTTTCAGATTCCTGGATGGAAGCCGAAGATTATAGCTACTATACACGATGGTCGAGTATCTCATACTCTTTACTTGTATGTTATAGGGGAACACAAATAAGGGTATACTATCAATACTTATTCCAGACTGGGATAATGAGGTAAAAGTACCGTGAGCGATAAAGTACTAGTAATTAGAGCAGAAGATGGAAGAGTAGTACAAAGTATTATAGAAGAGGGTAAGATCGAAGACATAGTTAAAAATTATGCGCGGAGGGCCCTAAACGAATGGGAGCCCATATATTCAGACTTTGTAGTCTTACGCGATAAATACGAGGTTAGATTAAAGTTACCCATAAGTCCGGAGCAGTTTGAAAAATTCTCGAAATACGGACTTGAGAGAACTCCAGACGGTTATGCTGTATTTAGTATAACAATCTATACTATAAGCTTCGATAACTTCTGGATAGAAGGAAGCTACCAGGATAGGAAAATGTATCTAATAGCCCCATATGTTGACGAGAACATCAAGAAAGAATTAGAAGAAGCTGCGGCTGGAAGCACCCTAATACAGCAGACAACTATGGGCAGTGAAGCCGACTTTAGTGAGTTAGAGGAAGAACTTGAAGAGCTTGAAGAAGAGGAGAAACCTAAGAAAACAAAGAGAAGAAGGAGAAAATGAAAAAATCAGCTAAAAACGACCTTTATCCTATTAGAACCCGAAGAAGGCTTCAAGTTTAGATATACCAGCTATTTCTTTCCAGTCAATATTTAGTGCTTGAAGTATTTGCTCAAAGGTTGATTTAACTATTTCGAGGTACTTGTCTACGTGTATTTCATGGAGTTTTGCGAGTTGTATAGGTTTAACACCCTCTCTCCCCTTCACTTTGACGAAGAATATTATGTCGCCTGCTAGGATTGTTATGCCCACGGCTTTCAGTTGACGCGCTGCCCGTACATGCTGGGGTGTTGTTTTCTGATATTTGTCAGGATCTTTTGATAAGGCTACTTTGAAGGCAAGTTCGTCTAAAGTGAACTGTGTGTTTCTTAGTCTTGTATATATTGTCTTTATTTTCTGACGTATACTTTCTTTTACTTTTTCGAATTCCTCTGGAGTATTAACGCTACCTAGAGCCTCTAAGACTTCAACGAAAGCCTTCTTTAGAAATTCAGGCGTATTTCGTTTCTTACCCATTAAGCCTTTAACGTCAACTGTACCATCGGGGTATACTCCCACATAGTTTTTCTTAAGCCCCGAGAAAGCTACGTATTTGTACACTTTGTCTATGTCTAGTTCTAGCTCAAAGTTTTTGCTAACCCATTCTCTAAGTTTTTCTAACAGTTCTTCTTGAGGATGCCATAGAAATAATGAATCAGTGTCACCGTATAGTACTTTTAGTCCTAACTCACGTGCCTTTGTTATTGTGTTCCTTATAGTATATCTTCCAATAGCCGTAACACTCTCTGCTACTGGCGGTGCGTAAAGCGGGAAGCTTGAGGCACCGAAGACCCCATAGCTTGCATTTATGTATACTTTCATAGCCCGTTGTACTACATCATACCAGCTTCTCTCGGTAGGAGAGAGACTTTTATCTTTTGCTTTCTTTTTATATATTTTTACTCTAAAATCTCTAAGTAACCCAGTTATTTGTGCTGTTAATCCTGGTTTCTCAATACATACTTCGTGTAGAATGTTTCCGTTTTCGTCTCTCACGTATATCTTTTTGTCCGGACTACATGCTCCTTCAGGTGGATCTACTGTCTCGTAGCTCAAGTTCCATCTCTTTATTATGCTCGGGTATAGTGATGCGAAGTCAAGTACTACTACGTTGAAGAATACACCCATTGGCGGGTTTATTACTATTGCACCAGCATATTTCTTTCCCTTTATTATTGCTTCTGTTACTACTCTGCTCTTGAGGGCAACTATGTCTTCTGATAGAGGTATTAGGTAGTTTCTTCTTCTATGCTCCCAGTAGAAGAGGCTTTGTATCCACTTCGATACCTTGCGTCTTACCACATCTTCTAATCCGAGTTTGCTTATACGCATTAGTAGTATCATGAGCCTCCATACTAGTTCGTTGTCAAACATTGTTAGCTGTAGGGTTAACCAGGCGTCTCTGTAGTTGTATGTTGCTAGAGTTGCTATGTTTAGTAGACCTATATGTTCTTCTAGTTTTACCTTAGATACACCTAGAAGAGCATTAGCGATAGCATCTAGTGTTAGATCCTTATATTTGCCGCTGAAAGCGTATACTTGTATAGACTTGTTTTCGAAGAACTTGTATAGGTCTATGTGTAAGCCTTTCTTAAAGGACGGGTAGTCTCGGAACCAGGTAACGGGTATGAGTTCTCTAGGTACGCCTAGCTTTAAGGCCCTATTATATAGGTAGGTTATATCGAAGTTATCTCCATTGAATGTCACTATTACTGGATACTCGTTTATTATCCTAAAAGCCTCTATTATGAGACTGCGCTCATCGTCGAAGAGTTCTATTGAGGCGTTCTTAGGATAGTCTTGGCTGGGGTTTCCGAAAACGCTGTCATGTCTTACAAGAATTAGTACCCTGTTAAGCCCATCGCTTCCAGCAAACGCGATACTTATAACCGGGTAGTCTGCTTTATGGGGATCCGGCATTCTCCCCTTAAACGGCGTATAGACTTCAATATCTAGTGCGAGTCTCTTAACCTTTGGCGCGGGAACCTCGAATAATGGAGCCCACTCAGCTGCAAGTTTTCTCGTCTCCTCATGTTCCTCCTGGAAAGCCTTGTTGAGGAGCTCGTAGAAATCCCTGCTTATCTCTGTTTTCACAGCCTCTAGTTTTCCTTCTCTAATATAGTATGGCATACCCGGTATGAGCTGTAGGTCATAAATATAGTTATTGTGATACCTTATATTAGCCTCCCATGCCTTGGGAAACTGTGTCCTAAGAGACCTAACGGCTAAGGGATCTTTAGTTACTATCTTTGTCATAACCTTGCGTTTATTGAATAATAGATCTATCTTTTCAACACGTTCAACATGATCGAAAGAGGGGTGAGAGACCACTTTCTCAATACTATAAACTTTATCTGGTGGGAGATCTACTAGAAAATATGGTTTATGATCATAGCCATCATAGTATAACAGTATATCAGATTCCTCCTCATCAAGAAACTTTATCAAAGCCTTACCAACATCACCATCATATTGTACATTAAGCAAGTACAAAGGCCTAGGATAATCACGAATAACACGAGGACTCTTAGACAAGAACTCTAGAGGATCCCCACCAATACGTGGAACCTTGAAGCCCGAAGCTTCTTGAAATACCTTATCTTCTACTGGTTGAATCTTCTCTTCCACAGTCTTTTCCTTCAATTGCTTCTCCATAACTTCTTTACTAACATCTCTTCCTCCCTTTACTACAACCTTGCTACTACTACTCTCTGAAACACCATGAGGACCCGAAGCCTTGCTAACATCTAGATTAGGCTTCTCACCCTCAATATTACTCTTAGATGCCTTAGACTCTCTATTCTTACTTTCACTCTCACCACGTATAAAGTACAGCAAAGTCCTCTGCCTAGCATCCCTACGCCTATTACCCTTAGCCAAACCATCCACCACAAACAACTAATAGACCCTAAGAATCCCGGCTCCCACACCCCCTACAAACCTACTATTACACACTACCCCATAAAACAAGTGTCGCCCAAGAAACACCGTAAACAAGACTTAAAACACCTCAAAAACAAACTATCACACGCGGGCCCGTCGTCTAGCTTGGATAGGACGCCGGCCTGCGGAGCCGGAGAGAAGGCTCCCGCAAGGCCTTCCCGGA
>JALVFK010000219.1 GCA_027030065.1 Desulfurococcales archaeon | reverse complement strand
ATATTATAGCTGGATGCTTAGACCAAACAATATTGAATCCAATATTAGTAGTCTCGGAAACACAATTATTAGGATGAAGGCTTTTGATGTAGACGACTTGATAAGAATGTTTAATCACTCTAAAATAATCTTAAATCAATCTTATAGTAATGGAACAACTACGCATTCTTATATAGTAATAGACAAGCTGGGCTTGGAGGAGATAAACAATACACCAGTGTATCGTGTTAAATTAGAGGCTGTAAGCGGTGAGAACAAGAGTATAGCATTCATATGGATTACGAGGGATTTCTCAAAAATACTATTGTTCAGGTCTGGCGGAGTAGAATATGCTAATAAGACTGCAGAATACTATGGTAGAATAATCTTAAGCGCACCATCCTTCCTCTTAACAGCTATGGAGATGAACATCCTATTCGACATAAACGTATCCAATGGCAAAGCAACAGCAACCACACTACACTGGAACATAACATCACTTAACACTTCGACAATAACATTGGAGGGCCACGAGTACCGGGTTATCATGGGTAAAGCAGTTAAAGCAGTGAACTCTACAATTACTAGAACGGTGTGGTTTAAAGCAGTAGACATCAATGGAACATGGTATCTACTCTACGTTAGGGTTATGGATCGAGATGGAATCTTTACTGTAAGCATAGAGGAATTATCATAAAAATAGAATAATAACATCAAAGGATAGAGGAGATATTATATCCTATAGGCATGGAATACAAGGTATAGCGACTTCCTCTTCCTCGACCATCTATTCCTCTATAGGAGTAACCCTTATAGCCTCAACCGGACAATTTTCTACAGCCTGCATAGCCTTCTCATATAATTCCTCCGGTATAATTCCCTTAGACTCTTCAGCTGTAGTCTCAGTTTCATAGGGTTCACGTACCTTGTTCTTACCATTATCTCCTCCAAGCTCAAATATCTCTGGTGCGAGAGCTGGTGCTACACCGCAAGCAATACACTTGTTCCTATCAACAACGACAAGGTATCTCTTAGCCAAAGACTCCTTACACCTCAACTGTACTCGTAGTTATGCTAATATCATAGTCTAGACTGGTAGAATAAAAACTTAGTCCTTGACCCCATACACGAAAGACTAATAACATTCCACCCCGATTATGAGGGTTAAAGGTAGGAGAGGCTATGAGGGGTAAGCTATCCCTCATAGTAGTCGTATTATCAATAATAGTGCTAGTGCAAGCAATACCTGGAGTAGCAGCAACTCCTGGCTACGAGGTATTATATAGAGAATATAAGGGATTCTATACTGGTGATAACTGGGCTATAGTGGTACTAGAAGACGCCTTGAAAATATATTCTAGTGAAGGCAACTATAGTGTAAAGAATCCCTTCAACCCCAGTCTAAGATATTATTTCATTCCTTCAGCAAAACTAGTTGTAGCCGTTAAACCCGGTGGACTAGTGAGTCTTCCAAAGCTAGGGGTTATGAGTGTTAACGGTACTATAGTGAAAGAGCTTGATACAGTCTCCTCAATGTACATTAGCGGAGACAAACTATACTATACGTTCAAGAAATCTTCCGGCAAAGGCTTCGACAAATACCTGTTATACATGAAAATACTACCAGACAACAAGACCTTAAACCTAACAAGCCTAGCCATAAAATACAATGAAACAGGGTTCCAGGTAACACCAGCAGAAGATGAGAGACACGTGTGTTTAATGGGGATATCAAGCCACATACTAGTATTAATGGATACCGTGACTGGGGAGTATAAGGACTATGGTAGGGGATGGAGCCACATCATGTACCCCTACCTAGACGGCTGCCTCCTCCTACCAAAACTAGGCAACAATACCGTATGGTTTGTAAACTGGAATGAGAAACTAGGATACAATCTACTAGCTGGTAGACACGAGGCCTCAGTAATAGTCTACATAAGATACTATACCAGGATGAACAAGCAAGCAGTAATACCCTATGAGATAAGGCGTTCAGAAAACCCTGCAGTACCGGGTGTAAACAATAGTCTAGGAGTACTCGTCTGGAACCCCAAGGAGAATAAGATCTTTGTCTACGAGATCTCTGGGGAACCAGAGATAACACAGTTGTTCTCGGGTAAAACAGTAAGCCCACTAGCCGTCAGCGAATGGGGGATAGCAGTAGCGGTAAACAAGTACGAACACGCTAAACCAGATAGTAATAGCCAAGTAGTAAATGCTTGGACGGAACTCCACCTGGTATCAATTAATGGTGTGAAACACGTTTTCAAGCTACCATTAATGGAGGCTAAATCACTAGCATGGATTGATAGTAGGCTCTACTACTCCTTCTCTAGTAGTATAAGTGGGAACAAGGTTACTGGAGTAATAGATGCCGAGACGGGAAAAATACTACGCAAGATAAGTTCCGGTGGCCTATACCTAGTACCCCTCAAAGTCGGAGAACAAGTAGTTATAGTAGCGTTACCAGCTGATTGGGGCAAAATAATAGTATACGATGAAAACCTCAACGCGGTGAAAACACTGGGAACTGGTATGGCCATTAATAAATATGCTATCGTAGGAGAGGCGATAATAGCGAGTGCGGAAACCGATGAAGGAGACATCATACTAGCATTAAACCCAGCAAAAATAATAGAAACAACAGCCACTACACAATCTACAACAACTACTCAACCCACAACTAGCCCTACAAGCCCACCTCAAACAACTACCAAGCAGACCCCAACAAGCACGACTACAACAACTACACCCACAGAGACAAGCAGCTCAACCACACCTACAACTAGTAGTATACAGCAAGGCGCGGAGACAACCAGTACGCCTTCAAGCCCCCAGACCCAGACAACGAGCTCCAATACACTCATAGTAGTGGGAGTAATTGTAGTAGTAATAGTGGCTGTTATAGCAGTATTCTTCCTAAAATCTAGGAAATAAACCTAGAGACAATCTTTCGTCCCTCCAATTATTTCTTTTTAGTGTGGGAAAAAGATTAGTTGGATTAAGGAAAAACTTTGCCTGGATAAAGGGTTTCTCTAAGTGTAGGGCCATACGCCTTTTCCTTTATAGCTGTATACTATTGTCTTCCACGCGGTAACGTATTCTACGCTATAGCCTATTCCCTCTCTCCCTATACCTGATTCTTTTCTTCCACCGAAGGGATAGTAGCCTACGCCGTGTCTGGGGTACTCGTTAATGTATATCGCACCTACATCTAGGTATCTTACTAGTTTTCTTATCTTGGCTATATTGTAGCCAAATACTGCTGCATCTAGTCCGTAGGGCCTATTGTTTGCTATTTTAATGGCCTCGTCTAGGTCTTTAAACCATGTTATAATTGCTACTGGAGCAAATATTTCCTCACGGTATAATCTTAGTTCTGGTAGAATACTCTTATCATAGACCTCTACTAGTGTTGGCTCAACATATGTTGGACCAAGCCTCTTTCCACCATAGAGGATTCTTGCACCCAATTTCTCTGCTTCCCTAACAGCCTTCAACATGTCATCCACGGTCTCCTCGTCTATGAGTGGCCCCATTATCGTTTCCTCATTTCTTGGATCACCGACTACTATCTTCGATAGTTTTTCCACGATCCTCTTCTTCAAGTCCTCGTATAGTTTCTCCTCTACTAGTATCAGTTTTATTGCATCACATCTCTGCCCACTATAACTAGTCATACCAGTAACAATTTTTTCAGCTGTCTCATCGGGGTCTGCGTCCTCGAGTACTATTGCTGGATCTCCTCCACCAAGCTCCATTACAAACTGTTTTATGCCAGCAACCGATAATACTCTCTTACCAGTCTTAGAGCTACCAGTTAAGTTGATCACATGTATCCTATTATCCGATACTAGTCTATCGCTCTCAGAACCAGGTATAGTGAAGACCGCAAAGGCTTCTGCTGGGAACCCTGCTTCTTCAACTATTTTAGCGAATAATAGTATTGGTAGGGGGTCGGCTGAGGGCGGTTTAACTGCTACAGCGTTACCCACTATAGAGCTATAGGTGAATTTGTTCACGGTATCGAATAACGGGTAGTTGAAGGGTATGATGTTCAATACAACGCCATAGGGTTCGCGTCTAACAACTGCTTCAGATTCAAGTGTATGAGCCGTCCAGTCTCCGGGAATGTATTCTCCAAAAATCTTCCTAACATCTAGTTCAGCTTTACGCAACCTCTCAATAGAAGCATTAACCTCGCCTAAAGCCTGCTTACGCGTCTTTCCAGCATTGATTACCAGCGCGTTTACTAGGTCCTCCTTGTGCTCCTCCATTAAATCAGCTATCTTGTAGAGAATATTGAGTCTCTTCTCTCCGGGAGTATCACGGATAACCCATCTACCCTTCTCATAGAGGGTTCTTAGTCCCTCATCAATAGTATTCCATTCTAACCGGGGAATGCGGGCAATAATTGATGAATCAATGGGTGAGCGTACATCACGCTTCTTTTTCGCTGAAACCCATTTACCAGTTACATAGGTTTTAAACTCGTAGACTCCTTTCTCATCAACGCTGTAGACGTCTTTAAAGAACTCATCTCTAAGTTTGAGTATATTGGCCATAAAGGCTCCACCCTATATAGATTCTACATGATAAATATGCGGAAACCAGGTATATATGCTTATACCAAGTAGAAAATATCAGAAAAACAAATAAAACCAGAAAAAACAGCAAAACCCTATGGATCAATACCCTCTCTAATCATGTATTCTAATAGCTTATTAAACAATGAAACCCATGACGAGAGCTCATTTCTAACAATCTTAACGAGCAAGTCTAGGTCTACATCAGCATACAAGTGGACCAATACATTCCTCAACCCTATTAACCCCTCAAATAATCTAGCTTCATCACCAGATAACACCTTATGTTTGCTCAAAATCCTCGCTACGTCTCGATAAGTTGTAGCTCTCTCCCACCCCTCTTACCAGCAATAACAGAGAGTTCTCCGCGTCCTTTGATGCGAGATAGGAGAGCCTATCAACTATTCTACGAAACCTCTCAATCCTCCTTTCCATTCGAGGAGAAAATCATACTCGATTAACCTCTTGATTCTTCTAATATCTTATTGATTGCTTTATCTTCAAGTCATTTAGGTCTCTAAACACCTTTAACCGATCCTCTACTAGCTCGTCTTTATCGATGTCTACTATGGGTTCTCCCTTCCATAGGATCTCGTAGGCTAATTCTACTGGTATATCATGGTCAAGTACTATTAGGTCTACTTTATCTGAGTCCAATATGTCTACTAGTTCGCCTAAAAACATAATATATTCTCTACTAGTAATCTCTCTCCCAAACTTAACGGCGATATCCCAGTCACTAAGAGGCGTAGCACGACCCCTTGCCCTACTACCAAATAATACAATATACTTTACACGCCACCTAACTGCAAGTTCTCTAAGCCTCTCTAAAACCCTCTTCTCCAGCAAGCCTATTCTCCCATCTCCTAAGACTATAATCTACTAGATCGAAATATAAGGAACACTACACATGCTAACACATCGATTTCAGAATAATGATGCCTTCTGTTATTTGATAGCAATATTTTCCCAGAAAATAAATATATTAGTTGGCGGGAAAATTATTCTACCAGTATTAGTGGGAGAAGCTCTCCTTTACTCTAGGGAGGGTTTCTCCTCCGGCTCTGCGTCTTGGAGAGGGAGTTGGAGGCTATCTTGAGTGAAGGGTAAGAGTAGTGGGGCTGGGTTTAGGGATATATTTAACTTGTTGTTGAGCCAGGCTAATAACGAGATACTTGCTCTACTGTCTACTGGAGAATATAATACGCGTGAGATTGCTAGGATTCTCGGACGAGATGAAGCTGATGTATCTCGTCGTCTTAGTAGGATGCGTGAGCTGGGCTTAGTTGAGGCTCGGTGGGTTAAGGTTAGTGGTCGGAACGTGAAGTTGTATAGGCTTAAGGCGAAGCGTATAGTAATAGATCTCTCACGTAGCGGTAGCATAGGGTTTACACTTGAAACAGAAGCGGGAGTTTCCTCTGATACCTTTAGCCTTGAGGTAACTAGCTCTAAGCTTAAGAGGCCAGTCCTCTTTATTGGGAGGAAGAGAGAACTAGAAATACTTGGTAGTAGTAAGCCTGTTATAGTGGTCTATGGTTTCCCGGGTATTGGTAAGACAACTCTAGTATCATACTACTATAACCAGGTCAGCGATCAACCCAAGTACTGGCATGTTTTCAGCGAACTAGACTACTATGACTTCCTCATAAAAAGACTCGCTCTACACCTAGCCTCCAACGGCTATAGCGGGCTAATAGACCTACTGGCATCGGGTAATATCGACCAAAAACTAATGGCGGATAGACTCCTAGAAGGCTTAGAAGAAACTAGGACAATCCTAGTATTCGACGACTACCATAAATGCCGTGACCCGAGGCTGAGAGAACTAGTAAGCTATATAGCTAGCCGCTTAGAGAAGGGCAAACTCATCGTAGTTTCGAGGAGGCTTCCACCAGAACTCGCATCATCTATGAATATCGTGAAAATACTGTTAACCGGGCTAACACCCCACGAAGCCCTCAAGCTCCTAGAAAACTATGGCTTAAAATTATCTGCTGAATACTTTGCTGAAATCTATGCTGCAACCCAGGGGCATCCAGGCTTATTGAAGCTTGTAGCCGAGGTAGCCTTAAAGGAGGGCGTAGACTATGCTAGAAACCTTCTCGCTAAAGGTAATATTACGTCTCAGCTCTGGAGAACACTATACTCATACCTAGATGTTAGTGAAAGAGAGGTTATCCAAATACTCTCATGCTTCGACGAGCCCGTTCCAAGAGAAGTTCTCTCAAGACTTGTCAAGGCTCCCCGAATACTCGATAGACTCCTCTATAGTCTAATAGATAAGGGGCTTATTGGAGCAGAGAGTGGTAGATATTATTTACTTGATATGATTAAGGGGCTTGTAGGGTTTATTCGAGAAAACTATGATTGTAGGAAGTGTTATCGTGTTGCTGGAGACTATTATCTGGGTTTAGGTGGAGTAGAAGACTATATGAGTGCTCTAAGATACTACGCGTTATCCGGCTACTATAAGGGTATCATTGAAGCAATAGAATATAGGATTAAGAGACTTAGATACCAGATGCTAGACTATACTCTAGTCTACGAGGAATTATTAGAGAAGATTAAGGAATGGGTAAAGAATCCTAGAGCACTAGGATACATCTACCATGAGCTTGCAGCAGCTCTTGTTATTAGAAACGAGATGGATAAGGCTAGGAAATACTATGAGCAGGCAATAAGACTACTCAACCCCCAGTTAGATAAGTATGTATTGGCTTCATGTTATGCCCGCATGATACTATTAGGCGAGAACGTACAAGACTTGGAGTCTGCTGAAAAGTATGCCCGACTAGCCCTAGAATATGCTGCTAAACTAGAGGAACCTTACCGGTACCATATCGAATCAATGGTGCATTCTAATCTTAGTAGAGTATATGCTCACGCAGGCCTAGTTGATAAAGTCTACGAGGAGGTTGAGAAAGAATACGAGATCTCCTTGAAAACCGGGGATAGCTATGATGAAGCACTATCGAGGTTCCATCTAGCAATAGCCAAGTATATGGTGGGTAGAAGGAGGGAGGCACTAGAAGATTTCCTCAACTCCTACCAGTTGTTCAAGACTATCGGGTCGAGAAACATGGTGGCATTGGCTGCAAGTGTTCTAGCACAAGCATTCTTTGAGCACGAAAACTATGAGGAGTCTCTACGCTATGCAAAAGAATCCTTTGAATTATTCGTAAAATACCGCTTCAATATTAGGGCTTGTAATTCAGCAAACTATCTCATAGCGTCAAACATGATACTCGGCCTGGAATCCGATGCCAGGATACTAGAGTGGGTGAGAGAGAACTGTAACCAGTTGGAATACATGGAGTGTATTCTCGCAAACATATTACTAGTAATCAATGGCTTGAAGCCGCATATCCCATGGGATGAGATCCTAAGAGCCGCTAGAGAGAAGGCTAAAGCGTTAATAGCTAATGATAAACCACTAGTAGAGGTTATCATAAAGTTGCTTGCAGAAAAGAACCCAGAGGCTTCACAGGAGTTGAAAACAGCAGTAGGATTAGGGTAATAGACTGCCTACTCCTGGGATAATAGGTATAGATAGTATTCTCTCTCAGCCTTTAAAACCATGATAATGTCTTCTTCACTCAACCCTGTTTTCTGGCGAATAAATTTTACGAGGTTTTCAGAAAAACCATATTCTTCTAAAACCCTCTCGTCAACTAGCACTACATACACCTTATATGTAACTGGGAGGCTCTTCTAGGGTCTAATATTATAGAACTAGGTGCAACTATATTAAATACTGGGTTTGACTGCAAGCATACAAAACAGTCCAAAGAAGAATAAGAGAGGAAACAATCTAAGAGAGGCGCTGGTTTATTGAGGGCTCTCTTCCTACCATCGCATGTAGGCTTAGGGCATGTTGCGAGAGACATTGCTATTGCTAGGTGGATTAAGAGGAGGGAGCCTAGGGTAATAGTTGAGTGGTGTTCTGCAGAACCAGTTACAGGTTATCTAAGATTATGGGGTGAGAGGGTTCTCGAGTGCTCCTATATGCTTAAGAGTTTCTCGGAGGCAATAGAGGGGGTCTACAACTACTATGGGTATAGTTTGAAGAAGCTCTCCAGCTACCTTGAGATCCTAAGAGAAAACTATAGGGTAGTGGAGGAGTACGTAGACTTCAACTCCTACGACCTAGTATTTGCTGATGAGTTTTGGGAACTAGTACTCTCAGCACCCATCAAAGTCAAGGAGAGAGTGGTTTTTGGAACAGACTTTGTATTCAAGCCCTACGAGCCC
>JALVFK010000218.1 GCA_027030065.1 Desulfurococcales archaeon | reverse complement strand
GGTATCGATTTTAGGTGGTGTTCTAGGTGTAGCTTTAGGAATAATATTGTCGCTACCAGTATTCCTCATAGGCCATCTATTGAACATAGTATTGAGTTCCCTAGGCGGATTCGTGCACTCGTTAAGACTGTTCTTCGTAGAATTTCTACCGAAATTCTATAGTGGTAATGGTGTAGAATTCAAACCACTGAAAATAACTATTTACCGTAAGATACTTCTCTCACCGCCTTAAAAGTAAGTTGTAAATTTCACCAATATTTTTATTTAGTTAAAAATGTGGTAATTAAGTGACAATTTATTTTTATACCAGTTTTTTATTAGGTCTAAGGGGGTTCATTATGGATCCGGCAATAGATGCTACCTGGCTAACAGTTCTTGGAGGAGCTCTCGCACTCGCGAGTGGTATGATAGGTTCTGTAGTAGGAATAGGTGCTGCTGCATCTGCTGGAACAGCAACTCTAGCTGAAGACCCCAAACAGATGAGAAACGTACTAGTACTCGCTGCAATGCCAACTACCCAGACATTCTATGGTCTAATAATATTGATATATATAGTATTGTTTGCCGCTCATCCACCAATGAGCTTTGAGCAAGCGTTAAAGGTCTTCTCGGCCTCACTAATAGGTGTTGCAGCCGAGGGACCATCAGCAGCTTTCCAAGGAATGATATGTGCGTCTGGTATAGCTATGTTACCTAAAACTAAGGGAAAGATCTTCGTAAATGCTATGATGTTAGCTGTATATGCAGAGTTAATAGGTATACTTGGACTAGTATTCACTATACTGGCATTGATATTAATGCCTGCATAACGAAGGCTGGCTTCAGCTTAAAGGGTGCAGAGCATTGAGTGATGTTGAAGAGAAAATCCGTGAAGCAGTACTGGAGAAGGCTAAGAGGGAGGCCGAGAAAATAATCACAGATGCTAGGAGAGAGGCAGAGAGAATTATAGCAAAGGCTAGAGAGGAATGGGAGAGAAAACGTAGTCAGCTTAGGAGACAAATATTAGAAAACGCTAAGCGTAGGGCTGAAGAAATAATAATTGATGCGAAAATAAGGGCTCGTATGAAGGTAACAGAAGCTAAAAAGGAAGTTGTTGAAGAGGTTCTTAGAAGAATTGAAGAGATAGTAAAAGAAGGCAGCTATG
The DNA here is from genome assembly GCA_027030065.1 of Desulfurococcales archaeon. GTDB lineage: Archaea > Thermoproteota > Thermoprotei_A > Sulfolobales > WANQ01 > JALWGO01. The sequence continues at coordinate 59,023 of JALVFK010000218.1, read as the reverse complement.
ATAGAAAGACCTCACTTGAAAGGCTATTACTTGAAGCCTTAAAGCCTTTCGAAGGAGAGGTCAGAATATACGTTGCCGAAAAAGACCTCGATACAGCACGAGAATTATCTAAGAAGGTAAGCGATAAAGTTAAAATAACAAGCATAGAAACTGCATCAATTCTAGGAGGAGTTATAGTAGAAAGTCTTGACAAGACAACAAAAGTAGATAATTCATATGAAGCACGCATAGAGCTCTTGAGATCAAGACTAATACCATTGATTCAAAGAGATCTTTTTGGTGAACAAAAACCTTGAAACCCCAATTAATGCCGATAACACGGTATGCTTTTCTCATCTCAGCTATTGAAGCCAAGCTTACTAGAAGTATACGTAGGGATCAGTTTCTATCTATGCTTGATAAAAAAAGCATATATGATGCTCTGGTTTCTATATCAGATACCGATATAGGAGAGTTTATGCGGAATAAGATAAGTCCAGACATAACACTAGCGGATGCTGAACGCCTACTCTATGATTATTTACGGTCTGAGATATACTTTATAAAGAGCAATAAGATTAACGAAGTAAATAGATTAATTGATTCATACATATTAAAATATGATCTACAAAACATATGCTTCATTATTAGAGCACTTTTCTATGAAAAAGAAAATATAGAATTGATGCCGATAGGATTACTATATGAAAGAAGTCTGCACGAAGAACTCCTGCATGCCAATGACTTCAAAGATATAGTTTACACGTTGAGAAAAGCATCGCTGCATGATTATGCACGCATTGTAAGCGATTATATAGAGGGCTTGCGTAGCAAGGACTTATCATCTCTGCGTAGTATGGAGGCAGATCTCTATAAGATATATTATAGAACGTTGTTGAGAACAGTGTCTAGTGTTAGAGGAGGAGTAGAGCTAAAGAGAGCTATAAAGAAACTAATAGACGAATACAATATAATGGTTGTACTAAGAGGTATTTTATCAGCTACTCCAAAGTCTATAATAGTTTCCTCATTAATAGAACCTACAATGTATATATCGCTTGAAACATTAATAGAAGCGGCAGAACAAAATAATGCATCACAAGCCCTCCAAGTATTAGCGCGTACACCCTATGAGAGAATAATATCTAGGGTAAATGATGTTATTGTAGCGAGCGGTAATGAGACGTTAATAGAAGTGGTTCTCCTACAAGAGTTTCTTAAAGAAATTCATAGCGACTTAATGCGTAGCCTCTTCTCTCCTCAACCAGTATTAGACTATATCCTTAACAAGGAGTTAGAAGTATCAATACTTAGAACGGTCTTGTGGAGCTTATGGAATAATATCCCCAGAGAACTAATTGAACCGTTGCTGAGGGGGTCTAAAGGTGAAAGCTGAAAAAGCAAACGTAGTCGTAGTAGGGTCTGAGGCTTTTACAAAAGCATTCAAAATTATTGGAGTAAAAGACGTTATCGAAGTTGAGAGAATCGGTGAGCCCGTAGTAAAGGAGATTAAAAGTAAAATAAAAGAACTAATAGAGAATAATATACGTATAGTCTTCATTGTAGAGAATAAGTTTCTTGATATAGTTCAAGACCTTATAGAAGAGACAAAGCATTCCGTTTATCCAATATTTATCTCTCTTCCCGGCCCCCAAGAGGTTAAAACTCATGATCCTAAATCGTATTATTTGAATAAAATAAAAGGTGTGTTGGGTATAAGTATAGAAATATAATGTGTAACTTCAAGGTGCTCAATCATGGTAGTAGGTAGGATTTGGAGGATCTCGGGTCCCCTAGTGATCGCAGAAGGTATGAGTGGGTCAATGGTATATGAGGTAGTTAGAGTAGGAAATGAGGGATTAATAGGTGAAATAATAGGTCTTGAAGGAGATAGAGCAATAATTCAAGTATACGAGGATACCAGCGGTTTAACAGTAGGCGAAAAAGTAGAGGGAACTGGAAATCCTTTAGTAGCCGAACTAGGTCCGGGCCTCATTGGCGCTATATATGATGGTCTACAAAGACCTCTAACGCGTTTGGAAGAGGTTGCTGGATCGTTTATTCGTAGAGGTATAAGTTTACCCTCATTACCTAGAGATAAGAAATGGCCCTTTAAACCAGTAGTAAAGGCTGGCGATATAGTAGGGCCCGGAGACATTATAGGCGTAGTTCAAGAGACTTCCCTAATAGAGCATAAGATAATGATCCCTCCGGACGTGAAGGGAGAGGTGAAATGGATTGCCCCAGAAGGAGATTATACGATAGAAGAGAAGATAATCACCTTGAAGACAAGTGAGGGAGATAAGGATCTTACAATGTTGCAGAAATGGCCTGTACGTAAGCCTAGACCCTATGTAAGGAAGATAGATCCGAGCGAACTACTTGTTACGGGTCAGAGAGTCTTAGACTACATGTTTCCTCTCGCAAAAGGTGGAAAGGCAGCTATACCTGGAGGGTTTGGTACTGGTAAAACAGTAACGTTACAACAATTGGCTAAGTGGTCGGACACCCACATAAACATCTATGTCGGCTGTGGTGAACGTGGAAACGAGATGGCAGATGCATTACATAGTTTTCGAAAACTAATAGAGCCTAGAAGTGGTAGACCATTAATGGAAAAAGCAGTATTTATTGCTAATACAAGTAACATGCCTGTAGCCGCTAGAGAAACAAGCGTCTTCATAGGAGTCACTATAGGAGAATACTTCCGCGATATGGGATACAACGTACTAATGGTTGCCGACTCAACATCACGTTGGGCCGAAGCAATGAGAGAAATAAGCGGTCGTCTAGAAGAGATGCCGGGTGAAGAAGGATTCCCAGCCTATCTAGGCTCACGTTTAGCCGAATTCTATGAGCGTTCGGGTAGAGTAGAAACACTTGGATCCCCTAAGAGAATAGGCTCGTTATCCATTGCTGGTGCGGTTAGCCCACCTGGCGCCGATTTTAGTGAGCCCGTGACACAAAACACTCTAAGATACGTTAGAGTGTTCTGGGCTCTAGACGTAGCATTAGCTAATCGCAGACACTTCCCAGCCATTAATTGGCTCATAAGTTACAGCCTATATGTTGACGCTGTGGCAGAATGGTGGCGTAAGACCGTAAAAGACGACTGGAAGAGCCTGCGTGAAGAAGCTATGAGAATCTTACAGAAGGAAGCTGAACTAATTGAAATAGTTCGTCTAGTTGGTACTGAAGCACTACCAGAAGAGGATAAACTAGTCTTAGAAGTAGCGAGAATGATACGTGAGGACTTCTTACAGCAGAACGCTTTCCATGAAATAGATACGTATTGTCCCCCGCTTAAAGCACACTACATGATGAAATCAATAATAATGTTCTATAGGAGAGGCAAAGAGGCAATAGAGATGGGCGTACCCGTAGAAAGGATACGTAAACTACCCGTAAGAGAGAAGATAGCCCGTATGAAGGAGATACCAAATGAAGGCTTTGAATCACAGTTTACGGAAATATGGAATCAAATCAACCGTGAGTTTGACGAATTAATAAAGGAGGTGCAGATAAGTGGCTGAAGTGGAGAGGCTATTAGAAAAAGAATTCTTCATAAGGGAAACTACTGGTCTCACTAGCGCTAGAGGATCACTATTATTCGTTAAAAGCGTTCCCGGCGTCAAATACGGTGAAATCGTAGACGTAGAACTCGAAAGCGGTGAGCGAAGACTCGGGCAAGTAATAGATGTAAGTAGAGAGGTAACGGTAATCCAAGTATTTGGAGGCGTAAGCGAGGTAAACCTTACTGCATCACGTGTGAGATTTAAGGGAGAGACACTAAAGATCCCTGTATCAATAGATATGCTAGGGAGAATATTCGATGGTATGGCGAGACCCATTGATGGAGGACCCGAGATAGTTCCCGAAGACTACATGGATATCCATGGCTCACCCATTAACCCGGCTTCACGTATGCCTCCCTCAGAGTTCATAGAAACAGGTATATCAGCTATAGATGGTATGAACTCACTTGTCCGAGGCCAGAAGCTTCCAATATTCAGTGGATCAGGACTCCCTCACAACCGTATAGCTGCGCAGATAGTAAGACAGGCAAGAGTTAGAGGTGAAGGGGAGAGATTCTCAGTAGTCTTCGCGGCAATAGGCGTAACTTTTGACGACGCAAGATTCTTCATAGAAAACTTTAGGAGAACTGGCGCAATGGAACGTACAATAGCCTTCATAAATACTGCATCAGATCCGGTCATAGAGCGTATAGCAGTACCGAGAGTAGCATTAACAGCAGCCGAATTCCTAGCATGGAGATACGATATGCACGTACTAGTAATACTAACAGACATGACCAACTACTGTGAAGCTCTCAGAGAGCTAAGCGCGGCTAGAGAAGAAGTACCAGGCCGTAGAGGATATCCAGGCTACATGTACACGGACTTAGCTACAATATATGAGCGCGCGGGTAGGATATGGGGTAAGAAGGGTAGCGTTACACAAATGCCTATACTAACAATGCCCAACGATGATATAACGCACCCAATACCTGATCTAACAGGCTATATTACCGAGGGACAATTAGTACTATCAAGAGATCTCCACCGCAAAGGCATCTACCCACCATTCGATGTACTATTATCTCTATCACGTCTAATGAAAGACGGTATAGGTCCAGGAAAGACTAGAGAAGACCACCGCGATGTATTCATGCAGCTCTACGCAGCCTATGCTGAGGGACTCCACGCAAGAGAACTCTCGATAATAGTGGGGGCCGAAAGCCTTAGTGAAAGAGAAAGAAAATACCTAACCTTTGCCGATAGATTCGAGCGCGAGTTCATAAGGCAAGGTGAATACGAGCGTAGAACAATAGAGCAGACATTAGACCTAGCATGGGAGCTCCTAGCGATTCTACCAGAAGAAGAACTAAAACAGATTAGAAGCCATATAATAAAGAAGTATCATCCCAAATACCGTAAACGTAAGAGTGAAGGCTAAGAGAAATGTCACAGCAAATACTAAAAGTACGACCAACAAAAATAGAGTTAATAAGACTTAGACGGCGGCTAAAGCTAGCTAAGAGAATACACAGAATTCTACGTGAGCGTTTAACAATTCTTGTAGCAGAGTTCCTTAATAGTGTTAGACAAGTTGTTAACGAGAGAAAGGATATTGTAAAATTATTGGAGAGAGGCTACGCTAGTGAATCACTAATAAGGATATTCCATAGTGCGGGAGAGCTAGATAATATAGCGAGGACATCACCTAAAGTAATAGAAGTATATGCGGCAATGAAGAATATTATGGGTGTACGTGCACCATTTATAGATTACAGGAGAGTAGAAGAATACGAAGAACTAAAAACACCTATTTCCCTAGGCTCAACAAGTATAGCCTTAGAAATAACGAGAAAAACGTTCATGGAAATCTTAGAGAAAGTTCTAGAATTAGCAGAACATGAGAAGACCCTAGATCTTTTAAGCAAGGAGATAGCCCGTACGAGGAGACGTGTCAACATTCTTGAACACGTGATAATACCTAGGCTTGAGGCAACGATAAAGTACCTCGAAATGATGTTCGATGAGAGGGAAAGAGAAGAGAAAACAAGGCTTAAGAGAGTAAAAGCAGTACTAAGTAGGAGAAGACAAGAGTGAAAAAATGAAGACAGAAAAGGAAGCACGCTTAGAGGAGTATCTACAAAAAGAGCTACGTTTAGTGAACCTTCACTTACCATATAAGAAGCGTAGTCTTGCAGAGCTACTCCAAGAAGATTTTCCTCATATAGTTTTACGTGATGGCTCTACACATTATTTTAAGCGTAGAGAGCTTGAGTTACTCGCATCAATTACGCCGAGGCATTTATGGAAGGAACTTTACCTACCAATACTGTTAGAAGTAAGCCCTGAATATGGGGAGGGAGCAGTAGTTGTAAAAGGTAAGATCGAATCAATGGTGGTTTCAAAGATACTTGAACTCGAATGGAATAACGAGTCTCAAATAATAATATATAGGCCTCAAGTAGCTATTCTTAGACAAAAACTACCAACTACAACTCAATACGTGTTCTCTCTAAGACTACTATCCGAGCCCTAATAGATGACAAAAACACTACACTTGTATGCAAGCTCTGCTTCTAGGAGAGTTTAATTTTTAAGCAAGTATTATTTCATACCTAGCCGGGTTTGAGGGATGAGTATTTAGCGAGAGATTAAAGGTAACGCGTAGGCAGTTAAAGGAGATATTAAAGGAGCTTAAAACCTGGACAGCACCAGCGACAGTATTGTTAAGCCTCTACATTCCTCCAGGTAGACCTATAAGCGATGTTATGAACTTATTGAGACAAGAACTCTCAATAACTGATAACATTAAGCTAAAGAGGACTAAAGATGCTGTTCAACGAGCACTAACCGCAGCTATGGATAGACTCTCAAAAATACCCAAAGTACCAGACACAGGCCTTGTAGTATTCTGTGGAGAGGATATGCAGACAAGAGATTTCATATGTTATGTATTCTCGCCACCTGATCCAGTTCCAGTATTCTTCTATAGAACTGATAAATGGTTCCATATAGAATTCCTCGAAGAAATGGTTGAGGAGAGAGAAGCCTTTGGTATACTAATTATTGAAAGAGATGCTGCAACCATAGGATTGTTACAGGGCACTAGATTAAAGGTGCTTGAGGAATTAGAAGGATATGTACCAGGAAAACATCATAAGGGAGGACAGAGTCAGAGACGTTATGATAGAATAATTGAGCAACTAGTTGACGAGTTCTTTAAGAGGGTAGCTGAGCACGCTAAGAAACACTTCCTACCGCTACTGGAGAAGGGGATATTGAAGGGGATAATAGTTGGCGGACCTGGTTATGCTAAACAAGACTTCGTTAAAGGAGATTACCTAGAATATAGATTGAAGCAGAAGATACTGCCACAATTAGTTGATGTATCGTATCAAGGTGAGGCGGGTCTACGAGAGCTTGTAATGAAAGCCTATGATATAATACAGGGGCAAATGTATGTGGAGGCGTTGAAAGCAGTTGAAGAATTCAAATATCACTTAGCAAAAGATGATGGTTTGGCTGTATATGGGGAAAGAGAGGTATTAGAGGCTTTAAAAATGGGGGCCCTAAAGGCGTTAATCATTGATGAGGATAGAATTGATGCAGACAGGCTTGCAGAGGAAGCAAAGAAATATGGAGCAAAAGTGTACTTCATAAGTGATGACATACCCGAAGGAGAATGGATAAAGAAAACATTTGGAGGAATAGTCGGAATACTAAGATTTAGAATAGGATAATATAGTTGGAAGACCTAGAACGCGTTTTTATTAAAACTCTTCGTAGCAAGAAGTTCTACCGTGATCTTCTACTCGTCGTCCTCGTCGTCGTAGTTGTTATGATTATTTATATGTTAATTATGCATGTAGATATTAATATTCTATTACATGTAGACCCAATCCTATTGCTAGCATCAATGATATTGTATGGTTTTTCTAACGTTATTGATGCTATAAGACTAAAGATATTGTTTAAGAACGTTGGATATCGTATGAATATAGTTGATGCTTTTAAGGCTAGGATAATGGGTAACGTAGTTGCTTTAGCAACACCTTCCTCTGTTGGAGGAGAGCCAGTTAGGGCACTAATACTAGCATCATATGGTATAAGGTTGTCGAGAGCCATAGCTGTTACATTGTTTGAAGACTACTGGGACATAATTATCATAAATATTCCAGCATTATTCTTTGCAGTAATGAGGCTTCCTATAACTATATTTGTTTTGCTTTCTTCAATTTATAATATAGTTGCGTGGAATATACTATTTCTGGCGGTAAGAAGAAAGAGCGTAAGGGGTTTTCTCTCAAGGTTAAGAGATAAGTCTATTGGTATTATAAGAAAGTTTCTAGATCTTTTACTCATAATGGTTAGCTCGGTGGAACACGTATCTACATCTCTTAACACGAGAACTGCTATAAAGGTAATCGGTGTTACACTAGCAAAATATACAATAGTTTTCTCCTCATTTCTACTAGCAGCCCGCAGTATTGGTAAAGTGAGTCTACAGCAAACTCTAGAAGCATTAGTCTTTTACAACGCTATGGGTCCTATACCTACGCCAGGAGCGGCTGGTGGAGCAGAATACGGTCTAAGTATGGTGTTATCGCCCGAACAAGTGATTGTTGTTAGAGCAGTAGCCTTCTTTACAACAATAATCCTTGGTTTACCAGTTTTCATGTTATATGTTAGAGGGCTTCATGAAAGCCTTTCTACAAATATCAATATATCGACAACCCCTACAACCTCTTAGTTCACCTACAATTTTGATTAAATCTTCAATGATTATCTCTTCACCCAATACATACTCCTTTAGGCGAGTAATACACTTAAAGTATATCTTGTCTGGAGGCTTATCCCCTAACTCGTTGGGATACATCACAAAAATATTGAAATCATCGACATGTATTCCATGTTGTGTTGCAATGTATTTTACTAAATTATTCAAGTAAATAGGCAAGGATCTCAAAACATTTTTTGGAGCATAAAACGGCACAATAGATAATAGAATTATTTTGCGACCCTCTTGATACAGTCTTCTTAACCTTGCATTAGATTTAACAAGCAATAGAGTTTTATACATCTTTCCCACAATAGGGGCTGGTAACCTCAGCCCGATACCAGTTAGCTCCTTGTATGCGTCTATAACATTGTCTGGATCTGCGAAGACTATTCTCGTATAAAGGTCAAAGGTCTTGGGAGGAAACCTCATGTACTCTATGAATGCGTATGTGGTTGTAGCGGCAGCACCTATAGCTAAAACTCTTTCATCGAAAAAAGCTATGTCGACTTCACCTTTTCCTTGAATAAGGTTATATGGGAGTCTTGCATCAGCTTCTAAGAGTTCTCTCCTACTATATGTAAGGAACCCGTCAATACCCAATATAGGGTAAAAACCCCGTATTTTCGCGAAATTTAGAAGTGCTAGCGATAAGGGTTTTTCATTACACCAGAAAGTTCCCTCCTTGATAAAAGAACTCAAATCAGCTACCCCTAACAGGGAAGTGCCTATCTACTTAAAAACATTGCTTTAACAAGCACTTTAAACGTGATCCAAGTGCTGAGTATAACTGTTTACACATCACTTGATATAGGTATCGAAGAAGTAGAAGTAAAGGCTAAGGAACTAGCACTCCTCCTATCATATTATACTGGTAAGAAGACGCGTTTAACTCTAATAATATTGCCAAGCTCTTCACCTGAAGTTAAAACTCCAGCAGTACTCGTAAATGAAACACTATTTGATACACTAGATGTTTCGGAGATTGTATCCAGAATGATATTAGCTCAAAGTAGTTTCAACTCATATACCCCAAGCTATTCGCACGCTATTTCTACTGCTTAATTTTTAAACCCTAAAATACTAAGTAGTTGTTTCAGCGGTTTTGCTGAATAGTTGCGTGTACTTAGCTATCGGGCAGCTCTCCCAATATTTAGAGCAAATTAATACCTCATGTTTTGTTAGTAGTCGTCCAAGAATCTCACATTTCGCTATATAGTATCCACCAAAGCTAAGCAACTGATAATATGGACAATCAGACTTCAAGGGTCTCTCAAGGTAATGTATAGGCGGGTAAGGCTTCAACTCCTTCTTTATTTTATCTCCAAAGTATTCAAGATTCTTTTGCTCCTCTTGTTCTACGTAATATTTACATGTCTTATATTCACTATCACTTAAACACCTACTTGGGTTCACTACAGTTGATGTAGGCTTTGGTACCTTAGGAGAAGTACAAACCCCGTTCTGATAATATGGGCAAGGCATAAAGTATCTCCACAATAACTGTCTCCTAATACATGGCTAAATAAAAAGCTATCTCCGCAAAAGACTCTTACTCAAAAAGAGACTATATTATTTCTACTGACAGCCAAGTAGCATTTTTATCTGCTTTATTATATTATCCTTATTTGATAACTCCTCCTTTAACTTCTCGACTTCACTTTCTAATTCTGAGACCCTCTTTTCAAGTTCATCGGCTTTTGCAACTTTCTCTTCATATTCTTTTAGCTTCTTTCTAAGTTCGCTGTTCTCTTTTTCTAGTTCTCTCAAAGTTTCTTCAAATTCCTTTATTCTCTCTTGTATTTCTTCGGCGGCAACCGCTTCTTTCAACTTCTTCTTAAGTTCTTCGTTTTCTTTTTCTAACTCTCTTATTTTCTCCTTCAACTTCCTAAGTTCCTCTTCAGCACTCTTTAGTCTCTCATATTCTTCTAACGTTAGATTAACGCCAGTAAATGGTACTACAAGCTTTAATTGTCCTCTTACAAGAAGCTCATAAGTTTCTTTTACTAGTCTACCTGCTTTCGTCTTTCCTTGTAAGTGTGCTCTTATCATAGCTTCACTTCTTCCTACCTCTTCTGCTATTTGAGAAATAGTATATCCAGCCTTTTCTCGTGCTAGGGCTGCTGCAGCAACTGCTAAGCTGTCCACCCATGTTGCACGTTCTAGAGGATCTCGGATTAATTCAACTACCTCGGGTCTATAGAGTGTTCCTATGATTAGGGCTGTCTCTAGTTGTTGAATTTCCTTTCTACTTGTCGGCCTTACGGGCACGTGTGTTAGGTCTATTTCTATTTTATCTATTTGTACGCTCATGATATCCTCCTCCTACTATGTTTCAACTACTATATATAAGTATTATACTCTGATATAAAAACTTAAAACGTGTGCGAGTGAGCTTTATTTCTTATTCTTCAAGTTGAGGTACTCCCGTAGCTCTTTGCAACAATATCGATGGTTTTCTCTAACACATTTATCGCTTATCCATTTGTCTATTAGTTCCTCTAGCTCAGGGTACTCATATATTATTGCACCAACAATCATTGCGGCAGTATGGCAACAGTCCATTTTTTCTAATTCCTTCATCACTGGTATTACAAAATTTTTTATAAAAGTCAGCCATACGCTCCATTCAGGTAATTCATTAATAGATTCTCGAGGGTTCTCCTTAACGAACTTCTTTATAAGAGCTACAAGTTTTCTCGAGCCAACGGGATGGCAGCCACCTGTCTTCAAGATCTTCGATACCACTTCATGGAGTTCCATAGCTGATCCCTCCTATTTCTCGAAAAGAGCTGGTATTCTTTCAGAAGATTCTACACTGAAATAAGACTTTATCCTTATCGTGTTAAAAAGATATAGATTTTTATTTCTCCATGCATGATTCAATGCTTAGTAGAACTTCTGCATCGTCTCAACTAAATCCTCTATGATAACTTGAGCCTCACCACCGATCTGGGAGGCTAGTTTCCTCGCTTTAACTAATATTCTATTAATATGGGATCCCATCCCTCTTCTAGTTATCTCTACTTCGAGTTGACCGAGTATATTGTCTAGTTCCCTTAACGTATCGTAGCAAAATCTTAATGTAGGAGGTCTAGTGTATGCTAATATAACATGCCTTATATATGATTGAAATAAGTTATCAGCGATTCTCCTAAGTCTTTGACGCCGTACTTCAATAATACTCAACAAGTAGCGTTGCTTAACATCCTCTCTAGGCGACACTATTGGTTAACCCAGATTAACATTGCTACCCGATTATCGTATGTTTAAAACTTTTTCCGCAACACTTATCTGCAGGAATTTAAAAACTCCTACGCAGAGGTCAGTAAAATATGAGTGAGGAGTTAAATACTAAGGTAAGACTAAGAGTTGTATATGAAGATCCCGACGTAGTAGTGATGATGGCCCCTAACGAGGAGGAATTAAAGAATATCTTAATAGAATTATTGAAGGAAAAACCACGAAATCTTAAGGAACTCCACGAAATATTATCAGGTATCGCAAGCGAGGATAAGATAAGAAGAGCTCTATCAATACTCGTAGAACAAGGCAGAGTATTATCATTGCCGGATGGGCGTTACCGCATTCTCGGTATAGAGTAATTTCATCCTACAGCACAATAGGAATTATTTTCTAAACAATTTATTGATAAAACATTCTAACATAATACTCGGCGTATTTTAAACGGGGTTAAGCGAAACTTTTGGAAAAGTGTATTACTTCTATTACATGGCTATAAATACTCATGGTTTACATAGAGTTCGCCGAAACTAACATAGTAAGATATTAAAAGAGCCGTGAGTGAAACTATTAAATGATAAATAATGCTGGTAACAAAAGTTATAGTAGAGTTCACAGTATATGCTCTCATAGTATTTGCCTCCATGCTGCTCCACGAGTTATCGCACTACATCGCAGCCAAAATCTTAAATGAGAATGGTTCAATCAAAGTGTTTTCCAAGAAGTACATATTATGGGGTTTCCGCCTTGAACTCAAAAGATATGATAAGACCCAAAGTTTTAGCGAGCTAAAACGTGAGGAAAAAGTACGCTACATGATTATAGCTATAGCACCATACTGGCTCCTAATTTGCGGTTTATTATTAATACATTATTCGCAGAGTATGGCATGTGTTTATGCTGGTTATGTTATTTTTGTATTCCATTTAATAAATCTTCCATTAGAATTCATTAATATCTAATTAGCTTTCTCTAATAGCCTTAGTATTTCTCTATAATTTCGCGGGCTACCAGTCTTCTTTACCCTATTATTAATGATTATTAATGGTAATGATCCATTAGAGTGTTTCTCAAAGTATTCTTGATGCATGTCGACATCAATTATTTCTATATAGATCTTATTGACTCTTGAAGCAATATGGGAGAACATGTGACACGCCTTAACACACGGTATACCAGGGACAACAAATATAGTAATATTTATCTCTCTTTTAACCTTTTCCTCGAGTTCTTTCAATACCTCCCTAGGTACTTCGGATTCTAAGGTACCATTTGCTAGCCCCAATATTTCGCCAAAAACATAGGATAGGGGACAAGGCATATCGCCATATATTTTTATTCTTCCATTAAATAGTCCATATATAATTGTAATAGGGTACAGCTCTTTTATCCCACTAGGTAGACCTTCATTTTCTCTTATATTAACGATATGATTGAACTCCTTTAATATTCTTACTATATTATCAGGTTTTCTATCCTTATAAACTAATACCACATCAACTTTACCACTGTGCTTTTTTACTAGTTCTCTAAGCTTATCAAATGAAGGAATACCTAGCATGCCTAGAATCAAGTCAATAACAATTTTCTCCAAAACCTCTCCCCAATTTTTGATTAAGACATAAGATTAATAGATTATATTGAAAAACAAGCATTAGGGACCATAATATTGCAAGATAAAAACAATGTAAAGGAGCTGAAAAAGAAAATTAGAGAATATATCTGGAACCTATTAGAAGAGAAAAATATTGCACGTTTCCCCAGGCCCGTACATGGGAGAATACCTAATTTTGTCGGAGCCGAAAGAGCAGCCTACAATTTATCTCAAATACCTATTTGGCGTAGGTCTAGAGTAGTTAAAGTGAATCCAGATGCCCCCCAGCAACCAGTAAGGCTACAAGCACTATTGCAAGGTAAGATCCTCATAATGCCTACTCCAAAAATCAGGAAAGGATTCATTCTACTTGATCCAAAAACCATACCGCAAAACATGATGAGAAAGGCTTCAACTATTAAGGGGGCATTTATTTTAGGAAAATTATTTGATAGAGAAAGAATCTTAGAATTACCGAAAATAGACTTTATAGTTACTGGTAGTGTAGCAGTCGATAGATATGGTTCACGTATCGGTAAGGGAGGAGGATACGCTGAATTAGAATACGCTATATTACGAGAAATAGGCAAGATTAATGAAAACACACCAGTAGTTACAACAATACATGATCTTCAATTATTGGATAAAAAACTTCCAAGAGAAATACATGATCTACCGGTCGACATAATAGTAACGCCTACACGTACAATTAAAACGATTAAACCTCATCCCAAGCCGAAAGGAATTTACTGGGAACTATTAGATAAGGAAAAGATAAATAGTATACCCATACTAAAATGGCTATATAATAGAAGATAATGATGAATATAGCCATATATAAATTTAGGGTATAATACTGGCTACAAGTAATATCGTTCCCGGTTAATAATCGGATACAGAGTACTTCTTAACCAGGACTGTATAAAAGTGTTAGAATATCCTCTCTCAATACTAGAATTAATAGTGTACGTATCAGCTATAATAATGATTTTAGTAGGTGTAGTATTAAGAAGGGGTCACATGATTATATGGTCTTTCACATTAGTCTTAGTAAACGTTATACTGTATGCTAAAACCTATACTATCTCAGCCTATGCGTCATCTACACTATTATTACTTGGCTCTACATCTCTTCTTACAATGATATTTACTAGTCTAATTACATATATGTTAGATCGCGGCATAATTGGGAAATAGCTTTAGGTTCCAAAAACTCTATCACCTGCATCACCTAAGCCAGGCACTATATATCCTCTTTCGTCAAGCTTTTCGTCTATTGCAAGCAGATAGAATTCTATATTTTTTGCCCTGCTTAATATACGGTTTATTGCGTAAGGTGTAGCTATTATTCCGACAATGATTATTTTTGAGGGATTGTATACAAGTATTTCGTCAAGCACTTTTATGATAGTTGACCCAGTTGCTATCATAGGATCAATTATTACGACTATAGAGTCATCATCTATTCTTGGTAGCTTCTTATAACTTAATTCTATGTCAAAACGTATACCCTTTTCATCTGTTTTTATGGATTCCTCAATTCTCTTTGCAACAATAAGACCCATCTTGGCCTCCGGATAAGCCTTTAGCATACCCCATGCAAGTGGTATTGAAGCTCTCAATATCGGTATCAAGATAATCTTATCTCTATTCATTATAGAAATACCCTTAACCTCAACATTCAATGGAGTGATTATTCTCTTTTCAACTATTGGTAGTGACTTACTCATTTCAACTCCAATAAGAAAACCTAGTTCCTCAAGGATACTTCTGAAAACAGGATAAGGTGTATTTTTGTCTCTTAGAATCGTGAGTTTCTCATTAATATAGGGATTCTCTAATGTGTGAACTTTCGTTGTCTCCACTAAGTACCCGCACTAATGTTTAAGCAACTTTGTTATTTAAATATTAATCTCTTAATCATAATAACCGCTATATTATATATTATTAAATATTTTCACAATTGTTTCTTCTGCTTCTGGAATTTTTTCTCTTGCTAGTTTCAATGCTTTTTCTCTAGTATTATCAAGTATACGCTTTACATTAGTATAACCTAGACTGTAATATCTCATTGCTTGAACGGCCGTGGCCGTTAAATCTGATAATTTAACAATTAATGCCTCAATGCTTTCTCCTTTAACGTACTCACTATGAATTTTAACAATATAATCTACTCCTATAAACTCATTAAGAGACTGTATTTCTGCCTTTTCTTTTAGTCTACCTATGTATTTTTGCATGTATTTTATTATATCGCCTATAAAGGCTTCTGGAAGATCGTGTATTAAAGCCATAGATAATAGCTTTCCTAGATCTAACCGTATTCCTTTCTTTTCTAAATCTAAGGCTATTATCAATGAGGTTAAGGCGACCTCATATGAGTGTTGCGCTACATCTTCGGCAAAGGCCTTGGGTACGCCTTCTATAACCCATCCCTGTCTAGGCATGTTTTTTAGTGAACTAATAGCTTTATATAAGGTCTTAATGTTTCTCTCATTCATTCTTCATCATCTCATTTTATGCTGAGTAGATAGTAGATTAGTGTTGCTTAAAATGATTAATGTAGCTAGTAGTCTATGTAATAATGGGAGGTAGGGTCTTATGGTGAAAGTATTTAAAGTGTCGCAAGATAATCCTCAAAGGAACATAATTGATTACGTGATCAACGTATTAAGAAAAGGTGGAATAGCGGTCTATCCGACTGATACTGTTTACGGTGTTGGAGGAGATCCTTTTAATGAGGATGTTGTAGAAAGAATATTCTCAATAAAGAGACGAGGTGATAAACCATTACCACTACTTGTCTCCTCTATCAAAGATGTAATGGAGATAGCATACGTCTCGGATACCGCTCTTCAATTAATGGAGAATTTCTGGCCAGGGCCTCTCACAATAATACTTCCCGTAAAGAAGAAGTTTCCGTTCAAGATAACTTTTGGTACGGGAAAAATAGGAGTACGTATGCCTAATCATAAAATACCACTACTATTGGCTGAAGGGCTGGGGGGAGCAATTATAGGTACTAGTGCTAACATCTCAGGTCATCCCGCACCGCGTAGCGCTGAAGAAGCGTTAAGGGAGCTAGATGATCTCGTTGATATAGTACTTGATGCAGGGCCAACGCCCGGTGGTGTTCCTTCTACTGTAGTCGAAATAGTAAATAGAGAGATAAGGATATTACGTGAAGGTCCTATAACTCTCAAAGACTTAATGAGTGTATTAAGAAAACATAGTTTAGCCTAGAATAATATTTGATCCACCAGTTTATTTTCTATACTTCAAGGGTATTACGCAAATGAACTTCAAAAAGGTTTTACCTGTATTCCAGTACTCGTGTACTATACCTGGTGGTATGAAGACCACGTAGCCTGGTTTAACAACATAGTTATTCTCGCCTATACGTATACGTCCTTCACCCTCTAATACAAAGATCTCATGCTCCCATGGATGCTTATGTGCTGGAATATGACCCCCGGGCTCTACTTCGAACAATCTCATAGCGAAATTAGGTGCTCCGTCTCTATCGGTTATCAACCATCTAATCCATGTACCATTAGCGTTTTCTACTCTTTCCCTCTCCACTTGAGTATAATGCACTACTTTCTCTCTCACCATAACTTATCTCCATAACTTTACTTTACACTGTAGTATTTGTACCTAGCTTTTCACTTAAAATATAGCACTATGAATATCCCTATTAACGTAATAGCAATATAGATATATGATTGTATAGGCAATACCTCACCCAATATAATTGCCGCTAATATACTAGCACCAATGGGCTCACCTAGTACTGTAGCCGTGATTACAGATGCCTTAATGTACCTTAACAAATAATTCAATACACTATGTCCCCCCAACATAGGTACAACGGCTAACAGTACAAAGTATAACCACGTAGAGGCATCATATTTTACTAAATTATATCCTAGTAAGATGGAGGTTAATAATAAGACTATTGAAGCAGAAGTATACGTTATGCTCGTATAGGTTATCATACTAGTTTCTTGACGAATAATTCTACCTATAACGAAATATATTGCAGCAGCCAAAGCCCCCACTAATGCTAATACGAGTCCTAATATAGTATTTGATGTATGTGATAGAGGATTATCATTTATTGTTGAAAAAGATAGTGCTGATGCACCAATAAAGGCTACTGTAATGCCTATCCATTGGATGATTTTTATCTTTTCCTTTAAAATAAAATGCTCTATTAATGCGGTTATCAGTGGATATGTTACTACAAGTGTAACACTAACTGCGATAGTTAGTAGAAAAAGAGACTCCATCCAAGTAGCAAAATGTATTGCTAAAGATGCACCAGATACTATTGCCAATAGGATAGTCTTCTTATTCAATGATACAAGTTCTCCCAGCCCATTGAATAATACTGATATGGATAAAGTGATTATAGTTGAGAAAATAAGCCGCCATGTAGCACACACAACTCCTGGTGCGTTAGCCAATCGAACAAATATAGAAGCCCAGGAGACATTAAAAACAGCAATAAAGATTAACATGTAAACGGTTTTTCCACTAATGGATTACACCTAGACAATTTAATTTTCCCTTCTAAGTCACCTCCTCGATTCTGTTTAGAAGTTCTTCTTCACTCATACGACCAATCCAAGTAGTAACATAAGAGCCATTCTTGTAGACTATTAGTGCTGGTACACTTCCATCCCATAGTTTGTTATTATAAAAGTAAAAAGCAATATCACGCATGGGCTCCGATAATGCTGGATCAAGGATCACAAAATAGATTTCTATTTTTCCCTCAAGTTCTCTTGCAACTTTATATAGCGTGGGCCAAAAAGCGCGGCAGTGCGGACAAGTACTCGATAATAAGGCTATTATTACAGTATTGTTAGAGGGCGGAATCTTTGTGATATTTGTTGGTTTGAGACGCCCGTTTTCAATTATGAATATTCCTTTCTCAGGCATCGGTTCAGCTGATGTGTTCCGCATAATATAATATTGATGTACATATATTCCGATAATGATTACTAGTAATACTGCTATGATAATCCAAGCGTTTAGTTTCATTTTCAATAGCCTCTCCTAATTACACTATAATTTTGTTATAGGTACTCATATTTTATTTTGGCTCTTATTAGACTATTTAAGGGGTTCTCCATGATAATCGATGAGATTGCACATAATACGTTGAATTTATTGGATGAATATTTAAGCGTAGTTGACCTGGGCATAAGTCTGAGTTATACATATTGTATTGTTAAAGGTAGGAGGGGTTTTGCTCTCGGTTTAGCACATACTACTTATGATAAAGTGTTTCACGGGTTAAGGGATAGTTCCCTACCGAGTATAGATGAGATTCCGAGATTACTCTCCTCATGGAAACTTATTGAGAAGACAGTAGGTTTGGCTTTATTGAACGCTATTTCACAGTACCTACTATTTAATAAGCAATTATATAAGAATCTTCCAGGCAAGATATCATTCGGCAGAGACATATTGGACTCTATACAAATGTCCCCAGACTCAAGGGTCCTCATAATAGGATACATAAGACCTGTGATCAATAGGCTAAGAGAGAGGGGATTCAGAAACATTTATGTAATTGAAAGAGAGCCGCCTACACGATTTGAATCAATCTATAGTGATCTTGTTCTTCCAAGAATATCAGAAAGCATAGATATAGTTTTCATAACAGGCTCAGTATTAGTTAATGATACTATAGATAATATATTAAGATACACCGAGAAGGCAAAAAAGGTAATAGTTGGTCCTAGCGCCCAAGTCCTGCCTCAAATACTGAGTACATACGATTTAGATATAATAGGTAGCGTAAAGGTAAATGATGTCTGGAAAACAGCCGAAGTTGTTAGAAGAGCGGGGGGCACACGAGCAATACTAAAATACTCTGAAAAATACGTTTACATGAAATAGCTGGACGGGTAATAATATGATACCAATAATAATTCTTGCAGCTGGTATGAGTACTCGTTTTCCTGGGAACAAGTTACTCTATAATGTCAGAGGAAAACCCCTAATAAAGCATGTTGTTGAAGCAGCTTTAGACTCTAAAGCTGATGAAGTACTCGTGGTATTAGGCTATAAATCAGAGGAAATAGCTAGAGTTATATCAAACTATGATGTAGTATTGGTGTATAATCCTGAATACGAGAAGGGGATGTCGTATTCGGTTAAACGCGGCATTAGAGCTGTATATAAATGGGCTAAGGCTGCTATTATTCATCCGGCAGATGTAGCTTTTGTCCCCTCAACGGTGTTTGATAAGGTAATAGACAAGTATGAGGAAAAGCAGGCCCCTATAGTGGTAGCATCATATAGGGGTGAGAAGGGTCATCCGATACTGTTTTCCGGGGAGCTTTTTGGTGAAATACTTAAAATAAGTGAGGAGACTTTTGGCTTAAAGGCTGTTACGAGGAAGTATAGGGATAGAACAGTTATCGTTGATACAGATTATAAGGAGGTTGCAGTGGATATAGATACTATTGAGGACTTGAAAAAACTGGGTTTACTGTAAACTCTATATAATTGATAGATGTTTCACGTTTTTTGCTCCACGAATAACACTTGTTATCTCAGCCATTATGCTAACAGCTATCTCCTCTGGTGTTTTTGCACCAATATCTAGTCCTATTGGAGCGTAGACTCTTCCCTTGTAGTCATCGAGGTTTAGACCTTCTTCAAGTAGCCTTTTCTTAAATAGGGTTACTTTTCTCTTGCTCCCAAGTAAACCTACATATCTAGGCTTTGCGAGAATGGCTTGCTTAAAAACCTCGTAGTCTTCTTCTAATCCACCATACACTATAGCTACAAAATCGTTTGGTGTTACATTAGCCTTGAGTAATCCTTTTGCTAATTCATCTACAATTATCTCCTCTGCATACGGGAATCTCTCTTTGGAAGCTATCTCGCTGTTATCATCTATTATTGTGACCCTAAAGTTCATTAAATTTGCTAGATCGGCTAGAGGCTTTCCTATGTGTCCTGCACCAACAATGATTATTCTTGGTGTGGGTGATATTACATCAATAAACACTTCTAATTCTCCTCCACATTCTAGGCCCGTGGGAACAGCGTCCTTTGGAATGTGGTCTCTTCTAAAAACATATTTTATTTTACGTGTTTTTTCTTCTCTTATAGCCTTTAGGGCTTCAGAGACTACCTGTCGCTCAAAGCTACCGCCACCTATAGTTCCAAAAGTAGTACCATCTTCGAATACTAGCATTTTTGCTCCGGGTTCTCTTGGTGCTGAGCCCAGTTTGCTTACAACTATGACTAGTGCAACTTTTCTATTATTTTTTATCTCTTTTATTATCTTGTTAAACAACTCTTCCATAAACACACCCTTAAGGGGTATTTACTTAAATTCGTGCTGTATCTAATAAAGCTTAGATTAGAGGGTCATATGTCTTGAGGAGATGCTTTGTCTCACTAGCTTCACCTATACATGATAAGGTATTGGTAAATAATGTTATTGGAAGAATACTTTCAAAAATAAATAGTGGAGTAGAACTTGAACTTGTAAACAAGGGCCTTATAACAGACAAACAGAAGATATCGTTGCTGCTTGCTGAATGTGATATTATTATTGGTCTAGTTGTAACTGGCGGCTCCGAAGAATTAATAATAGAAACGAGTGCGTTGAGAAAGCCAACAATATTCATAGCTCATCCAACGATGAATAGTTTACCTGCTCTTCTTGAGGCAAAGCCTCTTGCAGAGGAACTTAACAGCAAGGTATGGTCTATTTACCTTGATGTGGAGAAAAATCCGGAGACTATAAGTCGATTAGCGAAAACTATAAGAGGAATAGAAGTAGCGCTATCTCTATACAATTATAACCTAGGGTTAATTGGCGGTATAAGTCCATGGTTAGTGTACAGTAGAATAGATCCAATAACGGCTAAGAAGAAACTAGGAATAAATATAGTGGAAGTACCATTAGAAGAAATATATAAAACATATAATATTACCAGTGAAGAACAAGTTATAAATTTAATGGAAAAAGTTAAAGGTAATGCAGAGAAAATAGAGGTTAATAATAAAAGAATAATAGATGCATTAAAGCTCTACATGGCACTGAGAAACGTAATTAAAGAAAAGAATCTAAATGCTATCACAATTAAATGCTTCGATATAATATTCTCACTAGACACTACAGCTTGCTTGCCGTTGAGCATGCTTAATAGTGAAGGAATAGTTGCTGGATGTGAGGGAGATGTTCCTTCAGCTATTGCGATGATTGTATTAAATAAGTTATCAAATAAGCCAGTATTTATGGGAAATCCGTCGAAGATAGAGGGCAATAAATTAATGATAGCGCACTGTACAGCTCCTATGTCAATAGGTAGCTATATATTAAGAACACATTTTGAAACAGGTAGGGGGGTCGGTATAGCCGTGAATTATCCTGAAAAGTCTCCAGTAACACTTCTAAGATTCTCTCCTAGTCTCGACAGAATGAGAGTCTTGAGGGGACTTATTGTAAAAGGTGAACCAGAGAGCAATATGCACTGTAGAACCCAGGTCACAATAGAATTAAACGTAGAAGCATCAATACTTTTAGAGAAGAGTATGGGCAATCATTACGCACTAGTAATAGGAGATTATGCTGAAGAGCTAAAAAGCTTTGCAAAAACTACTGGTATCTATGCCGAGATACTGTAATATTTATTGTTTAGTTGAAACTATTACATGTCCATCTCTATCTATTTTTACATGTATATCGCAGAGTAATAGATCCTTTCGTGGCTCTAGACAATTCCATAATATTTCTCTCAAATAGTATAGCAGTTCAAGGCTGCGCATTTTTATTTTTATTCCATAAATATCTGCAGTATTGTAGATATGTGTGATTATATTTGCTAAACTATCTCCACGGTTAAATATAAACGATATAGTTGAATATATTTCGCGGTATAAGTCTATGGTCCTTTTTGCTCTTTCCAGAGTCTCCTTAGCTTTTTTCAATATGGAGTGTATGTTTGATTTAGATGTTCCGAGAATACTTGCTATCTGTTCAAGAGTATAGCCTTCGGCTCGCAGCCTTAGTACTTTTACTTGTTCCTCGGTAAAGAAAGTATGATCATAGCGTTTTCTCAATTCTTACCCACCACCTCCTGGCGGAAAGATAGCTATCTCATCTCCGTCACGGATACGAGTTCTAGTTCCATCCTTGAATTGTAAATGTATTCCGTTTACTAGTATCATGTAATCACTTCGTAGTTGTTCTTTCTCATTAACGAGACGCTCGTATAGGGAAGGCTCCTTTTTAAGTACTTCCATAAGTGTTGCATTATCTTCAACTAAAACCTCTTTTTCTTTCCATCCGAGTTCTTCTCTGAGTGAGGAATATATTGAAATCTTAACTCTAGCAACCATGATGTATCTCCCTAAGTGAGTTCATAGTGGGCATCTAACATAGTCGCGTGAGTAAGGGCAATGGGCGCATGTAGGACTTCCACCCCAACAGTCACTATCATTGGATCTAGATAGGATACAGTATTCTTGTACTGGGCAGTCGAGGCAAGAGGGCATGTGGAAGAATTTTGCTCTAAACCTAAACAAGGCGTAATCTGGCGATCTCCAAATATCAATTAAGTGTCTATTATTAATATTGCCGAAAACTACAGCTTTTATCTCTCTTCTTATCCCATAGAGAACGGGTTTCCAGTTATGTGCGTAGTAAATACATGGAGATACTCCACCATCCCAGCGTATAAAGGCTGCAGTTTTATCGATAAATGGGCATAGGCGTTCTGTTCTTAAACTAAAGTTCGGTAGTATAACGTTTACATTGTTTTCAAGGACAAGCAAAGATATTTCATGTTTTAGTTTCTCTATTTCTTCGCTGTCTTCACCACAGTTTATGTAGCATGCAAGGTTTTTCTCGTATTCTTCTGATAAAGGTACAATATTTGATACAGTTATCTCTATTACTCCTAGTTCTCTAGCGAGTTTTACTAGTTTTGGAAGTTGTTTGTAGTTTAATGTGTTAATAGTGAACTGGAATTTCAATATAGGATTAGTTGTTGAATACTTCTTTTTCAACTCGTTTATTTGTTTTAATCCTTTAACCACAAGAGCCAGGTGTCCGCCTCTGCGTATGGACGCATACACGCTCTCTTCGGCTGCATCCATGCTTACAACAATTTCATCGACATTTAACTTGAATAATTCTTCGCTGTAGTGTTCAAGCAAAGATCCATTAGTATTCAATAAAACCTTTATTCCACTTGATTTTGCTTTACCTATAAAGTCTATTATTTTTGGATGAACTAGTGGTTCACCCCAACCGGAAAACGAGAATTTCTCCACCCTAGCTTCTATCGATTGTTTTAATAGCTTGTCAAAGGTTTTAGAAGACATCTCTCCTAGTTCTTCGCCAATAAGTAGTCTTCTAAAACAATGTATGCAATCATAGTTGCATTTCATTGTTGTTTCGACCATTAATTCACGAGGAGTACTTCTCTTATCTAGAGTGATATTCCATTCATGTATTCTCAGAGATGTCAATTGACGTCTACCTTTCTTTGCACTGTTTTGTGTCTGTGTTAAAACATGTAGTTTAACTTTATGGTTCGAAAAGTTAAACAGTATTATTCAATTCATAAGACTTATTTAAACGCAAATCAACTATTATTTACAGAGAAGGTGCAAATACATGGTTCTCGGAGGATACATGGGTAAAATAGTTCGCGTAAACTTATGGAACGGTAAGATAACCTACGAAACTCTACCAGAAGAGATCCTGAAAAAATGGATTGGTGGACGAGGCCTAGGAGTATACTTGATGCTAAAGGAAGTAAACCCCAAGGTGAACCCCCTAGGCCCGTCTAACAAGGCCATAGTATTAACTGGCCCCT
Source organism: Desulfurococcales archaeon (assembly GCA_027030065.1). Classification (GTDB taxonomy): domain Archaea; phylum Thermoproteota; class Thermoprotei_A; order Sulfolobales; family WANQ01; genus JALWGO01. The sequence continues at coordinate 35,053 of JALVFK010000218.1, read as the reverse complement.
TAACAGGTATAGCGGGACTATATTCTCCAGGACGCTGGTGCTCAGTAACAAAGTCACCTCTAACTGAAACTATACATGACTCTCAAAGTGGTGGAAAATTTGGCCCAGAACTAAAATTCGCTGGAATCGATGCAATAATAATAGAGGATATATCTGATTCACCAGTTTATCTATGGGTTCACGACGGCAAGGTTGAGATACGTGACGCGAAACACCTATGGGGCATGGACGTACACCACACCACCGAGGCTATTCAAGAAGAACTTGCAAACGAAGTAGGAAGTGATGAAGCACGGCAAATAAAGGTAGCAGCAATAGGTCCCGCTGGAGAAAAACTAGTCAAGTTTGCAGCGATTATGAATGATAAAAACCGTGCAGCGGGACGTGGTGGTCATGGAGCTGTTTGGGGCTCTAAGAAACTCAAGGCGATCGCGGTACGAGGACATATGAAACCAAAGATAGCCAAACTAGACATGTTTAGAGAAGTTTCAGCACAGATAATGGAGAAGCATAGAAAGAACCCTGTAACAAGTCAAGCATTACCAAAATACGGTACAGCTGTCTTAGTAAACATAATTAATAAAGCTGGTATATTCCCAACGCGGAACTTCCGTACTGGCGTATTTGAACACGCCGATAAGATAAGTGGTGAGACATTAGCAGAAACATTGCTGGACAAGAAGAAATCTCTAGAGGAAGCATGCTGGGGCTGCCAGATGACCTGCGCAAGATACTCTGTCGTAAAAGACTCCCCGTTCTCAGGTGAAGGTGGAGGACCAGAATATGAAACAATCTGGGCCTTTGGTGCACAAACGGGTACGGCTGATCTTAAAGCAATAACTAAAGCAAACTTCCTGTGTAACGAGCTTGGATTAGACACCATTTCAATGGGACACACTATTGGTACGCTAATGGAGCTAGTAGAGTTAGGCAAAATACCAGAGGAGAAATTGAGAGGCTTAAATGCTAAGTGGGGTTCACCGGAGGCAATAGTAGAACTTGTATGGAGAACAGCCTATCGTTCTGGAATAGGCAACGACCTAGCTGAAGGCGCTTACAGGCTTGCATTAAAGTACGGTGCACCCGAAGTAGCAATGGTAGTTAGAAAACAAGAACTACCAGCCTATGATCCTAGAGGAGCGCAAGGTCACGGACTAGCTTATGCTACGAGCAATCGTGGAGGCTGTCACCTAAGAGCTTACATGATCTCACCAGAAATCCTTGGAGTACCAAAACTGGTAGACAGATTTGAGACGAAAGGTAAGGCAGAACTAGTTAAACACTTCCAAGACGTATTCGGGGTAATAGACAGCCTAATATTATGTAAGTTCACCTCTTTTGCTGTCTGGGCCGAGGACTATGCAGCAATGCTCAGTGCTGTGACTGGTTGGGATGTCACTGCTAAAGACATAGAGATAATCGGTGAGAGAATATACAACGCTGAAAGAGCATTTAATGTATTATCGTTTGGTGATGGTAGAGAATATGACACCTTACCAAAGAGACTATTAGAGGAACCAATGCCCGAAGGACCAGCAAAAGGCCATGTTGTTAGACTCAATGAGATGTTAGACGAATACTACAGGCTAAGAGGATGGATTGACGGAAGACCTAGTAGAGCTAAACTAGAAGAACTAGGACTACGATGGCTTGCAGACAGATTAGAAGAAGAGGGGCTCTTACCAGGCTAAAAAATAAAATTCTCAGCACTCCTATTTTAACTAAAATATTCTTTTTCCTATCACACAAATATAGTCTCCAAGAATTTCTTTCGGGAATACTTAAATATCACACCCCTTTTACTACAACACTGTATTTCAACAATTAAACCATAGGTGGAAGAATTATGGAGACAATAGTTATTGCCCTAGGAGGGAACGCCTTCTTACAAAAGGGGCAAAAAGGTACAGCAGAAGATCAATGGAACAATGTTATAAGGGCAATGAAACAAATAGCAGACATTATCGAAAGAGGATACCGAGTGGTCTTAACACACGGTAATGGTCCGCAAGTAGGAAACATTCTAGTGTGGATGGAAGCTGGAAAAGAAAAGGTGCCGCCACTACCAATGGACATAGCTGGTGCGATGACCCAGGGATGGCTAGGCTACATGATAATGCAAGCTCTATCAAACGAACTAAAGAAGAGAGGTATTGACAAAAAGGTAGTAGCAATAGTGAATAGAGTATTAGTAGATAAAAATGATCCAGCATTCCAGAACCCGACAAAATATGTAGGACCATACTATACGGAAGAAGAAGCAAAGCAGATAGCTAAAGAGAAAGGTTGGATAATGAAACCTGATCCACGTGGAGGCTGGAGAAGAGTAGTACCTTCACCTGATCCTAAAGCTAACCTAGAAATAGACGCTATAAAGACACTGGTAGATGCAGGCTATATAGTAGTAGCGAGCGGTGGAGGAGGAATACCCGTAATAAAAGAAGACGATACAATAAAGGGCGTTGAGGCTGTAATAGACAAAGACCTAGCGGGAGAAGTACTGGCATCAGAACTAAGAGCAGACTACTTCATAATATTAACAGATGTTGAAGGAGCGATGTTAAACTTTGGAAAACCCGATCAAAAAGTTATAAGAAAGATAAAGGTTAGTGAACTAGAAAAGCTATACAATGAGGGACACTTCCCACCCGGCTCTATGGGACCTAAAGTACTAGCGTGCATAAGGTTCATAAAACACGGAGGAAAGAAAGCCGCTATAGGCCATCTATACAAGGCCCTAGAAATCCTCGAAGAAAAAACAGGTACAATTGTAGTACCAGATTAAATAATTAACCGAGTCTAAATAAGTATAAAACTGATAGAGTACAAATACCGATTTTTTATACTAATAATATTACCATAGTTACCTAGTGGGAAAGACCTTAGGTTTCCATAAACCTGCATAGTATTCGTCTAATACTTTCTCATAGACCTTTAGGGTTTCTTTGGCAATTTTATCCCAAGTATATTTTCTATAAACATCAGTATATCCCTTCTTACCTAGTTCTTCAGCTTTCTCGGGTCTTAGGAGTAACTCAATTATTGCATTGGCCAATGCTTTAACGTCTCCTGGAGGCACCTTAAGCCCATTCTTACCATGTTCAACTATTTCGCTTAATCCACCTACATTAGATACTACAACTGGTTTACCTATACTCATAGCTTCAAGAGCAACTATCCCGAAAGGCTCATATAGACTTGGAAATACGGCAACATAAGCTGCATTATAAAGAGCGTGTAGCTCTTGATCTGTAACAAAACCAGTAAATACAATTCTGTTTCGAACACCTAACTCTATGCTCCTCCTTTCCAATTCTTCTCTCATAGGTCCTGTTCCAACAATTACAAAAAACACGTCATTGACTATTCGTGCTATATAGGGTATAGCCTCAATAAGTATTTGTGCTCCCTTCTCATAAACAAGTCTACCAACAAACAATACTATTCTCATGTTTGGTGGAATACGATATTTCTCTAGTACTCTTAATACTTCATTAAAGTTCATTTTCTTAATGGGATTAACACCATTAGGTATAACATGTATTTTATCTGAAGGAATAGCAAATATTCTTTGAACTTCCTCCCTCATGTAACGACTACATACTATAACCTTCCACGCCTCATAAGTTAAGAGCCACTCTACCTCATGGATATGTCTCTCAAAGACGTTATGAAGGCCATTTCTCCTACCATATTCTGTTGAATGGATAGTTGCAATTAACGGTTTCCTATACAGGTGTTTTAATATTATTCCAGCACGAGCTACGAGCCAGTCATGGGCATGAACTATATCAATATCTGGCCCTACAGCGTCAACAATATCTTCTATCAGAGTCTGATTGAACTGGTAAACCCAGCTTATAAAATCGGGTGAAGGTATCTTATAGGGGTTAATCCTAATGATAGTTAAATTACCTTGTCTCTCAATAACACTATCACTATTATTTGATAGGGTTCCAACAATTACTTGATGATTGTGTTCAACAATACTTTTAGAAAGCCAGTAAACATGTCTTGCCAACCCACCTACTATCCGTGGCGGATACTCCCAGGAAAGCATTAATATGCGCATTTCTATCATCAGCTGAGCACAAATTTTTCCAAGACTCTTAAATCACCAGTAAATAGGCTCTTTTTCTCAACCTTCTTATCGATAAGGTTTTGTATACGTGTTTCAGAATCGAAAACTAGATCAGTATAGTCTAATGAATACCTAATTAGACTACTATAGGTTTCCGATAGAAGCTTATCGCCTCCCTCGAGTACTAGGAAATCATTTACTGACGGAACATAAACTACTTTCAATGTTATGTATTTTTTAATGGGTATAGCGGCTAAAACACATGAGATGCCGTAGCAAAGAATTACTCTAGGAAAGTTCTCGTGAAGAATCTCTGACAAAACTATAGCAATATCAGTTGCACGAACCCATTTCTCAACGATAACGTTTGGTATACTATTTACATATGATACAACATCTATTTTCTCCAATACACCGGGTATATGATCTCCTCCTATTACTATTGTATTAAACCCCCTATGGCTTGCCAGATAAGTGATTGAATAGATTATTAGCGCATTACTTTGGTTGAAATCCGGTTTATCAGCGTATACGGTCACTACAGTCTTCATTTAGCTTGCCCCATTTAACTAGTTAGCTTATAAAGCCCACTACAACTGCTATACCCTTATTTGATATATAGTAACCGTCACTCTTTCTCTCAACGTATTTCTCCTGTAATAATTCATTTAACGTATTCTCGACGATATTTACTGGTACTGCTAAGTACTTGGCAAGCTCTTCAAGACTAACAGTTCTTTTATCATTTACAGCTCCAAGAGAGTTTAGCAACGACAATATAGCAAGTTTTATGTTACCACTATACCTTGATGGAAGTGTGCTATCCAAACTCATTTTAATATCCTCCTACTTCAAGAAAACACATTTACATAGGTATAAGGTTTTCTACCACATGAGTGGGCCTAATTAACGTATATACCTAATAGTGGTATAGTATAATAAGTGTTCAATATTATAGTTCTACAAACTGAAGAGTGATAAAAATGGGAACCTCAATTTCTAAACATTATTTCAGCGACTTAGACTGGATAGAGCTACAGTTTACAGACCTAGTAGGAAGTCTACACGGGGTAGCAGTCAATTCCAGAGATTTCAACAAAAACTTAGGGAAGGGTTTTGTCAAGCTTGACGGTTCTAGTATTAAGGGTTTTTCACCAATAGAGTATAGTGATCTACTGTTAAAACCCATTATCCAGACACTAGCTAAAATCCCCTGGCATGAGAAAGTTGCTAGAGTTTTATCAACAATATATGATCCCTACTCTGGAAAGCGTTTTTCCAAGGATCCTAGATATATGGCGGAGAAACTAGAAGCTTTTCTTGAAAATAATGGGCTTAGAGCTCTCGTGGGTGTTGAGATAGAGTTCTTCGTCTTCGATGAAATAGGCTATAATGCGGCTAGCTATGGACAGGACTTGAAAATAGTTTCAATGGAGGCTCACGATGGTATTAGGGTACCAGTTAAAAGCGGATATTATGTGGTGGAACCCTATGATAGATTTGTAGGATATCGTTTGACTCTGAGTAGGATTTTAAGAGAATATTTTAATGTATTCGTAAAGAATCATCATCATGAGGTCGCCTCGGCAGGTCAAATAGAGGTAAACATAGAAGCTTCTACTCCCCTAACAATATCTGATCATATACAGACAACTAAATATGTTGCAAAGAATATTGCAGTGCAGCAAGGCAAAGTAGCAGTTTTCCTACCAAAACCAGTAATGGGCGATAACGGTAGTGGAATGCACGTCCACTTAAGTCTATGGGATAACTCCCATAACCTCTTCTATGATGAGAACGACGAGTATGCTCATCTAAGTCAACTGGCAAGATATTTTATAGGAGGCTTAATAGAACATGGAAGAAGTCTCAGCGCTCTCGTATCACCAACAGTCAATAGTTATAGAAGACTAATACCAGGCTATGAAGCACCTATATACCTAACCTGGGGGAAGAGTAATAGGAGTGCTGCAATTAGAATACCAGCATCTCTCACAAAAACGTCTAAACGAATAGAATATAGACCGCCCGATCCGTTAGCAAACCCGTACCTAGCTATACCAGCAATAGTTCTTGCTGGTATTGACGGGATAAATAAGAAAATGGATCCGGGAGATCCTGTTGACATAAATGTATATAAGCTAAGTAAAAGTAAGCGTCGAGAACTCGGTATAATAGAGCTACCGCGATCACTAGAGGAGGCATTGGACGAATTAGAATCCGATAATGAGTATCTTAAATCAATATTCAATAATGATTTACTAGAATCATATATTGAGGTTAAGAGAAAGGAAAGTCGGCTTCTTCAAGGAATACCTTCGCCTTCAGAGTTCGTTTATTATTCGATTATTTAATTGTAGTTTTATTTGTGGAGTACCCTAGACTTTAATAGATTACACAATATGTTTATCTAAGTTTACTAGCAAAGATAATGCAAGGGTAAAAGAACAATGGGTCCGGTGGATGCAGTACTATTAGTATTGTTTGGTATATTGCTGATCTTTGCAGGTCGAACAATGGTAAGAATCTTAGCATCACTGATCTTTGGTGGATTCATAGGGCTCTTGGGATTCGGGTTTGTCATTTCAGCAGGTGGAGGAGTCATATTGGGCTTTATAATAGGTATACTGCTATTCGTATTAGGTCTAATAATAGGCTTTATAGTATTCAAAATAGGACTATCTATTACAGCTGGCTATATTATTGCATCACTAGCTCTTGCAGTATTAGTGGAGAGAAATTTGGTAAGTATTAGTGGATATGAGAAATTAGCATTATTTGTATTAACAGTGTTGGCTACCGTAATAGTGTACATCGTATTCGATTATGTATTAGCTCTAGGCATAGCAGTTGTTGCTTCAACACTCGTGTTCCAGGGCTTGACGTACTGGTTTCCATGGACCATTTCTCTAGTCATAGCATTAATTGTGTTGGTCGCTGGCACTGTCTATCAGTGGAAAAAGATTGGACGTGAGAGAAGTAGAGAACTAGAATAATACTTATATAAAATAATGTTTTCTGGAACCGTAACTTGTATTTTTCCCGCTCTTCATAGTTAGCATAGATAATAACCTAGTATCCAATATGTCCAATACTGGTGCCAATGAATGGTTGCCGAAGGACTAACGGCTTCCTGGATGCTGGAGTTCGCTATACTCCTAGGCTTAGCTAAGCTCTCGGAGATATTCTTCGTAAAGATAGGGCTTCCAAGAGTCCTCGGATATGTAATAGTAGGTCTGTTACTATCGGCAATAGATTTTACAGTATCGGATGTTATACATGCCCTAGCTCTCTTAGGCATTATAACTCTTTTATTTAATGCAGGACTTGAGAGTTCGACTCGAGAGTTTTTCCGGGGACTAAAAAGTTCTGGTATAATAGCTGTAGGGGGTGTAGTTGGAGCTATTCTCGCTGGCCTAGCAACAATTCCCTTACTTCATGTTTCTTTTACAGAAGCTATCGCTATAGGAGTTATACTCTCAGCTACATCAGTTAGCCTAACGGTTAAAACTCTAGAAGAATTAGGTTCTCTAAATAGTCGTGAAGCAAACGCAATTGTGGGAGCAGCAGTTGTTGACGACGTTTTAGGCCTAGCTCTTCTAAGTACTCTTCCAGGAATTAAGGAAGGTATAATATCTCTGGATAGCATTATAGGTGTCTCAGCACTAGCTTTCGCCTTCTGGTTAGCAGTTTCCTTTGGATTTCAATTTATGTCAAGACCTCTATTTAAGACTCTCATGCGGACGAGAATGGAAGCCCCATTAATAACTATAATCTTCATAATCCTCATGCTATTATCGTATCTTGCATCATACATTAAGCTAAGTGCTATACTACTGGCATACGCTTTCGGCCTAGGTTTAGCAAGCTATCCCTATCTAGCTCACCGTTTAAGCCAAGACATAGCACCAGTAGTAGCCCTATTTACACCTTTGTTTTTCGTCTATGCAGGCGTTATCGTGGAACTTGAAGAACTAGTAGAATACGAAATAGGCCATTATACTTACATAGTAGTAACATTAATTCTCTTAGCAATGGTCTCTAAGGTATTCGGTTGCTATATAGCGGCACGTATAGCTGGATTCTCCAATATAGATTCTCTAATAATAGGTATCGGTATGATGCCTAGGGCAGAAGTAATGTTAACTTCCGCAACTCTAAGTCTTCAATTAGGGCTCATTCAAACACACATTTATACGGGTATACTAATGGTATTGCCAGTAACCTCACTAATTGTCCCAATATTATTGAAGACTTTGTATTCGAGAAAAACTACTGTGTAAACAAAATTACTATAAACAGATAAGGTAATACTAGAAAAACATTATTTAAAAGGGCGGTTTGCGTAAGCATTTCACCGTTAGAAGGAGATAGGAGCAGGTATAACTGGAGTGGGGTAGAGACTGATGGCATCAAACGTTGAGGATACAATTGATCATAAAAATGTTATAGGGGAACGCGTTCATAGAAATGGGTACGAGTATGTAAGGACTTGGATCATATCCAGGTTAAAGAGTCAGGGATTTAGTATTCATACAAATTACCCTGTGTTAGGTGAAGGTCGTGTTAGTCATATCTTTGACATAGTAGCGGAATTTGCACCTATACCCGGTGCTCTACTTAGGATAGGTTTCATTCTTATAAGAGATAATATCAATCTAGATACAGTGGAGAAATATATTGCATGGAAAAGCGAACTCCCCTTAGACAAAATAGTTATTGTGGCTCTTAAAGAAGTAGATTCTGAAGCCTTTGAATTAGCGAAGAGATACGGCATAGATATCGTGAGACCTACTGAAGACCTAAATATTGATAAAAGTATTTGGAGTAAAGAAAGATTCTACGAAGAGTATCATATAGAGCCAGTAATAGGACCAGAACAAGCATTAAAAATATTCTATAAGAAAACCAATAAATCATCTATTCTACGTAGAAACAAGTCGAGAATAACACATTATACCCTCATATTCGTTCCACTCGTAGTCTTAGACATTCATATAGCAGAGAAAGACATAGTAAGGGAAGAAGTAAGTGTGGTAAAAGGCAAACTAGTATTTGATGGACTGGAAGGTTATGCAGTGGTAAAGGAGGGGTTCTCTATTGGGCTAGATGAGGTACTAGGAAAGTTTTCCGATTTCTCAACTGAAGCTATAACTGTATTAAAAAAGATATCAGAGGAAGGTACTGTAGCTATAACTGATATTGAGGAAGGCTTAGGGGTATCTAAAGAAAAATTACGTACTATACTTGGTAGGCTATCAAATAAATCATTGCTTGACATCTTTGGTGACATGGTAGAGGTAAGGTACTCGATACTGAGTAAATTCGTAGACCCATTAACAATAGCAAAAGTTAAAAACGCTCCAATACATCGTGGCGCTCCTACAGAGTCTAAGGGGAGAATCTTATTACCGCTGAGAACATGTATTACGCGTTTTGTAGATTTAGTTGAAGCGTTAAACGGAAAAACTGAAAAAATATACATAGTGTATTACCCGTTTTATGCGGCTATAAAATCTGAGAATGGTGAGAAAACATCAAAGTTATTGATTCTTGATGGAATAACACTTGAAGAGAAGAATTCCTTCTACAAGATATTCTCGAATCTTGATATACTCGAAAAAATCAAAGAAAAAGGACTTATACCGTAGAGTTTTTCATATATAGTACTTATATAGTAGTTCGGCTAAAATAATATTTTATTCATACAAAAAATATATTACGTATTGAAGACATTAATCAATACTTGGGTTTTATTGTGAAGAAAATAGAAGTAATAATAAGAGAAGAAGCATTAGACTCCCTCAAGAAGGCGCTAAGCGAAGCTGGCCTCTCTCCCCTTACAGCTTACTCTGTTCGGGGAAGGGGGAGACAAGGAGGAATAAGATATAAATGGCCTGAGGGAGTCGAGTATTACGATCTTTTACCAAGAGTAAAGGTTGAAATAGTCGTAGATGACAATGAGGTCAATAAGATAATAGACATTATTATGAGGACTGTTAGAAGAGGTGTTCCAGGAGACGGAAAGATATTCATAATACCAGTAGAAGATGTAATAAGAATTAGAACCGGGGAGAGAGGTTCAAAAGCAATAAAGTGAGTAATATGTCTCTGACTAACGTAAGGTTTTTATTACTATGTTTCTCCTTTTTCTTCTATCATTTCTGCACCAAACTCGCTTATACGTATACGTATTCTTCTAGTATCTTTAGGTAGTTTCATTTCAAGTAGTTTCCGTAGGAGTTTTTCGGTATATCTTCGTGCCTTTAACCCTCTACGGTAATGAAATACCGATACGACTGTCGCCACTGCAAGAAACAATAATGTGAATACAAGATTTCTGAATAGAAACCACATTAAAAGTGTTGACAACACTATTATGAAGTAGCCAGCTATATCATAGATTTTGGCATACATAATCCTATTAAATAAATCCCTTGTTGAAAGCTTAAGCAATTTATTATCTCTAGATGACAATGATACGAGTTTCATATTCTTAAGTTCCAATATTCTCTTAACAAATAATAGTTTATCGCTACCCTTCAACGACTTAATACTCTTAATAATAACAACATCAGCTCTAACTTTATCTCTTATTATATCTGTAAGCATCTCACTTAGAACGGGCATACGTCCATATGTTTCAACAACTCCCTCCTTTTCAACATATTCTTTCACGACTATGTATTCATCAAAAGTTTTTTCGACAAGCTCTCTCATACGACTCTCACTGCCGCTGGGGACAATGTCGTAAACTATCGCCCTCAATTTCTTTTTCTCTTTTTCAGACAATACTAGGTAACACCCAGTATATGGTTAGCTACCTCTATTTTTTGTGGTGTACCCTAATCAATCTTATACATAAATCATTTAATAGTCGACCTTCTAAAAGATAAGACTAAGTTATTACCGTCCTATAAAACTGCTCCACAGTAATAAATTTAGGAAAGCTTATAAATGATCGCATTAGCTATAATAAATGTTAAAAAGGGGGTATTCTGTGAGTGCCGAGGCTCAACCTCAAAGGAAAAGAATAACTACTTTTGAAGAATGGCAGGAGTTAGCTAAGAAAGCCAAAAGAAAATGGTTAATCTATGGAATTGAAGATAAGCCAGAATCTTGGGCGCTCACAATAGCACTAGGTATACAGCAATATCTTATAATGTTCGGTGCTACAATAGCAGTACCAATGATTCTATCCGGTATTGTCGCGAACACGTATCAGCTACCGGAAGAAGTTACAAGACGGTTTATAGCAGAATTAGTGACAATAACCTTCTTCGTGGCTGGTATTGCAACATTATTGCAGACATGGCCTAAGACAGGAAGCGGTCTACCAATCATTCAAGGGTCATCGTTCTCATTCCTCGGCCCTGCAATAAGCATCATAACAGCTGGTGCCGTAATAGCTCAGCTAGAAGGCTATGCTAGCCTTGACGATTTCATAGCTAATACGGATCCATGGACGCGTGCTACGACAGTTGCAAACTATGTAAGTACAGCGGTATTCACTGGTGCATTGTTCGAGATCTTCCTAGGATACTCTGGCATAATGGGTAAGGTAAAACGTGTTATAACGCCAGTCTCTATAGGACCTACTGTCATGCTAATAGGTCTAACACTATATGGGGCACCTGGAGGCACGAACTTCCACGGCTGCTGGTGGGAGGGTGTATTAGTAATAGTATTGATAGTATTATTAAACCAGATTATAGGCAGCAAGTATGTTAAGATACAAATGTTCTCGATACTAACATCAATTCTTCTGGCATGGTTGGTTGCAGCAATATTAACGTTTACTGGTGCTATTGGAGGTTTCTGTGCTATAAACACATATACTATAACAGAAATGGTTAGAACGGGCACATATATCAGAGCACCAATACCATTCCCATGGGGTCCACCAAAGTTTGTACCAGCATTTACACTAGGTATGCTTGCTGGATACCTGGCAAGCATGGTTGAATCCATAGGAGACTATCACTCAGTATGTAGAATGTCAGAAGCGCCACCTCCAACAGAGAAGATGATAAGCAAAGGACTTGGAGCAGAGGGTCTCGGTTGCTTCATAGGTGGTATCTTCGGTGCACAAGCTGGTACAACAAGCTATTCAGAGAACATTGGTGCTATCGGTCTAACAAGAGTTGCCAGCAGAATAGTCTTCCAGACAGGAGGTCTAATAATACTATTCCTAGGCGGTATCCTATACGTCTGGGGCGCCTTTATGGCAACGATGCCCTTCCCAATAATTGCCGGAATGTACTTTGCCACTTTCGGTCTAATTGCAGCAGTAGGTATATCATTACTATCGCTAGCCGATCTAAAGTCGGCTAGAAACCTATTCATAGTAGGTATATCGTCATTCTCGGGACTAGCAATACCGTATATAATGGACAATGCTAACTGGGGCGGACAAACCGGAGCAGACTTAGTAATGGCAGCGTTTCCACCGGGCTGGGAGTGGCTGGCGCAGATAATTGTAATCATACTAAGGACTGGTATGGCTGTTGGTGCTATACTAGGAATACTACTGGATAACATAATACCAGGCACGCCAGAGGAGAGAGGTATAACGCATCCCGACTGGCTAGGCTAAGGCTGATAAGAGTTTAGTACAAAGTTAAATCATTTTCACATACTATTATATTTTTTCTAATAACTCGTTTATTATCACAACAACTTCTGGATGCATAAGCATCTTCATATATTCATAATCATAAGGATACAATACTGTTTGCCTACTGGTATCGAATAAATGTGTCACCTTAGTATAGGAAGACGCTAGGACATTCCATGTAAAAGCACCCTCTATATTCCAGGCCTCAGTCATTTTCTCCCTTATGAACTGGAGAGCCTCACGTTCAAAATCTTTTGCAACTATCACGATATTATAGTAAAAGAACATACTCACCCCTCCCGGCTTATATTTATTAAATAATTTGTTTATCCTCTTTGCTTCCTTCAATGTTAGAAGATCGGTCTTAGTTATGTAGAAGAATATTAAGCGCCTCTTTAACCCTATTCTCTTCAGTTTCTTTACAGCAGTTACATCTTGGTTTTCAAGTTCTCTTATCGTGAAACCATGTTCTATAAGTATATTCTTTAAGTTATGTATAATCTCATTCCACAACTTCTTCGAACCCCAAGACTCTTTTACTGGCACTCCTTGTCGTAGTTGTTGGTAAAGTTTTTATTTATGCGTTTATCATAATAGTAGAGTGTGGTGTTCTTATGTCTAATAAAGAAGCTAAGAAAATAGAAAAATCTTCTAGTATTAAAGAAGAAATAGAAAAGGCAAACAAGAAAGCTGTTGAAAACATGATGGAGGCCGAACCCGTTTGGGTTGACATGGATCTAGCTATTAAAGTAATACCTGGCATGAAAGATAGAATGCTCTTACACGCGGGACCCCCAGTAACATGGGAGAGAGCTTCTGGCCCGCTCAAGGGTGCACTAATTGGTGCTTGTATTTATGAGGGATGGGCAAGTACGCCTGAGGAAGCTGAGAGGCTTCTGAGAACAGGCGAGGTTGTCTTCGAGCCCACGCACCCTCATAATGTAGTCGGTCCTATGGCTGGCGTTGTATCACCTTCAATGCCTGTATATATAGTTTATGATAAAAAGTTCGGCAACTATGCTTATAGTAACATGAATGAGGGTATAGGTAAGGTTCTGAGATATGGTGCATACAGTAAGGAGGTTATCGATAGACTCAACTGGATGAGGGATGTCCTATACCCAGTTCTCAAGGCAGTTATAGAAGAGATAAAGAAAGATGGTAAGCCCGGTTTAGAGTTTAAACCCTTAATTGCTCAAGCCCTCCACATGGGAGACGAGTGCCACAACAGATACGTTGCAACTACAACTCTCTTCCTAAAAGAAATAGCACCATACCTAGTTAAGACAGACCTAGACAAAAAGATGATACTAGAAGCATACGACTTCATGGCGCGCAATCCGTTCACAACACTAAACTTAGGTATGGCTTCAGCTAAGGCAATGACCCTAGCAGCCCACAACATAAAGTATAGCACAATAGTAACTGTGATGACCAGAAACGGTACCGACACAGCCATATGGGTAAGCGGTCTAGGCAACGAATGGTTTACAGCACCAGCACCAGTACCCAAGGGAGTATGGTTCCCAGGATACTCAGAGAAAGACGCTAACCCAGACATAGGAGACAGCAGTATAACGGAGACAGCAGGATTCGGAGGCTTCGCTATGGCTGCGGCACCAGCAATAGTGTCATGGGTTGGTGGATCAGTAGAATTCGCGATCGAGAATACTAAGAAAATGTACCAGATAACATATACCAAGCACAAATACTTCACAATACCCTACCTAAACTTCCAGGGTACGCCAACAGGAGTAGACATTAGAAAAGTAGTAGCCACGGGTATAACACCAACAATAAACACTGGTATAGCACACAAAGAACCAGGAGTAGGACAAATAGGCGCAGGTATAGTAGTATTCCCTATAGATCACTTCAAAGCAGCACTAAGAAGATTCGCAGAAGTCTACGGAATATGATCGCAAAAGCAAAACATCTAATAAATATAACTATTCTTTTTAAACAATAATTACATAGTTTAGCAAAGGCATTATATTCTTGACAGAGTTTAATGCTGGTAAAATAGGTTCTCTATGGATCCCATTTGTTATAAAGGATAAAAGTATTGTAGGCGAGGTCGTAAACGTATTTCGCAGAACAATAAACATACGTGACATAAATAACAAGCTTCTCTCAATTACAGCATTAAATTATTCCTCACCCATATATGTGAATGTAAATTATAATCAAATATGGTTTGTGAACTTTCAAGAATATGTGAGACCTTATGAAAATGTATTTTTCGATAAACCATTCATCATTGTCGGTGGTGATCTCAAAATACGTATAGAGCTACGTAGAGAAAAAATAGCTACTCCACGTGTTTGCGGTATCTGCAAACTAGTTAGTAATGTTAGAAAACGGGAGCTCATGGGATTTCTAGCGGATTTGTATAATAGGGTTAGTTTCTTCCTAGATATTATTGATAAACCAAACAATATTTTAGAACTAGTTGAAAAAATGAATATGGAGACAAAAATACTTGACATACTATATGGGATTAAAAAATATATAATTGAAAAAGATAGTGTAATTATGCAAGAGATGTATTCAATGCTTGGATTGGGTTATGGAGTAACACCCTCAACAGACGACTTTTTTGGAGGACTACTTGGCACAGTTAACATTTATCTTTCGTGCAATACTTTGAAGCCATTGATTCTTAATAAAAACTTAGTCTTTAAGAAGACTAATTGGGTAAGCGGATATTTATTGTATTATAATCACTTGGGGTTGTTTAGTAATATTCTAGAAGGTTTTATAGAAAGCATTTTTAAAATGGAATACAAAGACACCATAAATTACTTTCTTTCATTGTTATCCGTGGGTCATACCTCCGGGCTAGATATGGCTTTAGGTGTTTTAGCTGCTTTAGCTGTAATTCTAGAATCTATCCATAGGGGAGAATTTATCGAAGAATATTTTAAATTGTTTTTTGAAAATTAATCGTAAAGTAACGTAAATAATTATTTATTACGGTACACTCAATTACGAAATAAGTAAAACTTAAAAGCAAAGATAGAACCACTTATTCCACGTAGGTGCGTTCTTATGGCATACCTATATCCTCCATCAAATAAAAAATGGAAGGCTAGAGTAGGTAACATTCTTGAGGAATTCGTTGAGAAAATAGAGAAAGAGGGTAAACCGAAATTCGATTGGACAAAATACGTTGACTGGTCAAATGTAAAGGTATACGATCTTTCACAGCCCCTGAGCAACCTAACACCACCATTCCCAACATATCCTCCATTTGAGTTCAAGTGGATTAAGGTAGTAACAGAGCACGGAGTACAGGCACAATACATACAAACACCACTCCACATAGGCACACACATGGATGGTCCATTACACTTTGATCCAGCAGGTTTGGACATTGGCAGTATTCCTATTGAGTACTGGATCAGCGAGGGAGTAATAATTGATATAAGTGACATGGTTGATGACCTAGGAATATATACGTCAGAAATGATTGAGAAGAGAGCAAAGGAATACAACCTAGAGATAAAGGAGGGAGACGTACTAGTAATATATACTGGCTATAGCAAGTATGCATGGTATCAGCCCGGAGCAGATACAGTAAGATACATGCTAAAGCATCCAGGCCCTAAGAAAGAGTTTGCAGACTGGTTAATCAAGAAGAAGATAAAGTGGACAGCTGTAGACGCTGTATCACAAGACCATCCACTAAATACTGTGATTAGGAGAGTAAGACCGGATATAGCGGAGGAATTCAAGAAGAAGTATGGTGTATCAGTAGACGAAGCCATGCCATGGCCGGAGAACTACCAGTTAATGCACACATACCTATTCCCCAAGGGCATACTACACGTGGAGAACGCTGGCGGTGAAATAGAGCAAGTACTTAACAGAAGATGTGTAATCTCAGCATTCCCATTCAAGTTCATGGGCGGTGAATCAGCGTTCTGTAGACTAGTAGCATTCTGCTCTGACTAATCAAATAAATTATAGTAAAAACAAACAGTCTTTCTAAGACATCTTTTTTACTCTCTACCCCCCTTATGCTTAAGCTGTAAGATCCTAGGTGATAACTAGTTGGTTATTGTAAAAAACTTCGTTAAAAAGAACTTTTACAGAGACTCAGTACAACTCCTACACCTAAGTGAAGAGGCAAAGAAGATAGAAGGAGTGCTTGATGCTGCCATCGTAATGGGAACGGATCTCAACAAAGAACTATTAGAGAAACAAGGACTACTGACTGACGAGGGAAGAGCAGCAACAGATAACGATATGATCATAGCATTAAAGGTTGAAGATTCAGCAAATATTGATGAAATATTAGAGAAGGTTGAAAAACTACTCACAGCACCGGGAGAAACCGCTGCAGAAACCTACTATTATAGTCTAGAATCAGCCTTAGAGGCATTAAAGGATGCTAATATAGCAGTTGTGTCAATACCGGGACAATATGCTAGAGACGTTGTACTAAAACTACTAGAAAGAGACATACATGTCCACTTATTCAGCGACCACGTACCACTAGAACATGAAATAGAGTTAAAGAAAATAGCGTATGAGAAAGGACTACTAGTAATGGGTCCTGAAGCTGGTACAGCGATAATAAATGGAGTTGCACTAGGCTTCGCTAATGTTGTAAACCGTGGACCAATAGGAGTTGTAGCAGCGGCTGGCACAGGACTTCAAGAATTCACTGTACTCGTAAGCCAGGCTGGCTCGGGTATCACACAAGGTATTGGTGTTGGAGGTAGAGATGTCAAATCACCCGTTGGTGGATTAATGACTCTACTATCAATCAAAGCTTTTGAAGCAGACCCCGAGACAAAGGTAATAGCAATAGTATCAAAACCACCCTCACCCGACGTACAAGACAAAATAATCAACTATATAGTAGAGAATACTAAGAAGAAATATGTTACATGCTTTATTGGCGGTAAGACCTTTGAAATCCCAGAAAAACTCAAGGGTAGACTAGTACAGACAAAAACACTACATGCTGCAGCTCTTGAAGCAGTAAAGCTAGTTGACGAAAAACTCTATGAGGAAGCCAAGAAGAAGTTGTTCTTACCAAAGGAAGAGATAATAAAGATAGCAGAAGCAGAAATCGCAAAACTCGGCGAGAGGCAGAAATACATAAGAGGCTTGTTTACTGGAGGAACACTCACCTTCGAAACACAAGTGATATTCAAAGAACTCATTGGAGACGTTTATTCAAACACACCATTGAATCCAGAATACCAGTTACCCGACGTACACAAGAGCATAAAGCACACAGTAATAGATCTAGGAGAAGAAGAGTTCACTGCTGGTAGGGCACATCCAATGATTGACCCAACAATACGCCTACTAAGGCTAGTAGATGAAGCAAAAGACCCTGAAGTAGCAGTAATACTACTGGATTTCGTAATAGGATATGGAAGTCACCCAGATCCCGCAACAGCACATCTAGACGCAATAAAGAAGGCAAAGAAGATAGCCGAAGAAGATGGGAGACATCTAACAATACTAGCACACATAACTGGAACAGAAAAAGACCCCCAAAACGCGAAAAAACAAGAAGAAATACTAAGGAGCGCAGGTGTAATAGTCTTACCAACGAATGCATTAATGGCTTTAACAGCAGCACTAATAGCTGAGAAGAAAATAGATGAAGCAAAAATAGACAAGTTCTACAACGAATTCCTTGTAGGAAAATATTAACCAAGAAAATAGGTGAGAGAAATGGTTGAAAAAATACTCAAATTATTCAAATCCGAACTAAAGGTAATAAACATAGGACTAGAGTTCTTCTATAAATCGCTTAAAGACCAGAATGTTAAAGCAGTACACGTAGTGTGGCAACCTCCGCCAAAGATAGAAAAGGATCTCCAAGACATATTGGATAAGATATTGTAAAGAAAAAATCTTTTTAACCCACAATATATTTTTAACCTCACTTCCAATAACACTATTATTGTGAACTATAATGCCGATAAGAGTACGCCTCCATGGAAGACTAAAGGATCTTGTAGGTAAGGAAGAAATAATTATAGATAAGGAAGTGAAGACAGTTAGAGATCTCTTAGAAGAGTTGCTGAAACAGCTAGGCGATAAAGCAAGAAAAGAATTCGAGATAGAAAAACCCGAAGACTTGTTACAGCCTAGGTCAAGACTTGTTATACTGATAGATGGTTTCAGTATAAAATTACGTGGAGGACTAGATGCACCCTTATCTAATGTTAGAGAAGTTAGTGTTGATAATATCGAAGTAATGGAATGGTTCGGTGGGGGCTAATCTTTAACACTGAAAATAAGTATTTCGCTATTAATACATTATCGTTATACTTAAATAGCCTCCCCCAATAATAATTCACTTGTTCACGAGTGACTTTATTTTGGGGAGATAAATGGGTACAAAATATGTAGGTAAACCTATTCCTAGAATAGACATAGATAAAGTTGCTGGCGATGCTGAATACCCATATGATTTCACACTACCTGGAATGGTCTACGCAAAACTTGTTGCAGCACCCTATGCGCATGCAAAAATACTTAAAATAAAATACGATGAGGCATTAAAAGTACCAGGAGTTCTAGCAGTATTTACTGGTGCAGACTTTCCATTCAAAGTAGGTATATATGCTGCAGATAGAGATGTCTTAGCCCGAGAGAAAGTACTATATTATGGCCACCCTGTTGCAGCTGTAGTAGCAGAAACCCTTGAAGCAGCAGAAAAAGCAGCAGAGCTAATCGAGGTTGAATATGAGCCGCTACCACCAGTTCTTGATGCACTAGAAGCCTTGAAACCAGACGCACCTCTAGTTCACGAGAAACTACATGAGTATAAACATGCACCATTCATATACCCGAAGCCTGGAACAAATATAGCTACTCATTTAAAGCTTAGAAAGGGTAATATAGAGGAAGGATTTTCTAAGGCAGATGTAGTGGTAGAGAATACTTATTATGAACCATTAATAAGCCAAGGATATCTTGAAAACTGGGTTGGAGTAGCAAGAGTGAAAAGCGATGGAACAGTAGAGATATGGTCAAGCCACCAATCACCTTTTGCTGTAAGAAACTTGCTGGCAACATCTCTAGGATTACCAATACATAAAGTAGTAGTTCATCATATGTACATTGGTGGTGGTTTCGGAGGTAAGGCTGGCTTACTATTAGAGCACATACCAGTACTCTTCTCAATGAAGCTCGGAGGCAGACCAGTAAGACTAGAACTAAACCGTGAAGAAAACTACTTCTACATGGCGCAAAGAGCAGGCTATTACTTTAAGATGAAGACTGGTGCGACAAAAGACGGCAAACTAATTGCTCATTGGGGAGAATACATACTGGATGCAGGAGCATACGCTGATTATACAGTAAATGTGGCGAGATCTGTAGGACTAAAGCCCTTCGGCCCCTATGAAATAGAACACGTACACACCGATGCATACGCCGTTTATACAAATAAGATACCAACTACGGCCTTCCGTGGCTTTGGATTAATGGAGCTCTACTTTGCATCAGAAAGACAAATGGATCTGTTAGCTAAAAAGTTAGGAATGGATCCAGTAGAATTCAGATTAAAGAACGTACTTATACCTGGAAAATCAATAACACATACACAAGAAAGATTAAGAGAAGACGCTGGCGATCCTGCAGGTGCAATTAAGGAGGCCGCGAAACTCATAGAGTGGGGTAAGCCTCCCGAGCAACCCAAGGAGCCTTGGAAGTTCCGTGGGAAGGGTATTGCGGCTTTCTGGAAAGGTCCGGTACAGCCCTCTAATGCGGCATCATCTGCAATTGTAAAGTTAAACGATGATGGCTCCGTTGATGTTTTAGTAGGAACAGGCGAAATGGGTCAAGGCACTATAACGTCTCTTGCGCAAATAGTTGCGGAGGAACTAGGTATACCAGTAGAGAAAATAAGGATATCTCCGGAGAGAAGAACCGACATGGTGCCATATACGTGGCAAACTGTTGGTAGTAGAGGACTCTTTAGCGAAGGTCAAGCATTAATTAGGGCTTTAGAGGACTTGAAGAGTCAGATAAAGAAAGTAGCGGCCCAGGTATTCAGAGTATTTGAGGATCAAATAGAGATTAGAGATGGTAAGGCATGTGTAGTAGGTGAACCATGGGAGTGTATATCATTAGCGGAAATGGCTCTGGGCTATATGTATCCTAATGGAAACACTATTGGCGGTCCACTAATTGGTCGTGGTAGCCACGTACCAGTTAGAACATCTATACCAGACCCAGAGACTGGAAAGAGCGTACCAGCACCATTCTACACATTTGGTGCAGGTGCTGTTGAAGTAGAGGTAGACTTAATCACCGGGCGTGTAAAGGTTCTCAAAGCAGTAATGGTTCTAGACACGCCAGCAATTAATCCACTGCTTGTTGCAGGACAAGTATACGGTGGAACAGTTATGGGCATCAACATAGGCTTGCTCGAGGAACTCAAATTCGACAAGAATGGTAGATTAATGAACCCCAACTTCACAGACTATAAGCTTGCAAGAGCTGCAGACATACCAGAGGAAATGATATTCAAGTGTCTCGGAGTAGGCCAGAAGGACGCACCTTATGGTGCTAAGGGTGTAGGTGAGCTAACAATGCTTCCATGGCCTGCAGCCATAGCAAATGCTATAGCGAATGCAATAGGAGTAGAACTCTACGAACTACCAATGAAACCGGACAAGATAATTGAGGAGGTAAAGAAGCAGAGACCTGAGCTATTAGAAAAAGTTAGAGAAGCATTAAAAGTTAAAGGGTGAGAATCATGGCGGCATCTAAGTCTGTACTAGTATTCCATACACTACTTCCCGAATTTGAATACTTTAGACCAAAGACTCTTCAAGAAGCACTGGAACTACTAGACAAGTACAAGGGAGATGCTAGGATACTAGCAGGCGGAACAGACTTGCTAGTAGACATGAGGATGAGGATTAAGCAGCCAAAATATGTGATTGATATAAAGGGCATAGATGAGCTTCACACGTTAAAATACGAGGAAGGTAAAGGTTTAACTATTGGTGCAACCGTCACATTAGATGAACTGTTAAACAATAAGATAGTAAAAGAAAAATATTATGTACTATGGGATGCAATAAGACAGCTAGCCGACACACACTTGAGAATGAAGGCAACTCTTGTAGGAAACATATGTAACGCTTCGCCAGCAGCTGATAGTGCGCCAGCTCTACTAGTATTGAAGGCGAAAGTGAATATTGCGAGCGTGAATGGAACGAGAACAGTTGAGATAAAGGACTTCTTCAAATGGGTTAAGAAAACCATACTTGAGCCAAACGAAATGGTTACCTCAATATTCATACCAGAGCCACCCGAGGGAGCAAAGGGTAGATACCTAAAATTCGTACGCAGTGCTGAGGATCTTGCACTAGTAGGTATTGCAGCATTAGTTGCGAATCCTAAGGATCCAGCAAAACGTATTGTTAGAATAGCATTATCATCTGTCGCGCCAACACCTGTAATAGTCGAGGAGGTAGAGGAACTGTTCAAACAAGATAAACCATTAAGTGAGCTAGCGGAAGAAGCAGTTAAGCTTGTGATGTCTAAGGTCTCACCGATAACTGATGTGAGAGCAACAAAGGAACTCAGAGAACACATGGTGGAATTTGGAACAAGATATCTATTAAAAACACTACTTGAAGGGTGATGGTCATGGCGGAGAAGCTCATACCTATTACATTAAAAGTAAACGGTAAGGAATACAAAGTTGAAGTAAAGCCAAACGAAACACTGCTGTTCGTATTGAGAAACAAGTTAAACATAAAGAGCGTTAAAGGAACATGTTATAGAGGAGAATGTGGTGTATGTACAGTCTTACTAAATGGCAAACCAGTAAAATCATGTTTAGTACTAGCAGCTGAAGCCGATGGAGCAGAAATAATCACGCTAGAAGGACTAGCACCTTTCGGAACACTAGCCCCAATACAGAAGGCCTTCATAGAGCACGGAGCATTCCAGTGTGGATTCTGTACACCAGGATTCATACTAACAGCCCACTGGCTATTAACAAACAAGCCTGATGCAACTGAAGAGGAAATCAAGGAAGTATTAAGTGGACTGATATGTAGGTGCACAGGCTACAAACAGATAATTGAAGCAATAAAAGCGGCAGCAAAATACTATAAGCAAGATAAACAAAAACAATAACACCTTTTACACTAATAACATAACTTAATTAATATTTTTTATTAACATCTTATCCTTCTCTTAACACTCAATGTCATTGATTTAAGTCTATCTCACCTTATTATTGACATATTATATATAATCACTATATTTTATGGTTCAAAAGAGTACAGTATTGTTTAAATTCCACAGAAAAGTTTTCTTCTACGGGTGAACCTTTGCCTCGAATTATTCCTCCACTTGAAGAATTAACGCCAGAGAAGTTCAAGGAGACTTTTAGAAAAATAATAGAGCTTAAGAAGAAAGCGGGGCTGATAGCACTAAGAGATAATCCTCCAGATCTGTTTGAAAGAGCTAAAATGTATGGTACAAGATATAGGAATGGTTCATGGGGTTGGGCATCTAATATATGGAGTAGGTCTGCAGCTAATACCGTGGTTATAGAAAGAGATTATGAATTAAAGTATGAGCACAAACTCCTCATGCTAAGAGTATTGGAGCATATTCTTGCCCAAGGTCCATTAATAAAAGTTGACGGTTACGTAGGCAAACCAGGTACAAGAGTACAAATGCACGCAGCAGTTTATGTTGACCCACAATTCCCTGACATAGCATATCGTTGGAGCCAACTAGTCTTCCCCGCACCTCCCAACGAGAAACCAGACGTGGAGGTCTTCGTGATACCCCACTATCTCGGTAACCCGAAAATACCTGGAACAGACCGTATGTTAATGGTTATGAGGTTCCCCCACCACAACTTTACTATAATAACAGTATCATCATATCAGGGAGAGGTTAAGAAAGCTGTTCTAACACACTGGATATTCCATGTCTACAAACGTGGCTGCACGGGCGAACATGCCTCTCTTAGAGAGTTCTCTGTTAAAACAGTTGACGGAAAATGGAAACGTGTAGTAATGTCTGTATGGGGTTTAACTGGGACAGGTAAGTCAACTCACGGGTTATACGTGTGGACTCCTCAAAACGCTAAAGTATACATTGAGCAATTCGGTATCAATCCCTTAGACTACGTGAAAGACCAGGTAATAAAGAATGATGACATAGTAGCGGTGTGCGAGGATCGTGTAATAGGATCCGAGAGGGGGTCATGGACTAAAACAGAAGATCTAACACCAGAACAAGTAGCCATGTGGAATGCAGCGACAAGTCCAAGAGCATTACACGAAAACACTGAGTTCGATGAAAACGGGTATCCAAGCTTTAAGGGAGAACTATTCCAATACTTTGGCAGACCTAATCGTAATTCGCGTAGCGTACTCTACCTAGAAGACACTGGCTACTTTGATGGCGATGTTGCTTCTAGTGGACCACTCAATACAGCAATATTCCTATCACCAGGGTACTTTACCGATTATGCTTGGGTGAAGATTGTTGATCCAGCTCTAGCCGCAAAAGTATTAGCTGATGGAAGAACAATTGGTCATCCCGCACAAGCTAAAGAAGTTGTAGGAAAGGTTAGATATGTAGCCCGTTATGCTAAACCCTTTACGATGGGGGTGACAAATACTGCTCATGTTGTAAGATTCTATGAGTACCTAAAGAAGAGAATAGAAAAAGGCGATCCCGTAGAAGTATATCAGTTCAATACTACGGGTAGGATAATAGCAAAGTATAGGTGGGTTGAAAAGAAATTGGGAGACAAAACAATAATGGCTCCTGAACCAATATTAGTGGAAAAGAATGGAATACCAAAAGCAGTTGGAGGAACAAGACCAACAATAGAGGAAACAGAACTCTTCATACTCCAAGCAGCTAGAGGGGCAGTAAAGTACAAGCCTCATCCAGTCTGGGGTGAAAAGGTACTAGTGCCAGTGGAGGTACCAGGAATAAGCCAGGAAAGACTCAAAGAACTAGACCCAACAACCTATGTATCTATGGAGGAATTCAAAGCGCTCCTAAAAGCACAGATAGAGGAAAGCAAATACTGGTTAGATAGAGACGTACCAGGTCTCCCGCCAGAAATATATCACGCTATGGATTTTGAAGACTAAAGTTTACATAGATACGATCTTTTCCTCAATTAAATACATTTATATAAACACTTGTATAAAGTTAGAGGATTCTAACCACTAGACGAGAGGCGATCATAGTGGATATTAGTGCCATAATACTCGCTGCTGGACAAGGCAAACGTCTACAAAAAATAAGCCAAGGAAAGCCTAAGTTTCTAGTACAAGTTAAAATGAAACCACTACTTGCTTATCCAATAAAAGTACTAGAAAAAGCAGGCATTAACAATATTGTAGTCGTTGTTCCAGGAGGATGGATTAATGAAGCTATCCAAATACTGCAGGATATCAGCAAATACAATGTGATGGTTATCGAGAATAGTAGGTTCTGGAGAGAAAACGGTTATAGCCTCCTCCTAGCATTAAGACAATTATACGGTAAAAGCGATATAATAGTAATCTCAATGGTAGACCACTTATATACTACGAGAATAGTTTCAAAAATATTATCAACTATAGAAACTAGTAAGGATGCATTATTCGTAGTAGGCGGTGATTCTAGAGCATTATTTATAGATCATAGTGAAGCAACTAAAATATTAGCAGATGATAATATAGTAATTGATATAGGGAAGAAGCTAGTAAACTATAACTACATAGACATAGGTGTTATGGCAATAAGACCACAGGTACTAGGCTATATAGAGGAGCTAGCAAGTAAAGAAGAAGTATTATCTATGAGTACAATAATACGAACATTGGGGGCTGAGAAGAAAGTTAAAGTAGCTGATGTAACTGGATGCTACTGGACAGAGATAGATACAGAAGACGATTACTACGAGTTATTCGGCGGAAAAAGAAGCCTGGTATTAAAGAAGGTATTAGAAGAAATAGGCTGGGATTAGAGAATGAAGACGTATAATGGAAGGATTCTGGTAAAGTCTACTGATGGACCAGTATCAAAGTATATTAACCGAAAGATATCTACTAGGATTACGCATATAATAATAGAACATAATATTCCTTTAACTCCGAATCAAGTCTCAATTATAAGTTTTCTACTAGGAGTATTTTCTGGGGTACTCTTTGCATTAAATAATCTAATAATAGGGGGGATTCTAGTACAGATATCTTCAATAATAGATGGAGTTGATGGAGAACTAGCGCGGGCCCTAAATAAGACAAGTAAGTTTGGTGGATTTTTTGACGCAGTATTGGATAGGTTGGCAGATATATCGGTTATTACTGGACTAAGTTTAGTAATGTTAACGTATAATGGATACTGGAATGTACTGTCAGTACAATATCTATTACTAGTTATAATATTTTCTCTAAGTGGTGACATCTTAGTAAGCTATATTCATGCTAGAGCAGAAGCAAGTCTTGGTGTAAGCCTACATAAGATATGCCGAGTACCAGTATTTGCTTCTAGAGATGTACGATTATTCGTTTTATTTATTGGTGGATTATTACAGAGGCCTTTAGAGACTCTAATACTAATATCCATCCTATCCTATACTTACGTAGTTGTTAGGCTTGTAGAAGTATCGGTATTGTATCGGAGAGGGGTTCTCAAATAACGGTATTTTTAGTCAAGCTTATTAATGACGCTTGTCATATTTCTTATCTATGAGGATAGTCTATGAGGATCTCAGTACCACAACTAGCGGCAAAATACGTATACCCAGCATTAAGGAGAAGACTCGTTGAGATACTATATTACGAAAAGAAAATGAGTCAGATAGAAATAGCCAAACTACTAGGCATATCGCAGTCAGCGGTATCAAGGTATGTTGAGGGCAATAGAGGGGTCTACATAGACGTATCAAAGTACAAAGATATAGACAGAGAACTTAGAATCCTTGCACATAGGATAGCAGGTAAGAAGATTAGTATATATGACATACAGTTAGAGCTATCTAGAATAACCATGGTTTTCTTAGGTAAAGGATATGCATGTTTTCTCCACGCTAAGTTGGACAAGGATATTGATCTGGGGAAGTGTAGGACTTGCATAGTATTATTTGAACCCTATACGAAGAGTTCACATTCTTAGCTCTTTGTTAGCGATTATAGTAAGGTATATATACCGTGTTAACATATATATGACACGCGTCATATAGGTGTGCTTCATGAAAATAAGATTCCCACGTGAAATACTTGAGAAAAGACTTCGCAGATTCCAAGAAAAGCTCTCCGAGAACAATATAGATGCAGCCATGATACGTACTCTCTCAAGCTTCATATACTTCACGGGAACAAAATGGCTACGTCCCGCTATATTGATTCCAGCACATGGTGAACCAACACTATTTGTAGCAAGAGGTGAAGAAGAGGGAATAAAGGAAAGGACGTGGATACACAACGTGGTAACCTTTACCGATGGAGGAGACCTTATGGCAAAGGTATCAAGCACTATAAGAAACAATAATTACCGAGTAGTAGGCTTAGAATACGGTATAGAGCGAGACGCCTACATAATATTCTTTGAAATGTTCAAGCGCTTAAACCCTAAAACAAAAGTTGTAGATATATCTAACATACTTTACACCATGCGTATGATAAAAGACGAATACGAGTTAAACGCTATACGTATGGCAGGTAAAATAGCTTCAAGAACAATAAACGAAATAATAGATATGATAAAGCCAGGGTTATCAGAAACAGAAATCGCTGGCGAAGCATATCGCCTACTATACAAGTATGGTTCAGAAGAACCCCTCGTCTACGTAAATGTCGGACCTCATCCACGTGTACACGCCGAGCCTTTCCGAGACGTAAAAGTACGGGAAGGCGTATTCGTTAACATTGTTCTCGGGGTAGACTATAATAGATACTATTCAAACATAGCTAGAACAATATACGTAGGAGAACCCAAGGGTACTGCGAAGAAAGCATTAGACTGCATGAATGAGGTCTATAGAACAGCAATAGAGAAAACTAAGCCTGGAACAAGGTTTATATCAGTAATAAAAGAACTAGACAATATATATCGTAAATATGGTATGCTCGAATACCGTGTAGTAGGGTATGCTCACAGCGTAGGACTTCAAATAGAAGAGCCACCAATAACAACAATATTACCCAAAGACCGTTTCGTTGAAGTAAAACCAAATATGGCTCTAGCCTTCATACATGCACCACTACTAATAGAAGGACTAGGTCAAGTAAAACACGAAGACACATTTATAGTAAGAGAGGATGGATTTCTCGAAAACGTTACACAAACTTAACCTAATTTTATTCTTTATAGAAATGCCATAGAGTTATATAGTCTGTGTTCTGTTTTTTCTTTAATTCGGCTTTAAAACCGCATTTATCATACTTATACACTATCGGATTCGGGGCGCCATGGATCTCAACTATATAGTTATCTGCTAGAGATATAGTATTGCATGAAACGGTAAGTATACTGTATTCGCATCCCTCGCAGTCAATCTTAACTATATTCTCACTACTGTCTCTTCCAGCCAAGCTTTCCTCTAGGATTTCCCTTAAAGATTTCAACTTAAGTTCAACACAGTCGGATAAACTCTTACACACATCATAATTAATGAGTGGTGTTAACCCTGTTCCCTGCATATTAAACCTAGTATACACTATACCGTTGTCAATCCAGGCGCCAATATTAAAAGCCCTATATTTATTTGGGTCAATTTCGTTCTTTTCAAGATTTATCAGTAAGTAATCATAAATAGTTTTAACAGGCTCATAAAGATAAAGAAATCTTGCCCCCTTCTTTAGAAAGAACAAAGCAGTATCACCATAATAAGCACCGAGATCTAAAACACTCTTTCCTCGATATTCTATGAAACTATAATCTTCCTCTGGATCATATATCAATGATAGCAGTAATGTAAAGTCTTGATCCCGTACATAGAAATCACCGTAACGTGTTTCAGCGACAATAAACTCTTTCTCTCTTCTCAACTTGATTCCTTTTTCTAAAAGATAAAATAATGTGATAAAATCAACATCACTGCTTATATTAACAATATCGTTGTAGGAATAAGGTCTTCCGGTCAATCTTCTAAAAATTTCCCTTAACATGATTTGTACTCCTAGAATTCTCAGCGCAGTTGATGCTCTACGTAGACTAGTCATGATGCATTCCTAACTAGATTTTTAATCTGAATAATTTAACCTATGTTCAATACTATTATCTCGTGGAGGATATTTGTACTCTCATATAAATTGTTTATGTAAATTTATATGGTCGTATATGTTGTTAAAAAGATACTACTGGAAACTAAAGTGGTATTTTCTCGGCTATATCCCAGAGTATTGGTGGTTTCCATTCTTCTCTTTGAATTACCTTAATGATGCCGATAATCCATATCGCTATTATTGCTAGCCATATTAGGATAGAGAGTATATGTCCTATAAACGGTATTAACTCTAGTGCGGAGGATACAACGTACGCTATTACGTATACTATAAAGAACGCTATAGAGAGCTTTTCCCAATGAGTTACTTTCGGATCTCTAGGGCCAGCTAGATATGCTATCAATGCACCAACTATACTGAAAATCCATGCTATGAGTTGCCAAATAAAGATATTGTCAGTGTTTTTTGATCGGTCAATATTATGGTTAGTTGTTGTAGACATGTTCGCTCAACCGTGTAGCTGGTATTTATGTGGGAAATAATAAAGGTGAAGGTTTAATAGTATAATACACTAGTCTAAGATCCAAAATAAGACTAACATTTAGTGTAAGCGTAATTTATACGGTAATATTAAGGAATTCATCATTAGCTTTCCACAAAACATATCTTAGTGAGACCATAGACGTTTTCAAATATAAATAACAAGTTATCATACTTGTTGTCCTATTAATGATTATGAGATACACGTTCATATAGTATTGCAGCTAAGTATGATATCAAACCAACGTAGTCTGCAACGTCGATCATAAATTTCTTACGGCAATTGGCTAGTCTAAGCCCTCTGTTCACAGATAGGTCTTCAGAGAGAAGTAGGTTCAAATTACCTGTATAAGCCATATAGGCTAGTTTTGCCGTCCAGGGCCCTATACCTCTAAATGTCATTAATTCCTCTATTGCCTCTTGAGGTATCAGTTTACCTATTCTTTCTATGTTGTATCCTCGTTTAACAATAGCTTCGGCTATACCAGTCAAATATTCGGCCTTTCTTCTACTAAGTCCCATACCTCTAAGCTCGTCTACTCCTGCATTCAATATTGCTTCTGGTGTTGGAAAGTCATAGAATATTCTTCTGCTGTTATCAATGGTTATCTTTCTGCCGAGATACTCAACGAGTTTCGAGATTATTCGTAGGGCCAAGTGTATAGGTATTTGTTGATTCACTATAGTTTTAACCAAAGACTCCCATACACTTGGATTTAAAGCTGGTCTTAAGCCAGGATATCTTTCAACGACTTCTCTTAGCCCGGGGCACGCATTTATGAGTAATGATATATCTGGATACATGTACTTTACGTTCAAGACATGCTCAATTATTCTCACAGCAGTTTCAAGGGAGCCCTTGAATACGCGTATCCTTATTAATGGTTTCCATCCTTCACTAATCACTGTTACCTCATATGCTACTTCTTCCTTGACACCCCATGTTACAAGTCGCATACAAGTTCTAGATAAATTATCATATATACATGGTGTTGGCTTATCCTTTAACGTGAATTTTCTTAGGTGTGGTGTTATCATGTATGGTGGGTTTGGTTTAATTATTGCTACTGATTCTTTCCTACGATAGCTTTTAGAAATCACTAAATCTTACACCAAAAGAATTATACAGTAGGCCGAGAAATAAATTCTAAAAACTGCTTAGTATGGAATGAGTATGTATGGTGTTAAAAGGATTATTGATAACACTGATCAAAGTAAATTTATTATAATAGAGACTAGTGTCAGATAATCTAGATCAGAGTGGGTGAGATTTTTTGGGTTATCTCACCCGATTCTCTGAAAACTATGTGTATTATACGGGTATTCTTGTTTACGTTGTCCTTGCTTTTATATTATTCTTTGATATTACGTCTTCGAATTCACCTCTCATAGGTGGAGAATGGGTTTTTATCCCAATACTCGGTCTTTTTGTTATTGTTGTTTTATTCTGGTATCTTATGATAATTTATGCTTTTGTATTGTTTATTGTATCTATTGTTGTAGTTGGTTTTCTATACCTATTAGGCTTCAAGGTGGGTATTGATACTGTTTTCGCCTCAATAATTTTCTTCACGATTGCTGGTATTGTAATTTATCATCTTTGGACCAACGGGAAAATTCTTAGGGAGGCATCAAAGCATGCTCATGGTTCCCTAAGGATATTATTGGGTATTTCAGGGGCTTCATACACTATTCTTGCGATATTATTCATAATTGCTATAATCATATTAATTATAGGGTCAACGCCTTTGTTAACACCTCTTCAGACAAGAACTATTGAAATAGGGAGCCTCGAAATAGATACAATAGCAGCTATTCTCGGAATCTTATTATCTATAGGAAAGACTGGTTTAGGAATAATCATGCTATCCGAAAACAGTAGACTGGCTAAGGCTTCGGGTATACTTCACCTTTTAGGTTCTGCAATAGCTTTAACTCTATCCTACTATCTCTTAGGCCCTCTACTACATCTACCAGGAACACCATTAGAACCTATTGAACCAGAACATATACTCAATTACCCGTTCCTAGCAACCTTACTCCCTATTTTCATTTTGCTAGGTATTATTGCATGGATCTTTGCAACCTATGCATACACGTAGCATAATTCTACTATAAGTTTCCCGATCAGACAACCTTTAACGGGATCGAAGACCTCTCCTTCTTCAACAAACCCTTACTGCAAGTCACCGTTAATAACCACTTAGAATATGCTCTCCCTACATCAAAAGAGGGCACCACGTCACCAGGCAGATAGAACTCGAAAGGCAGTTCATATAACTGTGAACTTAGCGCAATGTTCTCAGCTAGTTTCTTCTTTACTAATGTTTTTGTAAACATGGTTTCATCACAATTATCGGCATGTACGTCAATAGTGTATCTATCAATACGAACACTATTCACAACCTCGATCAACAACTCTCTACAATACTCATTAGGACTCCTTTCACCGACAACTCCTATTTGTAAAACTCCTCTAACTCTCGTACCAGCTCTAATATACTCAGGCAACCTTACCACTACAGCTCCATTACCGAACCTTAAATTCTTGGCAATAACAGCGCCGTTAACGCCACTATTAATAACATTTATCTTAGCCTCGCTACGAGAAGACCTAAAAGTCCTCTTAGCCTCTACTCTTAAAAACCACTCACTCTCAACAATGCCTCTCTTCCCAGAATGAGCAGCATCTACTGGTATATTGAATCTCCCAGAATAAACATACCTCCCCTTATGCAACTTCACATTACTGACTAAAACCTGCTCTCTCCTAAACAAGGTCAACGAAAAATCAACATCCCTTGAATACCTTTCATCATCCTCCTCATACCAGCAAGTAGCCCTACCCCTCAAAACCCCTACAAGTTCAGCCTTTAACTCCTTCAAATCAACATCCTTCTTCGCCTCAACCTCAACTCTATAGACTAAATCCTCTCCAGGCACATACGAACCCTTATCAACCACTAAGGAAAGCCTTACCGGATTCCCAAATAATGACCCAAACACCATTTCAAACCTCCTTATTAATCCTAAGACCTAATATGTTAAAAAATAAATGCTTTTGTTCTCATCGAAAATTTGTGATAAAGCAAAAGTGTTTTGTAGTTAATGTAACTAACTCTTACCTAACAGATATGATGTATTAGGTCCCTCCCTTAAGAGCTACAAAGTCTCTTGCCAGATAAAACAGGTAAGTGAATAGGGGATTAAGCAACCATTATATACTGTTTTAAGTTAATAACTAGTAGATAGTCGAGTTGATATACATGGGATCTGTGGATGACTGGATAACAGAGTTCTTTATACGTAAGGGTCGGCTTTTCGGACGGGTACTACAAGCCTATAGAGAGCGTGGAGTAAAGGAGGCTCATCTCATTGCAATGCTTCTAGAAAAACATGGTGTTCCTAGAGGTTCTCGTATAATAGAGTTGGGGTGTGGTAGTGGGAGGATAAGCGTCCCCTTGGCTAGAGAGGGCTATAAGGTGACTTGTCTTGATATATCTTCGGAGTACGTAGAGGAGGCGTTAGAGTATGCGCAAAATATGGGTGTGAAAGAAAGGGTTGAAGGAGTAGTAGGGGATGCTTGGAAAGTTGACGAGCTAGTAGAAGGAGGTTATAGTGCTGCTCTCATGGTGTGGACAACTCTTATAGGCTATAAGGGTTCTCCAGAGACTGATATCGAATTGCTGTCAAGAATACGTAAGATAATAGTTCCTGGAGGCAAACTATTCATACTGAGGCATACTGATAGAGACACAATAGTGGCTAGAAATGCTCAGTGTAGAATGGACACTATAGCCAGCGACCTCGGAGACTTATTCGTCATAGAGAAACCTCGTTTTGATCCAGTAACCTCAATCCTAGAGAACACTTGGACATACTATAAGAAGAAAGGCGATGAACTCGAGTTCCTCGGCAAACAAGGCTTTAAGATAAGAATATACACCGTAACAGAACTAATAGACATAGCCTCTAAAGCTGGCTGGAAACTCGAAGCCCTCTACGGAGGCCTAAACCAAGACCCGTTCATACCCGGTCGTACCAGCATAAATGCAGTCCTAGTAGCCGACTGATGAGCAGGACCCTTATTTACAAGACGTCAAGATAGCCGCTTTAGAGAGGTTAGAGGAGACGGAATGTGCTATGGCTTAAGAGGTATTCAAGTTTCGGGAAGAAGTTAATGGATCCACTGCTTGATGCACTGTTCTCGTTACTATTGGTAAGAGTATTTAGGAGAGATATTTGCAAATTTTTGTTGTTATATATGCTGTTATAATTATTAGTATGTCATTAACTTGTTTGTATACAACCACTATGACCCTATCATTAAGCTTTTTAGTACACCTACGCAAGTCATTTATCTCTTCATCTTTACCTGGACTCTTTAAGCAATGCTCAACAAGTTCTCGTTTTATGCCCCGGTTATCGCAGTCGCTCTAGTGCATGCAAGGTGTAACGTATTTTCATGCTTCAGCCACCAAAGCCTCTGGTCCCCTTAAGATCAGTTTAGAGAGATCTATCCTCCTGCGCGAGAACCATAGTACTCTATACCGATGATTTCTCCTTTCTCGTTATAATCTACTATAACTCCTGGCTCAATCTCCTCAGACTCAACAATTTTATCATCTCTAAGCTTAATATATAGGACATCTCCTGCGCTATCATACTTTATGGAAAACTCAACTGGTAACGCATCCCCTTACTCTCTATGTATTTAAAAGCATTTTAAGTCAATGCCTACATTGAATATCTCTTTCCAAATAACTATGTTTTCTATAAACATACTTTCTACTACATTCAAATGCGGTTACCTAAAAATCATTATTCTAGTCTCCTATTGCGTAGTTATTAATTTTTCACCAGTATGAGCCATGCTACGCTAACGTATGCTGTGTTTCCTAGCTTCTTGGTTACTGTTATCTTTACTTTGTATATGTTGTCGTCTATTTTGTCTGTGGAGACTGTGAGATGGTATGATGTTTCGATGAAGCCTATAGATGAAAATGATACTCTATATGTTTTACATCTGTATTTTACTAGGTAATTGTAGGGTATTATGCCCGTGTAGGTTATTGAGTTATTTCTTGGTAGAAGTTCGATAAAGATATTGTTAACTTTAATTCTTTGAGGCATAAAGTCTATCTTGGATTCAGCATTATAGATATGTATAATTATGTAATTGTAGGCTGTATGGTCTATGAGTAATATAGTCTCATTCACAATAGTAGTGTTTAATATAAACGTTTTTGAAAAGTTAGAGTAGGGCTCAGAGATAAAGATAGTCCAGGCCTCATTCTTCCTTAATGCATTTAAATAGGCATCCCTAGCTTCTTCAAGTATCTTCTTCAACTCCTCTACTGCGAGTCTATAAGTATGGTTCTCACCAACTATGCTGATATTAGTTGCGGCTCTGGATTGTCCGCTACTAGTATTTGTGACAGTATATTTAGTCATAAGAGGATGCCCATGGTTGAAGACATTCAATAGTATAATAGAGACGACTAGTACAATAATAATTGTAAAAATAATAATAATTAATGTCAGTTTGTTAGAAATCAGTGTAGTCACCAAATCTTTCAATTACTAAAGTAAGTTTACACTCTACCTTACAGTCTATATACT
>JALVFK010000217.1 GCA_027030065.1 Desulfurococcales archaeon | reverse complement strand
GCTAAGCCGCGAAGAAAAAGAGTTATTGAGGAAAGCCAAGGAGACCGCTAACCTAGTATTATCCTATGGGAAATACGCGGCTATAGCCCTAGCAGCACATGGAGTCGGGCCGAAGAAGGCTAAAGAGGTATTATCCAAGCTAATACGTGGTGGCGAAAAAGAATTCTATAAGGCAATACTTGAAGCAGAAAAAGAATATGCGAGGACAAGACCCTACTGGAGATCCTAGTTTCCCCGAGTTATCGTAAAATAATAAATAATATAATCTATCTTAAGAAATATCCCCTGGGGTGCTTAGACTTACAGGAGCGTTATGGCTTATTCACTAAGCTCCAACTCCAAGTTCTAAAACTCCGCTCTAAGGGCTTGAGTCTTAGAGAAGTAGCCGAGAAAATAGGTACTACTAGACAAAACATCCAAGTAGCAGAAAAGAGAGCCAGAAATAACATACGTTTAGCTGAGGAAACACTACTAATATACAAGCTAATATCATCGCCACTCAAGATAAGAATCGATGCTGGAACACACTTGGTAGATATTCCTAGAATAGTTATAGGAAAAGCCGATGAATCTGGAGTAAAAGTAAGAGCAGACTTCACATTAATCTACAAGCTACTACACTTTAAAGCCCAAGAATGTATCCAGGGCCCGAGACTCATTAAGCCAGTAATAATAATAGTAACAGCACAAGGAGACGTAGAAATAATACCCTATGATAGAGTTGAAAAATACCTAAACATAGTTGAAGACCCGTAAGAAAAGGTTCTTTGAGAAAGATATCACCTAATATTTTAGTATTGGTTGCCGTATGATTATACTTGTAGTATGGGTGCCTTGTACGTGAGCGGTATTTATCCTAATATTCTGCGCAAGAGAAGTAACTCTATGCTCCGTCTCGCTGAAGAATTATTGAGTAGGGGGGAAGCAGATCTTGCCGCTTTAAACGCCGGATACGCAGTGCAATTATATGTAAAAAGCATCTTATACCGCGTTTCTGGAGAGGAATGGCGCGGCCATAATATTAGGCTATTACTTGGTGCTCTATCAATGATACTTGAACAACAGGGTTTCCGTAGAGAAGCTGAAAGATAGTAGAATTTGTTAAAGTTAACCGTAGACTATTAGCGGAATTAGAAGAAGCCCATACAAGAGCTACATATGGCGTCTTAGAATACAGTATTGATCAAGCCCGTGTTCTCGTTGATGCCGCTAAGAAGGTAATAGATTTCCTCCAAAACATAGAGAAGAAAATATTTAGAGGTGGGGGATCTGAGCGAATATATTACTCCACTCAAGATAATTAGTTCTTGGAAACACTATGTTAAACTAATAGCCAGAGCCGTGTCCATGGTTATCCCGGAAGCTGAAGCATACCTTACGGGCGGCGTAGTTGAGGATAGGCTAACAGTCTTAAGCGATATAGACATACTAATAGTATTGCCGCATAAACCGGGCTTCAAGGAAGCAGTAGAGCTTAGAGCAAAAATACTCGAGGAAGCAGAAAAGCTCGGACTACCATTATATGCACCAATAGAACTACACATTATAGGTAGAGAAGAACTAACCCGTTATACACGGAAAGGTAAAATAATGAAAATCCCCCCTTGTAACCCATAGCCATGTTGTGAAAACATCATTGCTTTATGCTGGTTAAGTTGTCTGATTAAGGATACTTGAGTATTAGATCGCGGAAAATAAAGCTATTTTATCTACTACAGCTAGGTTAGAGCGTAGGTGAGTTTATTATTGAAGGCGAGAGACAAGCAAGTCAAAATTGTCGCGGTAATAATATTATTGGTTGTTATAGGCTTAATGCTATTATATGCTAATACTTCTCAAAGCAAGCCCACTGCTCCGACAAAAACAGTTGTAAATCAGACGACTACAGCAGTACTAACAAATACTAGTACAACTACACCTACAGTACCATCTCCTACGAGCTCAGAGTATGGTCTATCGTTTTATGTAAAGATACTAAAGGATAGAAAGATAGGGAAGATATACTATAAGGGAATACCACCATTCTACTCAATAATAGCGCGAGGAGAAATAAGTGAAGACAAGATAATCTACTTAAACCAAACCTATTATTACAAAATACTATCATTAAGCAAGGTATTAGAGAAGACCAATATAGGTCTAGAAGACATAACATTCCACTACTATAATCCTGAGAAACCCCCAAAGGGTTGTGAAAGCTATGGGTTCAATATAACATCGAATAACAATAATAGTATTATAGGAAACCTAATTATAACCTACTGCTCCTACTTCCACATTTCTTCAAATCAAATATACATAACAGGGAACGCTACCTCAAACGGCATAGCTGGAATAATATTCTTCAAGTGGAAGCAGGATAAAATATTCGTATTCATAAGAGCAAGTGAGACAAGCAAGCCCCCAGTACTGGGAGACTGGTTCCTCCAAGCAGTCTACAAGAAAGAGTACACGCCAAAAGAACCAGTAGCAGTAAAAATACTATTAGTAAATGCTAGACCCGAGAGCCTAGTAGACGCCTACTACAACAAAGACGATAGGCTCGTTGGAGTAGGATTAAGCTTACCCAATGGGACACCGCTTACCGGGTTAAAACTAGGGAACATTTATTTGAGAAGAAAACTCGTATATCTAGACGCAATCTACGACTACACATGGTACCCGACACTAGCAGGTATGAATAGAGCTACTCTTCCACTAGGTGAGTACGTTCTACACATAAACTATACTATAAGGACGAGAACGGAAGACAACAAGTTAGAGAATACCACAATAAGATATACTGATAAAATAATGGTGGGACAACAAGAAAACCAGTCAAAAACAATTGCAGGATTACTCATAGTAGGAAAACACAGTATAATATTAAAGTGGGTGCAAACCGCTAATCAAAACAAGCTAAACATAACGGTAACTGGTCCAGGAGATAAAGCTACAATAAAGCTACAAATAATGCTATCAAACAACACCGTAAAGAACATAGAGAGACAACTACCTATAAACAAGTCAACGATAATCAAAATAAATGGAGAAGTAAAAGCAGTAATAGCTCAGGGAACACTACCAGGTAATCAAACCTATATAATGACACTCCCACTAAAACAGTAGGTAACTTTCTACTTGTTGCTACGAGATGCTTCTAAGAGCATTTATTATTGTTTCAACAATTAACCCTAAGACTATGAGTAGAGTTGTCAGTGATAATAAAACAGTGGTTGTTTTCGGCGATAAGCTCTTCCTGGGTATAAAGTGTTCATGAACGGGTATATGCCATAAGTGTTCTATTATCCTCATGTAGGCGTAGAGTGATACAGCCGATATAACTATTATTATGAGTGCTTGAAAGGGTTTACCTGCTAACAATAATGCTTGATATAAGTATAGTTTGCTGAAGAAGCCGGCAAAGGGTGGTAAGCCTGTTAGACTTAGTGCACCAGCCATAAATGTAAGCAGTGCTAGAGGATACATTCGCCCGTAACCTTCTAAGGCATAGATGTTCCTCGTCTTAGCCTCATGGACGTATACGCCAATGCTTAAGAAGACGAGAGCCTTACCCAACATATGGGTTACTAAGTGGAACATGCCAGCGCTGACTCCGTTTTCGTCTAGGAGGCTAAGCCCCATAAATGCCAGCGAGGTGTTAACGATAGTACTATACGCTAATATCCTTTTCACGTCATTACTAGTAGCCATCATAAAGCCAGCATAGAGAGCTGAAAACGGTAGTAGATATGAGAGAATATTTGAGACAATACTGGTTAACCCAACATTATCGAATATCTCAGTGGTTTTCAAGAAAACGAGTGCTCCATTCATAACAATAATACCCGATAAAAGAGCTGATACTGGTGTAGGAGCATCTGCATGAGCATCTGGTAGCCAGAAATGATTAGGAAATATAGCCGATAAGAATAGAGAAGTCCATAAAAACAAGGCAAGACTAATACTCACGTAAAAATCTGCTTCAACCACTACCTCCCTTAGGGATTCAAGGCTGAGTACACGTGTATCCACATAGATAAACAATACTCCAAGCAAAAACAAGTTCAAGAAAACTATACTAGTGAAAGAATACTTTAAACTAGATACAACTGCCTTAAACCTATCACTATAATAAGCTACTAATACATACGCCGATATACCCGTAACCTCCAACATAACGTAGAGGTTAAACAAGTCATTAGTCAATAACACTCCATTGAACCCCGCCATTAAGCCTAAGATCATAGTATACATTAGGTAGCGGTTCTCGTGGTGTCTTGCATACCATGAAGCGTATATGCTCGTTAAAAAGAAGACAAGTGATGAATAGAATAAAAGCACCTTACCCCGCAGTCCTAGCGCATAGGCTATTCCTATTGGTGGAGGCCAACCAGAAAAATAATAGTATAGTTCACTGGGGACAAAAATCGATGTAAAAGCCAGATAGAATACTATTGCGGAAACAGTTATGAAATAGTAGTCTATAATCCTACCACCAGTAAGCCTAGACAATAATGGTAAAAAGAATGCAGCACCAGCGGGAACAAGGGTTAATAAGGGTAAAATAACGTTCTCAAACACTAATCTTCACCAGCTTCTTCTAACTCGACTTCCCTAGCTTCTTCCTCAAGCCTTAGAGCACGGTGGAAGTTAAGTGTACCTAGATGCTCGTATAAGCGGAGTACTGTTATTGAAAGAAATAATGTTAAGGCCAAACCTATAACAATAGCAGTTACCACTAAAGCCTGGGGTAAGGGGTCAACAAATACCATAGAAGATGCTTGAGGAGTCTCATAAACTGGTGGGCGAGCCTTACTTGAATGTAAGTATCCTACAGCTACTATTAGAATGCAAATAGAGTCATTCATAATGGTCAATGCTATTATCTTCTTAACAGCATTAGGCTTAAACACTACTCCCAAGACGCCAATGATAACAGATGCTATTATGGATACTGTAAACACGTTCCATAGAAATAATTGAATATCCACTATCCCCTAACCCCCTGTTCTTCTCTGAAAACAATGGTTGCAATAGTATAGAATACGAGGGTAAAGGCGGCAGTAACAGCTATGTACTCGAACA
Organism: Desulfurococcales archaeon; assembly: GCA_027030065.1. Lineage (GTDB taxonomy): Archaea > Thermoproteota > Thermoprotei_A > Sulfolobales > WANQ01 > JALWGO01. Next base: position 3,816 of record JALVFK010000217.1, on the reverse strand, counting down.
AGTTATACAATAATATGATTAAACTATACCTTACTCCCCCTACCTCATAGTATAGGTTGAAAAAGCTTAGAGGAGGCTTGGCTTGATTCTGGAAAACAAAGCCTACGTAACCATGGATTAAGCCAGATAATAGTGGGAGAAAAGCAAGGGAGAAGATACCCAATAAGCCAATAGTACGTAGAGATAGAGCCCTATAAGGGGGCAGCAGGTTTCTCCTCAACCACTCTAAGCCGTTCACTACTATCAAGACTATTATAGCAGTTGAAAATAAGACACCTCCCTGAAAACCTCCCCCCGGAGATAAATGGCCGTTTAATGCTAGTGCGAGAGATACTATAAAAGCAATAACAAGGGATAACTTGGTAATAGTTTCTACTATTAACGAATAGGTTTTACCACTAATACTGGTTCTATTAAACTCGAATACGTTTTTATATACAATCCATCCACCAATAACTGCAATAAACAATACCGTAGTCTCGAAGAAGGTATCTATTCCTCGGAAATCCCATAGAATAGCATTGACTATTGCAAGCGATAAACTACTGTTAATACAGTTGCAATAAGAATACCTTACAATACGACTAGCCAGCTCGCTTAGACCAAGCTGTAATGGTATAATACTGATATCGTTAGCAGTCAATACTAATGACGCTAGCAATACCATGGAGACTATTATTGCTAGACTCAATAGGATTCCATAGTGTCTACTCATTAAAAACCCTCATTTAAACACTAAAGTGTTAGATCGGATATTTCTTGTATAGTCTAATACTATATACCGTTGGTGAAAGATATTTTTTACCCCAGCAATATAAGAGCGGCAATCAGTAGCAATAATAGTAATAGTGATGATATGAGCAACGCCTTACTATTGTATTCGAGATCCTCTACTAGGACTTGTATTTTCCTTAGAGCATACGAGGTCTTCAGCAATATGTTCTCGTGGACAAGCCTATCATGTATCCTCTTCATATGGACACTAATGTATTCGAGATGAGACCATATATAATATGCTAGGAGAGTTAGTGAAGGAATTATGAGCATTGTTGATAAAACTACAAGTAATTCTTGCTCCACCGTGAGTAATCTTAGCGGAGTTGGTAGCTTTGTATAAGCGATAACAGGGGTTACAACTACATAGTCTACTATATTTGAAGCTCCAATAGTTTTTGCTAGCTCGTTTATGAATGATACTAGTATTGGTGTGGATAGGGAGAAAGCTATTATTACTCCAATAAATCCGTATAATAATATGCTAGCGTATTTATCGTATAATCTACTATATTTTCTCTCAATAAGTCTTAGCAGTTTATGATACTCTCTCCTTGGACTCGACAACCTCACTAATAGTTTAAGCATATATGAGGCGGTTAGGAGAGAAGCTATAACGGCTATAGATGCTTCAAAGAATACTTGTGTCATAGATGAAATAGTAGCAGTATGTATTAATGATTTAGCAATATAGGTTATTGATGGCGGAATCCCTATGAGCAGCAATGATACTAGTACGAGTAAGCGATAAGTATTCTTCATAGTGGCTGATAAACCGCCAAGCTTATTTAAATCTCTTAACCCAAAGCTTGCTTCAACTCCTCCAATAACTAAGAATAACAATGCTTTAGCCAGCATATGAGAGAACACGTAAAGTATTGTTGCAGTATATGCAATAGAACCCAGTATTAGAAAAGTATTTCCAGTCTCCAAGAGATGTGCACTCGAACCCAAGCTAAAAGCAACATACCCTATATGGGCAATAGTACTATATGCTACAAGCCTCTTTACATCATGGCATGCTAGAGCATATATTGAGCCATAGAGAATACTCGCAATACCAGTAACTATTAGAAACAATGTAACATACCAGAAGGGTTCAAGGACTTCAAAGAATATGCGGATAACTCCGTATACACCTAGGCTAACGCCAATAGAACTCAATATAGATGATATAGTTGTAGGTGCTTCAGCATGTGCGCGTGGAAGCCAGAAATGAAAGGGTACAAGCCCCATCTTAATACTGAGGCCAACTAGTATTAGAATAGAAGCTAGAAGTGCATACTCGTCTAAAAGATGATATCTTTCCCACCACTCGCCTAGTAATTTAAAGTCGTAGACTCCTCCAGCCTTATTAGAGAATACTAGAAACCCCATTAAGATAAACATGCTAGCAATAGATAAGCTGACCATGTAGATTATAGCAGCCTTTCTCGCTCTAATACTTGTTTTATCTAATGCTATGAGGAGAGCCGTTAAGACAAGAGTAATATCAAGTAATACAACGGTTACTATAGGGTTTGATACTAGAAAGAAGGTCAACATAACAATATAGAGAGCGTTAAAATAAATCCAGTAATGAAATCCTTCCAACCTCTTAGTATAGACATAGTATACGCTATAGAGGGATACGAAAAACCATACAATGCCATAGCATATAAGAAAGAATGCAGATAAAGGATTACTGCTTAAAGCAAAAAACGTAATAGACCTTGGATCACCCACAACAATTATCGTATCGTAGCTTCCATATATTATTGATCGAAACGAGTAGACGGCAAGATAAAGAGATGAAAAAGCCGTTAACGTAGATGCTACAAGAAAGCGTTCTCGAAACCTAGTAAACAATACCATTATTGAGGCGAGAGAGGCCGCATACACTATTGTTAATGCTGGTATAGTCACTACACTAGATCCTCTAATCAATAATAGCCTAGCATCCTAATATAATAATCTATAAGCTAGGATACTCAAAATACTGGTCTGGGATGCAGGGAAATGGCTGAACTCAAATGCGTTATCTGCGGTAAGCCAGTGGATGAAGCAGAGGCTATTAGATGTAGTATTTGTGGAGCCCCTATGCATAAGTCTTGTATTGATGAGGAAGTACTAAGTGATGCTGAAGGCAATATCCTATGTCCACGTTGCGCAGCTATTGCTGCTCTAGACTGGTTAGACAATATTCTAAGCCTCTACGCTCATAGTATTAAGGGTGATGATAGGGAGGAGATTATCGGTAGGCTTAAGACTCTAGTAGACCTGCTTAAACAGTAATTGTAATTCTTTTAACTGTGTAGTCTACTACACTTATTACAGGAATAATCCTCCACATAGACCTTATCCGTGTGGAACAGTATAGTATAATACGTGGTGGTAAACCGTAATGTCGGATAAGAATAATGGAGTAGACGAGGAACTAGACTATATACTACAAGCACTAGGACATAGAGTTAGGAGAAAAGTCATAGAACTATTAGCTGAAAAGGGACCATTAACCTATACAGAACTAATGAAGGAGACTGGAGTAGATGATTCAGGAACTTTTGGCTTTCACCTCAGACGTATGAGCAAGTTGTTAAAGAAGACCCGTATGGGTGAATACGAGCTAACCATACTGGGTTGGAAAGCCTATAAGACGCTATGCGAGCTCCAAGGAAAGAAGCCTAAACCCTACACTAAGCCACCCATAGAAGTGGGCGTAGAGACTGTAGAGGCCCCGCTTAAAGCGAAGCCTTCGGAGGAGACTAGAAAAGAAATAGTAAAGCCGGTTAGAGAGGAAGGGGAGGGAGAGGAAAGAGGAGAAGAGGAAACAGTAGTTATAAGTGACCGCATGACTTTTGAGTTAACTGAGCGTATTGCGAGGGCTTATCTAGAGAAGGGGAAGAAGCTCATAATAACTGATACAATGAAGGTCGTAATCCATCCAATGCCTAGAGAAGTCTTTGATAAGGTTGTTGAACGTATATCTGATGTGTTATCTCTCTATGCTCCACGAGACCTAGAAGACCTTGTACACTTGAAAGCACATGATGTATTATCTAT
>JALVFK010000216.1 GCA_027030065.1 Desulfurococcales archaeon | reverse complement strand
ACAACACTATACCTCCTAGCAAGATAATCCATAACACCACGAAAAGACTCACGACTACGCTCAATAAAACAGAAAACACTTGCCAAAAGCGGCTCAGCATCAAAACTATTAATCCTAAGCCTCAAGACAATCCATCACCACAGAAGAAAAACTATCGGTCAGCGAAGAGTTCAGCACCCCCTCCAAGACACCTTCGGGTCAGCTCCGCCGGAAGACTACCTCATCTACTCAACACTTTATCTCAAACAACTATAATTATCTTACCACTTTCTCGAGGAATTGTTGATATGCTCTCTTAACCTCTATCCTACTAGGCTTAAGTAATCCATGTTCTGTTATAAATGCTGTAAAATACTTGCCCGGTGTTCTATCAAATAATGGTGTCTTGGTCTTGAAGTCTTCTATCTCGTATTCTCTTTCAAGCAATGGTATCTCATAACAGGTTTTCTCCGGGTGAATCTTATAGGCTTCGAAGACCGCGTATACTTCTAGTCCGAGGTAGTGTGCAAAGTATGTGAGAGGCATGGTTCCAATCTTATTGACTATACATGCATCTTTTCCAACACTATCAGCTCCAACCAATACTAGATCGACTTCTCCGAGGTAATGGTTGAAGGCTAGATCCGGTATAATTATTACATTTAATCCATTTTCTTTCAAATCCTTTGCAAGGTATACGCCTTCTCTTCCAGGACTAGATTCTAAGACTATTACCTTCATAATATTGTCTTTAGATTCCAATAAGATATCCCTAACAGTACTACTATAACTAATAGTCATAATGGTTCCAGCTACGCTATCCCTACTAGAATCCAATATACGCTTACGAGCCCAGTCCAAATAATCTATAAACCCCGCCATTAGCTCTCTAAGCATTTCTCTACTCCTAGCCTTCCTCGCCAAGTATACTACATTGTATATACTAGTCATACTAGGATTAGCGTCCAAAGCTAAACCTGCAGCCTCCTCGAGAAGCTGGGTAGAATAACCAGGATCTTCTGTTAGAGAAATAAAGGCTTCAGCAATCCTTCGGGCACACCACGCTGCACCCCTAATCTTTTCCCTTCTAACTTCATCAATAATACTCCTCCACGAAGTCAATAGGACGCCACCTCAATTACATAACGGTTGTAGTCTTAGACTCCTCTCCTCTACTCTTACTAATACATGATGGATCTATGAATAAGGCTATCATCTCCCTCTTCCCCTCACGGTCAACTCCTATTAAAACTGGAACCGGATCCCCATTTATCTTACCGAGATATATCTTCGTGTTCTTATAGCCCAGGATTCTTAGATTACGCATAGCCATTACAAGGTCTTCTACGGGTACATTATACTCGCCTCCCTCGTCTCTTAAAATAAGTCCCTCACGTTGCTTTAACTCAAGACACTCGACATGACGTGCATCAATAATAGACAATAGTTTCCCGACAACTCTATCTCCAAGAACTATTCCGAGACACCCAGAATATGTTAGATAAGGTATAGCCTCCCCATTATCATCAACTATAACGCTTACTCGAGGAGTATACTTGTGGCAAACAATATGCCCCGTATCCGGGTCAATACTACCATGCATTTCACTGAACAGTTCTTCAACATCATAAGGTACTAGAAAACCATCAAGTATCCTAACCTTACTATCCCTTTCACTCATACCAGATAACCCCATAACATATTATGAATGTTAAACTAAGAGTCCACTTACAAGATAGTGTTAAAGAACCTTTATCACTTATCCCCTCAGAAACCCTACGGCCAGCCATATAGGCAAAAAGAGAATATGATGGAAAATAGTCTAAAGGGAGGTCTCAGAACGGTGTTCCACATAGTAGTGCTATATTAGAGTATGGTGTAAACTCGCCTGTCCTAACAATAAATTTAGCCTTCCTTGCTATCTCTTTAAGCTGCTCATGGGATACCTCTTTCATTCTAGCATTGAGCTGGTAGCGGTAGAGGAGCCTCATAATACCCTCATGTATATCTGGGTTCTTCTCCAAGGTCTCATGTGCTACGTAGACTTCTTCAACCACGACTTCAGTCAATATAACGCTTAAAACATCGAGGAATCGTGGAATATTGGGTGCTACTGCTACATCTATTCTCTTTACACCCTCTGGTATAGGGAATCCTGCATCAGTAATCATTATCAAGTCTCCTTGTCCAAGACTAGCAACGGCTTTAGCTAGCTCTGGATGTAATATGCCATTCCTCTTCAAGGATATAGCCTCCCCAAGCATAGAATACTTTTCTACTAATATAATAATGTAGCGTATTAGGGGAGGCTCGGTGCCATCCTCTAATCACATCCCAGCTAACTATTTATTCGAATAGCTCACCTCTTCCTCACAGCCTCCCATAATAATTATGAACGGATAACCTATAAACCATTAAACCACGATATATGAGGAGGCTGCCTAAAGCTGGAATACTCTAATGGGAGGGATGGACTTTGAGGATACTCCATATAAGCGATATACACTGTTCCTACATGAACCTCGAAAAAGTATTAAACATGATTGACGAGCTGGGAGTAGACGTTATAGTTGTTAGCGGCGACCTAGAATGCGATCATGAAATAATAGGAAAACTAGTATCAACAAGTAAACCCGTTGTAGCAGTACCAGGCAATATGGATGACCACTATATAGCTAGGCTTCTAAGAGAACACGGAATAGGTGTTGATGCTCAATGCAGAGAGGTCAATGGCTACTACTTTACGGGCGTTAGTGGGCTGGAAGTATATACTAGTCTCATAAAGGCTAAAGAATGCCTAAAGAATCATGGAAGGAAGACGATCCTAGTATCCCATCATCCACCTAGAGCAAGCAAAATAGACGTAACATGGGGCAATACGCATGCTGGTTTAGCTGATCTAAGACAAGTAATCCTAGAATACAAGCCAATAGCATGTTTATGCGGCCACATACACGAGGGTAGAGGCTACGAGTATATCGGTGAAACCCTATGCGTAAATCCCGGCCCTCTAGCAATGGGCTACTACGCTATAGTAGACCTAGACAAAAGAGAGGTAGAGTTAAGAGAAATAGAGATAAAGTAAAAATATCCCTAGTAGTCTAGAGTCCCATAACTCTTCTAGCATAGCCTACAGCCCTATCTACTAGTCTGTCTGCCAACCCCGTATACTCTATTCCTCTAAGCGCTCTTATCTCGTCAACCGGTATCTTGGATGTTATGTAGGAATCGTTTTCTAGTACTTCTAGAAAGTCCTTGTCTTCCTCTACTGTTTTTAGAGCTAGACCCCTAACCCTACTATATGCTTCGTCTCGTGGGACTCCTTTCTCTATGAGCTTTAATACTATTAACTCGCTTAAATAGACATGCCTTGTCCTCTCAAGGTTCCTCCGCATATTCTCAGGATTTATCTTGAGCTTAGACCATACCTTGATACTAGTTTCAAGCATCTCGTCTACAACCATGAGGGCGTGGGGTATGGTTAGTCGTTCACAACTACTATTTGATAAGTCTCTCTCATGCCATAAAGCTATATTCTCAAGCATAGTCATACAATAACCTCTCAACACTCTTGCAAGACCACATATCTTCTCACTCCTAATCGGATTCACTTTATGAGGCATAGCACTACTCCCAATAGCTGGCACCATACCCTCATTAACCTCGCCTATCTCGGGTCTAGACAACTCGCGAACCTCAAGGGCCATTCTCTCCAAAACCCCTCCCAGGATGCTCAGACTACACACTAATTCCGCAAACCCGTCTCTTGGTGCCACTTGAGTTGTTATTACATGGGGTTCTAAGCCTAGAGTCTCTGAGACCGTGGACACTATGATCTCAGCCTTATCTCCCCAAGCAGCCATCGTCCCTACAGCCCCAGAAAGCTTCAACTTAACAACACGTTTCTCTGCATCAACTAGTCTCTCATAACTCCTAGCCAGCTCGTAGACATAGTTTGCTAGCTTAAAACCCCATGTTACTGGTAACGCGTGTTGTCCATGAGTTCTCCCAATTAGTACTTGTCCTCCCTCTCTTCTTATCCTATCAATGAGTATTGATACAAGCTTCTTCAACTTCTCCTCAACAACTCCTAGAGCTTCACGTAGTATGAGAGCCCATGCAGTATCAATTATATCGTTGCTTGTTGCACCATAGTGTACAAACCCGCCATAGCGACCACTCATCTTGCCGAGCAGCCATACTAGTGCTCCAACCTCATGTCCTAGCTTCTTCTCATACTCGTAGACCTCTCTACTACTAATAGCATCTAAAGCCTTCTCCAACTCTCCGGCTAATCCTCTTGGAGCAATACCAGCCTCCTCTAAACCCCTAGCCAAAGCCACTTCGACTTGAATCATTTTTCTAATAATGTTGTCAACACGTAATATCTCTCTCATCTCCTCAGAACCATAACGCCATTCCAGAGCACATAGGCTCAAACCATAGCACCCAACCGTAATATCATAACGGTATTATCCCTTACTAAATATTAAGAATACTTAGAGCCTATGGAACTGTATTTGTGTACCTCCAGCATATTTAAAGAGTGATTTACAATAATGAAGGCCTATCACTAACCCTTGTAGGATCATTAATTTATCACCATGGGATGTTCCGGTATTACGGTGGAAAACCATTAATACTATACACTTTATGAATATTATGAGTAATACTATGTTGTCCGAGAGGATGAATTGTGAGAAAGCGCCATCGTGAAGGACCCATATTCTTCGTGGATCTCGATGAGGACGAAACAGTAGTTGTGTCAGTAAAGGTGAGGAAAAAATTCGTTGAAGAAATGGACAGAAAGGTCAGGGAATTCGGTTTTTCTTCAAGAAGCGACCTCATAAGAGCGGCTATAAACTGGTTTATAAGATTCATGGACGGACAAGAAGTACGGCAAGAGATAATGGACTATCTTAAAAAAAGGGTCGAAATAAACCGAATTGTTTATGAAAACCAAAACATGTCTATTTTAGCTCAAGCAAACCATTAAATAATCTATACCTAAACCCCCTTGGTTTCCTCTAAGGGTTCCCTTTAGAGGGAGTCTCTCTCCCTAACCACCGCTGCTTCCTCTCTATTATTATCCTTGTCCTCGTATCTCTCACGCAATACTATGAGCCATCCCTCTAGTTCGTCTCCCGGTCTCTCGTATACTCGGTCTCCCCTCTCAACTATGTAACGGGTTATCTCAACGACATCATTTGATACTAGTACTCCCTTAATAGTGAAGTATACTGACTCACCCCGGGTCTCAATGTTTATTGGGAATCTAGCTTCAACGTTTCCGTCAACTACTTCGATTACGCCGTGAGCGTCTTCAACATACTTTTTCAATGCTTTTAAGGATATTCTCTGATTCTCCTTCATTTGTTTTTCACTTCGTGGAGATATTCTATTACATCTATTATCCGGGGTGAGGGATGTGCTAGTGGCTTGGAGGCATCTAATACTATTACTCTATTGTTTTTAACCGCCTCCAGCCTATCTAGACCATGTTTTTCAATTATTTTCTTGAGTGGTGGCGCATATACTTCGCGTGCTATTATAACGTAGTCTGGGTTCTCCTTGACTATGAAGTCGTAGTCTGGTATAGGGTAGGGATCCTTGCTCCACCCATAAATATTCTCATATCCTGCTAAGACTACTGCATCGTGGATAAAGGATGTATAGCCTATTGTTCTAGGTTCTCCAACCCATATCTCGACATATACTCGTGGCCTATTCTTCTCCTTGTTTTCTTCTAAGAGCTTTGATAGTCTTCTAATAGAGTTTGCGTATATGCTCCAAGCCCTACTATAGCTATTTGTAACGTATCCTATCCTCAAAGTGTTGTCGAGGACTCCAGCAATACTTGTTGGTAAGGGTAAAGTGTAAACACTATAGCCTTTGGCTAAGAGTTCTCTAGCAAGCCCTACTTGCACGCCTAGACCGAGTAGAATTATATCGGGTTTAAGTTTCTCAAGCAGGTCCCATTTTATGTGGAGATAAGATCCAACAATTGGTAGACCCTTAACCTCTCTCACATAAGCAGGACAGAAGGCTGAAACCCCTACAATCTTGTCTCTTAGGCCCAGGGCTACGAGGGTATCAGTTACTGCTGGCGTAAGAGACGCTATTCTCTCAACAGTATCTGGTACTTCTACTTGTTCTTCAAGGAATATATTTAGCTTCAACTATTAGCCACCTACTCCTAGAGAGTTAAGGCTTAACGTTTATATTGATATTTACCCAGGCGTTGACTCTAATAACCCTATACCCTATACTATCATAGATTCTTATTGCTGGCTTATTCTCGGTATTAACCCACAATACCACTCTATCGGTATCCTCTAATGCCTTCCTAGTGAGAAAACATGAGATATACTTCCCTATGCCTCTTCCACGATACTCGGGTTCAACATATATTCCTCCGATAAGGTACACTTCTGGTTCAACAACATAGTATCCACCAACACCCACAATTCTATTATTCACGACTACTCCATAAGTCTTCTTCAATCCCTTAACTCTCCTAGCTATCTCGTAGGATGCCCTATATTTTCCGAGTAACTCGTATTCTAGTTCAATTATATCATAGCTACTGCGAGGACATTCGGGTGCTTTACCAGTATACTCCATTACATAATAGTAGTATATGCTACTAGGTCTAAGCAAACCTAAGACAACGTCAAGAAGCCTCCTATCTACATGTACTGTGCCAGTAAAATCTCTTCTCAAAACAATACTATTAGATAAGAGTTGTCTCACAATAGTTCTTGGCTCAACTGTATCGCTGAAAACCTCTACTATAATAGAATAATACCTACCTAACCCAGCATAAGCGAGCAAATAACCCAATACATTATCGTTGGAAACGAACAAGTATACTGATGTCTTATCTCTCTCCCTCCTAAGATCATTCAAAGTAAAAGCATGTAGTGAGGGATTATTAGCTAGAATCTTCTCCAACAATTTCTCCTCATAGAAGCTCCGCGGCTGTACGGTAATTAACGGCATAATCTACTACCTAGTTAATTAAAGAGAACCGAGTGGAGAGCCCCAGGTTTAGTCTTAGGGTTTCCTTTAGGTTTTGCTCCACCTGTGCTTGAAGAATTCTCTAGCCTTCTCAAGGTTCTCTACTTGCTCGATTATGAATAGTTCTATGAAGGGCTTAACAATTCCCTCTATTAGGTGGCCTGCATAGACCTCATTTTGCTTCCTAGCAACGACTACGTGGACGTGTGGATAGACTTCACCATCATCACCGATAACCAGGTTTCCCGATAGACTCGCTACTTCAAGTACGTGGCCGGGTAGGGCTTCTACAACTAGCTCCTCGTAGCCGTTTCCTCGGAATAATCCTATTCTAGCTTTCTCGAAACCCCCAATACCCGATACCATTCCCAGCTTGATATCATGTTCTCTCGCAAGCTTTTTCAACGCGTTTACTAGTTCTTCTCCTCCACTTATTTTTGCTACAATAATGTTGGCTTTACTCCTATAAGCGTGCATTTCTATCATCTATTCAGATCTCGTAGTAGGTGTAGACTAATTAAACTTGCCCTCAAGGAAAATAATCCCAATCTAGTATTCGAGTACTGGTATTATCCCGAAGCGGTCTATCTCGAGCTTAGAGCCGGGTTCTCCTAGGCTCGGTATTAGCCTAACACCTAGGCTTCTCCTCTTAACGAGGCTCGCGGTATAGACATCATATAATAGTCTAAGTAGGTCGCGCTTCTCTACTCGGACTATACTGAACCCAGCCATATCTAAGCCAGCAACACAATAAGCTGAGAATAAGGCTAGATCTCTAAGCCTTAGCCTACCCTCTAATCCCCTCTCCTTTAGTAAATTGTCTTCTCCAACAGCAAGCATTACCTGGTTGAACCCGGTCATAGTTAACCCTGCTCTAACAGCATTATTGTGGATGTGTTTTTCGAGCCAGTTTATAGCCCAAGCTGTTCCTGGCTCTGGTATGGGCTTGTTGTTAACGTATTCTACTAGTTCTCCAACGCTCTCCTCCATCCAAGGCGATAGAGAGGTATCCGTACCCAAATACTCTAAACCCGTTTCCTCCTCAATTAATCGTCCAGTCTCTTCTATTTCTTTAAAGTATCTCATAAGTAGGTTATCATCACCGTTAACGAGTGTCTCCTTTACTACATCAACGTATCTTAGAGCGAGACTAAATCCCTCCCTTCCATTAACTGTCGAGCTTGCCGGAAAATAGGGTGTTAGAATCCTCTGGGGGAAAACAAGGGCTATCCTAGTAAATGTTTTCCAAGAACCCGGTCTTGCATATAGTGTTTCTACATAGGCTTGAAAGCCTTCAAGAGAATCTATGAGAAAAGAACCATAGACTCCCTCAACCATAGATAATACGTCAACTATTTCCTTAACAATACTCTTAGAGGGCTCGTCAACATTAAACCCACTTACAAGTACATTATACTTGCTGCTTACTTCTCCTAGTCTTATAGCAGTTTCAACTAGTACGTTGTGGTCAACTCTATCAATTACTTGGAGACTAAGCCGGAGAGTCCAAACATTTATTCCATTCTTCTCTAAAGCTCTCCTAACATTCTCAACTGTTTCCCTAACCCTCTCCTCGAACCCCGGGTTTAGGGGATTTGTATCCAAATGTATTGTTAGTGCTCGTATAACGGGCAAGGAAGCATTCCACACCAGGTATGATAAGGGCCTATTCTACGCCTATATTTTTAACCCAAGCTTCTCCGCCAACTTAGGGAGAACTACGCCCGCCTTCCCCCTCAAGAAGACGTCAGCTGAAACAGTGATATTAGATGGCTCAACGTTCACCTCTATTATTACTCCGCCATGTTGTTTAACGAGTAAGGGTATCATAGCTGCAGGCATTACAACACCACTCGTACCAACAACTATTACCAGGTCAGCATTACCTGCTTCTATAACAGCTTGCTCCCAAACACGACTCGGTAGGGGTTC
>JALVFK010000215.1 GCA_027030065.1 Desulfurococcales archaeon | reverse complement strand
ATATGTATGCAATAAGACTTGCTAGAGCCTATACTGGTAGGAAGAAGATAGTGAAATTTGAGGGAGGATGGCATGGAGGCTATGATTCACTACACATAGGTGTAAAGAGCGGTAGAAAGAAGGGTTCAAGAGGTCTACCCGACGAGGTGTTAGCTAACACTATTGTAGCGGAATTCAATAATCCGAGCAGTATTGAAAAGGTCTTCAAGGAACACGGTAACGATATTGCAGCCGTAATAGTAGAGCCAGTTCAAGGTGCGGCTGGAATAATACCAGCTGACGAAGACTTCCTCGACGCTTTAAGAGACTTATGCGATACTTATGGATCACTACTAATATTTGATGAAGTGATAACCGGGTTTAGACTGGGTTTGGGAGGAGGACAGGAATACTATGGCGTTAGAGCTGATATAGTTACTATGGGTAAGATTATTGGCGGAGGATTCCCAATAGGAGCTTTCGGAGCACCTAGAGAGATCATGGAGCTCTTAGATTATACTAAGACACCGGAAGATAGGAGGAGCTTCCATGGTGGAACCTTTGCTGGAAATCCTGTCTCAATGATTGCAGGCTACGAGACTATTAAGATTCTCGAGAAACCAGGCTTCTACGAGTACTTGAACTGGCTTAGCGGTAAACTAGCAGTAGTATTACAGGATATAGGGTCTAGGTCTAGGATACCCGTACATGTAACTTATGCTGGATCCCTCATAGGGATACACTTTACATCAGAAGAACCTAGGAGTATAAGAGATGTTCTTGGAAAACGAGTAAACCCCTTGCTGAACAAGGTTTTCCAGAAATATACGCTGGTACACGGGCACGTATTCTTAACAGAAGATATAAGCCACTTAATGTTATCTGGTAGCCATACTCTACGCGAAGTAGAATCCTTTGCACAGCTCTTCGAGGAATTCCTCAAGAAAGTTGAGGAATACTTGTAGAGACCCGCCTTGAGCTCATACCATGGTTTTCCCACAGCCTATCCTTTTATTAGCGAAACAATTGTTTATTACCCAGTCATAGCATTTAGACACTACACGGGGAGTCTATTTTGAGTCTACGCGTACTAATCTATGGTGTAGGCCCTATAGGGGCCCTATTAGCGAGATATGCTTTGAGAAAAGGCTATGAGATAACTGGTGCAGTAGACATAGACCCAGAGAAGGTGGGGAAAGACCTGGGAGATGTTATAGGTTTAGACGAGAAACTAGGGGTTATAGTTCAAAAGGATCCAGACAAGGCTTTCGAGCCCGTAAAACCAGATATAGTATTACATGCTACAACTAGTTGGCTTGATAAAGCACTACCCCAGATAGTATTATCTATAAAGAAGGGAGCCAATGTTATATCGACTTGTGAGACATTAAGCTACCCCTACTACCGTTACCCATGGTTAGCAGAATTATTAGACAATTATGCGAGAAGACATGAGGTAACAGTTCTCGGTACTGGCATAAACCCGGGTTTCCTCCTAGATACTCTACCAGCAATCCTAAGCCTACCACACATCCAAGTAGACCATATAAGAGCTATAAGAGTAGTAGATGCAGGTAAACGTAGGAAGAGCTTCCAGAAAAAGATAGGATTAGGTCTAACAGTAGAAGAATTCAATGAGAAGATGAGCAGAGGCGAGATAACAGCACACGTGGGCTTCGCGGAATCAGTATTCTTGCTTTCAAAAATAATGGGGTTAAAGATAACTAGAGTTGAAGAGAAACAAGAACCAGTAGTATCTGAAGCAGAATACAAGACCCAATACTATGAAATAAAACCTGGCACCGTTAGAGGAGTAAAGGGTATGGGTATAGGCTATAGTGGCGACAAGGAGATAGTTAGAATAGAGTTCCACGCACTAGTTGGATCAGAAGAATATGAAGAGATAATAGTAGAAGGCGACCCCACAGTAAAGTGGAGGAGCACTGGCACACCTGGAGACCAGGGTACTGCTGCAGTCATAGTCAACATGGCGCCAAGAGTAGTTGAAGCACCCTCCGGACTTAAGACTATGGCCGACTTCGTTAAAGCATCCTATCTCCTACACATTTAAAACTAGTATAACTAAGGATTCGTTAAAACAAGTTTTTCAGCTTTCTTCAACTCGTTTCTGTTCCATAGTTTCACTTACAGTAGCTTTTACGGGTTCTTCTCCGCCGTCAACTGTTTTTATCTCTGTTCTCTTCATACTTTTTGTTTCTGCTCTCTTCTTACTAATGTACTCTATTATCAATGATAGTATTGTTCCCAGGAATACTGCTAAACTCACAGCCTTACCCTGCGTTGTTGCAAAGAGGAAGTAGCCGCTAAGAGATACAATAGTTATCATTACTAATCCAACTATTGCATTATTGTATAGATCTTTTGATCCAACTTCTCCTCCCTTCAATGCTCTATACGAGAGCATCACAAAGGGTATCGGGAATAATATTAGGATTGACGAGGCTATTATTAAACCCTCACTCCGCGCTACGATTCCATAGGAGGCTGTGAGAACCCCTATTATTAATACTATCAACGATATTGTGAAGATGTCTCTCCACGAAATATCCATTATGCATCACTTCTTTTGATAAGAATGTTGGGGCTACAATATAAACTCTTTTTCTCTTTATGGAGTTAGAACCTAGTTGTTACCAGTATTTAAGTGTATGTGATCATTGCCTCTGTTTCTCTTGTACTCTACGAGTTTTTAGCGTGATCTCTACGCTTACGCTATAGTATTTAAAACTTGTATATCTTGAGACAATCATGCATTGAAGCTATCACAGAAATCCCGCACTCTACCTATTTTTCTCACAGAAAGAGGTGTACACGTGAAATGGCTTTAACACAAGATAAACCTCCCGAATGGGTCTGGGAGGTCATATCACGTATGCGTGAAAAATACTCTAAACTCGGAGTAGACTATGATGAAGTATCACGCTTCGTGATATACCTTGACCCAGATATACCCCTACCCTACGAGGAAGTATACGAAGACTACATAGAATGGGCTAAAGCAATAAAGACTCTTAGATCATTCAAGGGAGAAGTATCGAAACACTGGTCTTAACCAAGACAAAATATAATAAAAACGTGTTTTTAAAGATTTATTTTCTCTTTATCCGATATCTTAGTTTATGTC
>JALVFK010000214.1 GCA_027030065.1 Desulfurococcales archaeon | reverse complement strand
GTTTTAATTTCGCAGCATAGCCGAGAAGGTGGGCTACCTTTATTGGAGGCAGCTGTGGTTTCTCGGGCAAGAAGCCTATACTTCTCCTAACTTTATCGGGGTGCTCCCAGGGATCGTATCCAAATACTCTAACATCGCCATAATCTCTCCTTAATGCACCTACAAGTATTTTCATAGAGGTAGTCTTTCCTGCTCCATTGGGTCCCACTAAGCCAGCAATAACTCCTCTTGGTACTCTAAATGAGACACCCCGTAAGGCTTGTACTGAGCCGTAAGATTTTGCAACATTTATGAACTCGACGTCAACTTTCATGTGCTTCTCCAAACAAGCATTTAAGGATCGTTCTTAAAAAGAAGGTTTGGAGAGGAGAATAGTCTCCACTTCGTGGAAGAGTTTTCTGATAGCGAACTAGTACCATGGTCTCAAAAATAACTAGTTCTTCCCTTATATCCCAATATGTCATTCATATCGTTATCTTAAGTGGATGATATCTCCTGCGTATATTTTTTCAATTCCAGAAGAGGTTTCTAGGACTAGTGCTCCGTTTTTATCTATGTCTACTGCTTTTCCTACTATAGTTCTACCTTCTACTGTGATTGCTTTTACTCTTCTACCTATAGTTGAAGAATAATTCTTCCATTCTGCTATTATCCTCTTGTAATCTTCTCTAAAAAGCAGCGTATTATAGTATTTGTCTATCTCTACTAGCATGCTTCTCAGTAATGGTATCCGAGGTACATGTCTTTTCAATATGTCTTTTAATGATATAGCAGTATCTCTAAGATCAAAGGGTATCTCGTTGTTAACGTTCACACCTACTCCAACTAAAATGTACTTAATGTACGGAACCTCTATTTTTCCCTCAACAAGTATTCCTGCAAGCTTCTTCTCATTATATAGGACGTCGTTAGGCCACTTTAAACTAGTTCTTACCCCCAAATTGTTTTCTATCCCCTTAACAATACCCAGCCCTATGGCTAAGCTTAGAAGTTGTGAATACCTGGTATCATGAGGTCTTAGTATTAGTGTAAACCATAATCCTCCTCGCGGAGCATACCATTTCCTTGATAACCTCCCCCTACCGCCACTCATCTCTTCAGCCAACACTATAGTCCCTTCAGTGGCTCCCTGCTCAGCTAGTGTGGCAGCTATATCCTGAGTTGTAACGCATTTCTCAACATAGTGTACCCTGTATCTTAGACGAGTTCCTAAGTCAGCTAAGTAAAACTCCGTATTAGCTAGATCGTCTACTGGAAGCAAGCGATAACCTTTCCGGGGATTAGAGTCTATTATATAGCCTTTCTTCTTAAGAGCATTCACAATGCGGTTAAGCGTGGGCTTGGATACACCGAGAATACTGGCTAGCTCAGTTCCAGAAACATATTCTCCGCTGTGAGCCTCTAGTATTCTTAAGAGTTCAAGTTCCCTGCTATTCATTTCCTCGTCCTCTTAGGTAACAATAAGTTACTACGAGTATAGAAGGCTTCTATTACACTTAACGTATCAAGTAATGATGCATACGTTAATGCTTTTAAAAGATTCTTGAGCCTGCAAAACCTACTGCACTTCAAGTTTCTATTATAGATTAAGTATAGTTCATCTAAATCAACTAATAATACTTCAACAACCTTAACTGTAAGAATTACTAGAAGCGCTGAATTTCTAGAAAAACTTGATAGAAAACGGATTAAACTAATCTGATCAATAATAGATACAACCACCGCCGACAATAATATTAGGCCAAGTATTCTAATAGAGCTCACCAATAATACATCATAGCCATAATATTCATTTATAATAATTCGTATAAGTATTGCTGAAACTATAAAGGGTGCTATAAAGACTAAAGCCGATAAAAGAAGCGATAACATCGTTCTAAGACCATGTAGTAATAATATGATTATAGTTAGAGAAAACACTATCATAGTAACTATGAAGCCTGGTGCCAATAGTATTATTGGAGAAAGAATAGTCATAAAGGCTATGCATATGATGGGATTAACTTTTACCCTATTAGATCCAGTTAGAACTATTTGTAGGTGCGTGAGTAAGTCATTAATCAATTCTCATCCCTTACGAAAACATTATTTTTAATCAAATGAGTTCTCGTTGAGAATTCTCTTACTATTTTGTTATGGGATGCTATGAGAACGCTTATGCTATCGTCTAGTCTGATTATATGCTCTATTATCTCCCTCATGGTCTTGTTATCTAAACCTAATAGAGGCTCATCTATTATTAATAGATCTGGCTTAGCGATAGTGGCTAGTGCTAGACTTAGTAGGCGTGCTTCTCCAATGCTCAACGAATATGGATTTTTGTCGAGGAGACCGCCTAGTTCGAATTGATCAATTATATCGTTTAAGTAATCTCTATCCCTATTATAAATCTTAGAATAAAGCAATAATTCTTCCCTTACACTCTCTGTAGAAAACCAGTATAGTGGCCATTGAGGGATATAGAAGACATCTCCCTTAAGACTAATAGTTCCATGAAACGGTTTTGTCTTACCCAGTATCGTTTTAAGTAGTGTTGATTTACCACTACCATTTGGTCCAAGTACAGATACTATTTCACCCCGACTTACACTAAAGGTTATATTGTCCACTAGTTTTCTATCATATCCTATGGCTAAATCAATTACATCTAATACGATATCCCCTTTTCGACTAACAAGTCTATTCTGCGCCCCTGTATAACTATCTATTTTATCGTATTCCTTCAGAAACAGTATTTTATCAACAAATTTTGAAAGCATTTCAACGCGGTGGTCAACTATTATTATACTACTTCCTCTATCCCTTAACTCGGTAAGATACTCAAGGATACTAGCTAAATATTCTTCATCAACATGAGAGGTTGGTTCATCAAGTATCAAGAGTTTCGTGTCAGATAGAATAGCTATTGCTGTGAGAACCCTATAGAGTTCTCCATCAGATAACCATGTTACTGGCTTACTTAGCAACGACTTAATTGAAAGCTTATCACATAGTATCTCGTAGACGTTACAATTGTTTAACCCAATATATGCTAGTTCTTCCCATACTCTTCGTCCAAGAAAGAATAAGCGGGGATTCTGGGGAACATATGCTATATAGCCTCGCCTTAATGCTTCACTAGGCTTAAGCCCCATTACCTCTACAT
>JALVFK010000213.1 GCA_027030065.1 Desulfurococcales archaeon | reverse complement strand
GAAAAATAACTTATGCCAACATTATAACTCCAACAGCATTTAACTCAAGACACATCGAGGTCTCAGCAACAAGACTAGGAGAAACAATGTTCCAGGAAAGCGAAGTAGATGTAGGCGAACTACAGAGGAAAGCCTCAATGCTCATCCGAGCCTACGATCCATGTCTTCCGTGTGCAGTACACGTAACAGTTCTAAGAAACGAGAGGTGAAGTCTATGAGTCAAGATAAAATAGTTGTAGGAATATATTCTCTAGCAGGATGTGAGGGCTGCCGCCACGAAATAGTTAATCTAGGAGACGAGTTACTAGAACTATTAAAGGAGGCTAACATAGAGATAGCCTACGAACCACTTCTAGGATTCTCACAGGAACGAGAGCAATACGACATAGTATTCGTTGAGGGAGCAGTTGCATCAAAACACGATATAGAAAAGCTCAAGGAGATCAGAAAGAAGACGAAAATACTC
This sequence comes from Desulfurococcales archaeon, assembly GCA_027030065.1. GTDB lineage: Archaea > Thermoproteota > Thermoprotei_A > Sulfolobales > WANQ01 > JALWGO01. Next base: position 2,684 of record JALVFK010000213.1, on the reverse strand, counting down.
GTAGCCCTCGGCTCATGTAGCTTTATCGGTGGAATCCCCGGGTTAGCTAGGAATAAGTCTATAGAGGAATTAGACAAGGTATACGGTGGTAGACCTCCCGTAAAGGAACCCGTAGAGCCTTCTCCAATAACAAGATACGTTAAAGTAGACTATTGGTTAAGAGGATGTCCCATAAATAATCGCGAGTTCGTAGACCTTGTTAAAAAGCTAGCTAGAGGAGAATGGTATAAGCAGGGAGAGAGAAGATTCGAGTACTGTAAAGAGTTTGCACTAGAGATAAAGGGTAAACTTCTCGAGTTAGACGGCGAAAAATGTATTGTATGTGGTCGCTGTATCGGTATATGTGAGAAAATAGGGATAAAGGCGCTTGGACTAATAAACCGTGGAATAAATATTGCTGTTTCAACACCCTTCCAAGAACCTTTTGAGAACACTAACTGTATACTGTGTGGTTTATGTACGGCTTATTGTCCGGTAGGAGCTATAAAGTATAGGACAACGATAGAATCTGTGCAGAGACTCTTATTGAGGAATGGTGGTAGGCTTGTAGCATATATGGAACCAGAGGCTCTTGCGGCATTAGCAGAAGTCTATGGAGTGAATCCGGGCAAGATTATAGCGGCTCTCAAATACTTGGGCTTCAGCGAAGTAGTATTATGGTCGCCACTACTAAATGTGCATCCCCAGGTAGGTTTAAGTATAGTACCAGTAAGTGAAGCTGAATACAGATATGTGAACATGTTCTATCCGGATCTTAAGAAATACCTGGTTAAACCACCTGAAATACGTATACCAGTTAATGGTGTAGTAGTAACGCAGTGTGTAGCACGCAAGCTTCAAAGCGACTATATACTAACTACACGTGAAATACAGTACTTGTTAAAGAAAATAGAAATAGATGAATTAAAGCCAGTAAAACCAGATAGAATAGTGCTACCAGAGTCCCGGGGATACGTAAAAGCTGTAGGACCCTATGAGGTACGAGGCATTCTTGAAGCCATAAGAAAGGGCTACATAAAGGAGGGAACAATACTATTATACATATGTCCCGATGGATGCATCATGGGTGGAGGACAACCGTTCTCTAAGAACCCTGTAGAGGTTTGCGTAGATTGTAGGCGTAGAATGCTCGAGATTGTAAGAAAACAGTACATTATGTAAATCTTTTCAATAATTTCCTTACCGCCCTCTCTCAATGATATATGTTGCACCAGCTCCTATCCAAGCAGCCGTCTCTATTATTCCTAAAACCTCTACTGGAGTCTTAGCAATATATTCTACGGTATATGCATCTATTCTCCTTACACCGGGAACCACTTGTAGCATATCCGCGAAGATTTGGTTCTTTAACTCTATTCTCACCTTATATGTATCGGCTAGTTCTATTAGTTTTACTTGTCCCTGCTTTAATCGGTTGCAAGCATCTTTAACAGCGTCTTTTAATTCTTCTTCTACATCGTCGAGAGAGCTGTAGAGAGCAGATACCCTGCTAATACCTTCCTTGAGGGCTAAGAATACTGCCCAAGGTGTATGCCTCTTCACGTCATCTTCTAAATGTTTGTCGCCAGCCACGAGTATTAGGGGCACCTTGTAGTAGCTCGCGTAGAGGGCATTGACATAGTATTCACTTGCTTGTTCATCGTTCACCCATATACGGTGTATAGTTGAAGAACTATATGTATGGTCTAGGAAGGCGTTAGTTGTTCCAGCTGCAGCATGGTATCCTATAAATAATACTGCATCAAATCCTCTATCAAGGCCTACAACCATGGAATAGGGTCTAGGGTATCCTTGGAGAAGCTTGACTCTCCTCGGCATCTCCCATGGCATGATATTGGCCATGAAGCCGTGGCTGTCCGCTATAACAACTTCCTTAAACCCGCATTTCAATAAGCTTTCAGCTACAACTCTAGCAATATGTGTCATTATCTGGCGTGCATCATTGTATAGAGAGTATTTTGGAGCAACCTGACTTATAGAAGAAATACCCGGTAATCCCTCCAAATCAATGGAGACGTAGGCCTTCATAGGCTTCAATCCCCAAATACAATATTGTATTAGGAGGATAAAATACTATTAATACTTGAAAATATAGCATTAAGTGGAGAGGTTCTAAGCTTTTGGCCCAGAAAATACTATTAGATGTAGTTGATACTAGAGTATCAGTTAGATTATTCAAGCAAGCTCCCATACCAGTAGAGGTTCTTAGACAAATAGTTGAAGCTGGTATTAGAGCGCCAACAGCTAGTGGAGGAGAAGAATGGTTTTTCATAATAGTGTTATCTGAGGAAAAGCGTAGAAAAATACACGAGCTCCTAGTAGAGGCACACATGCTATATGCTGAAAAAGTCCTAAGAAACCCATTGCCACCGGAAAAAGTAGAAAAATGGAGGAAATCAGTGCTTGAAGGAATGTACTATGCACCAGCCTATATAGCTAGCTACATAGACTTGAGAAACCCATTGTATAGAGATGAATGTCGTGAATTAGAGAGGCTATGGGCTCATCAAAGCCTTGCATCAGCCTTCGAGAACATGATGCTAGTGGCATGGAGTAGGGGGATAGGATCAGTATGGCTAGGAGTACCATTGCTCCTCAGAGAGGAATTTGATAGAGTCCTCCAGCCGCCAAAAGGATTAGAGCTTGCAGGCATACTAGCTCTAGGATATCCAGCTAGAAGTATA
>JALVFK010000212.1 GCA_027030065.1 Desulfurococcales archaeon | reverse complement strand
CTCTTAAGAATATGGTTTAATCCCTCACCTAATACTACTATATGGTCGGGTTTTATTGTGCGTATTAGATCTATTTTGTATTCAACTGCTTGTCCTCCATGAATCCATCCATCAGTGTCTATTACTATAGCATGAGATCTTTTTAGAGCTTTCAATAATAGTTTTTCTATTCCACTAATTACTCTATGCGTATATATAGAGGGAGTTATAGAGCCTACGAAGTAGAGTTCTTCGGCTTGGAGATCTCTAAGCCAGAGTAGAGGCTTAGACGGAGTGCTCATGGATATGAATCCCGGTAATCCTATATCGGCTTGGCCTATATCGGCGTCTATTACTGTTACCGGTATATTATTTGAGAGAAGAAGATTTGATAACATACATGTATAAGATGATTTACCGCTTTCAACTGGCCCCACTATAGTTATAATACAGTGCTCATGTTCTCTACAATATTCTATTATTTTAGTTGAAGCGTTCTCCCAGTAATCTATTACTTCCTCTCCAGGTGATGGTTCTTCTACGCTTCCACCATCACCTAATGAAACCTTGATCACTGTTTCGTCTTCAAGAATCTTTACAGCATAGCTTCTAAATCTATTTATGACTACATGGCTACCAGCATTATAGTTTGCTCCAAGAACACGTATTGTGCCTTTTTCTACACTTATTGATGCAGGTCCACTTATCCTCAATATTTTATCTTTCTCTGCTTTTATTTCCATGAACATTACTTATACCCCACGGACAGTTAGATTAGCGTGTTTGATTCTTTATGATTTATTCTTGACCCTATTCTCAATGAAATGTTTATGGCAGCCTTGATGTCCTTATCTCTAATGTGTTGAGGGCTTATCTCGGAGAGAGCTAGAGTTTGCTTAGTTGTGCTGTGCTCATCTACTATTTCTACAAATATGTTATTGTAGTTGTTTACTGCTGAAAGTATGGTCTCGGCTAATTGAACGCCATCTAGGTTCGACCCTATCTTTATGTATAGTTTCTTATATGGCATTGTCTTGATAATGTTTTTAGTAAGTTCTATGATTTCTCTTATATTCTTTTTACCACTCTCAAAGAGAGAACCATCTACTATTAATGCATACGCTACGTAGTCGGGCCCAGGGTCTAGGCCTAAAATTATCTCATTGTATGATTGTTTACCATAGAATAGGCATATTGCTTCTTCAACGATCTTCTCTATATCGGATTCTTTTTCTATTACAAGTATTTTCATTGTAGGTGGTTTTTCCTCTATTTTATTGATTACGTATTTATCAACTATTACTATATGTGTCTTGCGCCTTAATTCACTGATATTGATTCCCTTAGAGGGGGCTAGAGGTTTTATATTTCGTTTCTTTAATATGTCGAGAACCTTCACTAGTATTCTAGGCTCCCATACTATAACGCCGATACCATTCTCGGTTACTCTATAAGCTCGCAGACTACATCTCCCTTTGACAAACTCTTTTCAGGCTATCCTATGGTAGGATAGTAGAGTAGATATTTTTAGGCTTTTAAGTAAAACATGTGGAACGTGAATAAATAACGTGTTGAGGGAACAATCATAGCAAGTATTGTAGAGGAAAACATAATTACTGGAAATAAGGTATTAGATGAAATACTTTTGAGGAATAGGGGTCCAATACTAGTTTATGGCGAGGCTGGTTCAGGGAAAACCAATCTAGCGCTCTATATAGCTGCGTTGAATAGTTCTTCTGCTAAGAAGATATTATACGTAAACACAGAGGGATGGAGTATTAAGGCACGGATTATAGATTTATCAAAATACTGGGATCTCGGGAACATTGACTTCGTTGATATCATCAGTTTTCGCCAACAAACATTGTTTGTATTAAGACGCTTGCCTAGAATAATAGATCGCTATAACATAGTAATTATTGATACTATAAACAATCTATATAGGGTGGAGGAAGACATAGATGCTGCTACACGATCGCTAAGTACTCAGATGGCCATGCTCTACTCATTTGCGACCGATTATTTAAAAAATGTCTTTGTTTTAGGGCAAGTGAAAGCCGAAGATGAGGGAGAAGAAGTTAGTGGATCCACATACATTAAGTATTGGTCTACTATTATAATGAGGTTGGAGCGGGGTAAGCCTAGAAGAATAGTTGTTGAGAAGCCGGAGAGAATGGAACTCTTCTTCGAGATTAATGAGAGGGGTATTAGATGGGTGGAAGCGCACTAGTAAGTATTTTATATTATACATTCATGTATTATTTACCCGCGATGACCGCTAATGCTACACCAGTTTTTGTAAAGAAGGGAAAACCTATTGACGCTGGGAAAAAATTCCTTGATGGGAGAAGGATACTAGGGGATGGGAAGACTTATGAGGGCTTTATTGTGGGAATATATTTTGGTATCCTAGTTGTTTCAGCCTATGTTGTATTGGCGGGAGACTTCTCTTATTTTCGCTGGGGTGTGCCAAGCGTTATAGGAGCACTATTAGGCGATATGCTTGGATCCTTTATTAAGAGAAGACTAAATATTCCTAGAGGCGGGAAAGCGTTTCTTTTAGATCAATTAGATTTCTTCTTCGGAGCCACTATCGGTATTATTTTCGGTGGGGCTGCTCCTAGCTTATATGTGATTTCATGTGGATTAATTGTGATACTAACTTTACATGTTATAACTAATAGGATAGCATATGAACTGAAGTTAAAGGATGTACCCTGGTAGGATGAGAGAATATTATTGTATTTTATTTATTGTTATAAAAGACCTGCTTCCTTCTTCATCAAATATCTATACTTCACATACCTATCTTCTGGTGAGAATCTTGGTGGATGAGCAACTTTAACCGGAGCACCGCAAACAGGGCATTTATCCGTCCTGAGTGTATATCTTCCACACTTAGTACATTTATGTAGCAACCATTTCATGCTCTATATTCACCTTGTATTATCAGCGTTCTCTATTAAACTCTACTATACCTCCATGGCTTTCTATTGCTTTGGTAACCGTTTTAACAATATTGCTGAGTACGCGCTCTGCTATTTTATAGTCTGTAGCAGTAACTTCTACAACATATCGTGGAGCACCAATAGTATATATCCTTACACTAACATTCTCCGGCAGTTTTTCATATGCCTTCTTTAATGCATCTCTTATTATTTCTACTCCATTTGGCTTCAATACCTGGATCGTGAATACTCCCTTTATTTTCACTTTCTTTATTGTTATATGCTTATCCGCTAGCTCTTTGAGAACCTTTGCCCATTCATCTGGTACGCCTGCTTCCTTTAATGCTTCTATTCCCCTTAGTACGGCTTCCTCTAGACCAGCATATATTTCACCATAATAGTCTTCTAGTTTCCAACCCGCTTCCCTATAAGCTTCTTCTTTTGTTTTACCTAGTTTCTCGGCTGCTAATTCGAGTATTTTATCAGCTTTTACTGCACGTTTCCATTCAAGCATTTTTCTTCTTCTTTCTCCTTCCGTTACTCGTTTAAGTGATATATCTATTTGTTTACGTCTTCTATTTATTCTAATTACTTTTGCTACTATTTTCTGTCCTTCTCTAAGATAGTCTTTTATATTGCGTATCCATCTAGATGATACCTCGCTCCACGGTAGATAAGCTTCCATTCCCTCATATTCATCTAATGTTACATAAGCACCGTATTCGAAGACTTTCTTTATTGTACCTACTACTAGTTCGCCAACATCTGGCAACGGCTTACGCTTCATGACCATGAGTTTCACCGCATAGTCTAGTATCTACTCAACATTATTTAAAATATGCTGACAAAACACCTTGACATTAGCCTGGATAGAGTAAAACTTATCTCTAGGATGAGGACATCTGTAGGTTTATAGGAAACTTGAATCTTCAACCGAGCTCTCTAATAATGGTTCCGAGAATCTTAGCTTTACCGCCAGTAGGCTCTACGAGTATTCTACCACATACAAGACATCTCGCAGGGAAACTTGAATGTGAGAATACTATTTGTTCGTTCTCACAATCTGGACATCGGACTACTAAGAACTTGCTCCGAGGCATAGGTATTAGTATTTTCCTACGCTTGACCACGGCTGTGATCACCCTACGAGTTCTGCTTTCTTTAACCTAATTCCCCTACGGTGTAGAATGTATCCACATTTCGTGCATTTAAGCTTTAACACTACTTTCTTTGTAACCTTTGCGAATCTTTTTTGCTCTGGTTTCCTCTTGCTACCATAACCTTTTTGTTTTCTCTCGTAACGACGCTGACCCTCGGATAATGTTCTTCTCTTACCATGTTTGTATATCATTACACTATGTACTGTATGCGTCCTACACCTGGGGCAATATGTTCGTATTCTTTTAGGAATCTTCACTGCTCCTCCCTCGAATTAAACCCCTTTTCCTACCCCTCCAGACTAAGGTTGAAAGTTACTTAAATACTTTAATCCTATAGATTTTAACAAACCCTAATGATTCTAGGAGAACTGCTCTATAAGACTCTATTAATGTTATGTTATTTCTTCTTAGAATTCTACCATTATGTTCAAAATCTCTCAATACTTTAACTAGTACCCTATTGTACTCGTCATAAGGGGCTTCGACTCCCAACGTTATATTATAGTACTCCTTAATGATCCTAGTAATAGTCTTCAAGAAAGGTTTATCAAATGATAATTCTGGTTCCTTTCCTTCTAGTGCTTTTTTGACACGTAATGATCCTATCTCTTTTGTTATTTCTTGCGTTTCCCTTAATACTATATTACAAGTCTCTTTTCTGTTAATTAGACATTTAAGTAGGAACTCTCTTAGCGGTACTAAGATGTTAACTAGGTTATTATACGTTATCTCCTGGGGGTTTTCTTCGCGGAGTTCTTTAGATAACATTATTCTTAATTCTTCGCTCAAAATGCTCGCTACCTCTGTATCCTTGTTATCTTGCCTATGCCTTTTAATTCCAAGTATACTGCTAGACCTAGTTCTAGTGTATGTGTTTTATGTTTTTCTAAGCTTATTTTTCTTCCAAGTATTCTTATGTTTTTCAGTGATACATCTGGAGTAAACTTTGCTATTCCTTTAAATGGGGAGAGAGTGTCTAATGAAGGCGAAAATACCGATGGATTCTTAATAGATAATTCCTTAACTATTAACCCTGTTTTACCGTTTAATGAGAATGGTATTCTTATAAGCCTCTTTGTATCTATGGTAACTTTTTCGTCAACAAACACTTTTGAGAGTTCTATGGCCCATGGTATAGTGTCTTCTATTTTGCTCACTATAGTTGAAGGAGAGGGCGGGGTCTCTCCGATAATATACTTTTTCAGTGTATCATCTATGTTAGTTTCTAGAAGAGATTTTGAAATACGTCTCCTCCAACCATAATCGTTTATCCTCGGTATTAGTGCTAGTCTGCGTGACCGTCCCCGAGTTTCATTTGCTAGCCTAAGAGATTCTATGCTTAAACCTATCCCTAATATATAGTCAACAATTTCTCTACGTTCCTCTGATCCCATTTGAGCTAACTTGTCATCAAGGTGAACATGGAGATGAAAACCCCTATGACCTGAAAAGTATATGTTTATATCATTTTCGTTAAAACCGAAGTCTTCGATAAGGATATCGGCTAAACGTAGTACTTGATCCAACCCCTTCACGAGACATTCATCATCAATTATTGAGATCTTCTTTGTCTTTGCTCCACAAACTGGGCACGTAGACTGATCTCCCGTGCCACCATGTCCGTTAGGGCATAGCCATATTTTTACTTCAGTACACCCCGGTATATGGTCTGCATCTATATCGAATACTAGGTCTGCACCTAGCCACTTCTTGGATTCCATGTCTTTGAGTCCAGGGTTTTCATATCTTGCGGATGAATAGTATAGGTGTTTGGGCGTATTCTTTTCTATAAATGATAATAAGTCATCTATTTTTTGAAAGCTTAAATGCCTTATATATGTGGATGAATTAAAAGGCTGTATGGCGAATTCTCTTAAGACGAAGTCTTCGGGGAGCTTTAGGTTAGCTTTACGATAATATTCTTTAAATAATTCTATTATTTGTTTATTACTCGACTCTTGGCGCGACATAGAATCTCAGCCTAGCGCCTTGGGGCATTTCGAACTCTACTTTACAAGGCATATCGGTTGCAAAGGCTAGCGTTATAGTGTCGGCTGCTTTTGATGCACCAGCCATGTCTACAAAGTAGTCTAGACTATAGCCAGCTCTAGACTCTTCCTCTACGTTTAGGTCTAGAAGACTCCCTCTCTCCATATCCATTATTATCTCTGCTTCAGCTATATCACCTTTTACAGCTATCTTCAATGCATTTGACGACGCCTCGAATACTACGTCCTTTCCTACTGGTTCTAGATCCTTTACTATGTCATTAAATGTATCGCTAAGCATTCTCGCTTGGGCTTTGAATTGTAGCTTAGCTTCTATGTCGGGTAGTTCTTCAGCTGTTAATGATAGTTGTGGTAAGACGAATTTCCTAGTACTCTTACCTATAAAGGATATTGATAGTTTAGACCCGGAGGTTGACAACTCTAATTGATCATCCTTTACTGCGCGTCTCATGATCTTTGCTATATCTTCGAAGTTTACACCTATCTGTTCCTCTTTTTCAACTTCAAAGACATCGAATGCTGTTGACGGTACGTAGAAGTCTATTAGTACAACGTGTGATGGATCCATGGCTCTTAGACGCAGACCTTCTTGATTTACAACAAATACTCCTTCTTCTATTATTTTACCTATAGCAGATATAGTATACCTCCATACACGGGCATCAAAGAATAATAGCTTCAAGCCTTCCACCTTGCCTACAGCTTCCTTATTCCTTTCTAATATTCTATTTGGATTCCCTTAAATTCTTGTTGTACTCGCGTTGTATTAGATAAGAGTACGTGTACTGTACTCTTCTCAACGCTCTCTCTATATAGTTTTTTGAAGAAATATATGGAGGTGTTCTGAAATATGCTTCTAGTAAATCTTCCATAGTCCGCTTAAGTACTCTAGTTATTAGCTCGTTTTCAGCTAACTTGTCTTCTGAGCTACTAGGCATACTCTCTCCATACATATCCGCACTTAGTGCATTTAAAGAACCTTGTTGGCGGCTCATCTGCTCTCCGAGTCTGTACGAGCCAATAGTAGGCTTCGTGGTGTCCGCACTTAGGACATGTTACATCTCTTGTTATCGGTAATACTTTTGGTATCTTAGATTCGTCTATTACTATTATCTTTTCTTTCTCTGTGTGTTCTATCTTTGTTGTCAGCTTATAGCCACTGATTTTATTGTTTGATTTAGATGCCGAAGGATCCAGTGTGTAGCCACATTTAGTGCACACTAGTATCGTCTTTCCATTCTTTTTTCTAGGAACCATGAGGCCTCCGCATTTAGGACAAAACATTACCATTCTATCCTACCTCTTCTATGCTATAGCATTATTCTTTATGCTTAGTAGACTGACAATCTTATAATGTTAGAGGGATTAATTTGTTTTATCGCTTGTTTTTCTAAGATTCAATAGGTTTTCCATGAACTGTAGAGCTAATTTGGAAAAACCCTTGTACAATAGTTCTTTGCTAGGAGAATCAATTATCTCTTTCTCACTAACTATGTTGACATTAGCTTTAAGTGAAAGTAAATGCGCTATTTTTTCTGAATGCTTTGTTAATGGTAATATAAATGATACTTCTCTAAACATTTTCTCCGATAAAATTTCCGAAACTATTTGATTCTCATTACCATCAGCAACTATTATTCCATCTAATGACAATAAACCCCTTGTAACAACTATAATACATGTATAGTTGGATTCCTTTTTAGATAAAAGCATTAATCCTATTCTGGATTCTTTTTTAGGCTTTTTTACCCTCATATTCGCTAAAAGCCCTTATGAACTCTTCTCTAAACTGTCTTGAGAGATCTCTTATTTCTCTAAGTGTTTCTTTTAAGACGTCGAGGGCTTTTACACTTCCATCTGTCATTAGAGTAACAATAAGTCTTGGTATAAGGGGATGTTCTATTCTGTATGCAACATATGTTACTCCAGGCTTATCTTCGGCTAATTTAACTATAAGGTTGCCGATTGTGTGGTCCTCGTCATGTATTATTAGCTCTAGCTCTGTATCCTCTAACTTCTTTACCTCGATTTTACCCATAGTCTAACCCTCTACCCCCTATCCCTATCCTTAGTATTTATGTATTGCCTTAAAATCGTTGATAGTGCTTGTTCGAAATTTACTTTTGCTCTATATTTATCTTCTTCTATCTCTTCTAAGATACCATTATCTTTGAGAACCTCTATTGTTTCATCAATATTTTTATTTAACAGTATTGATGTAGTGACTATTATTTTCTTTGCGTTTCTACCTATAGCCCTATATTTAAGCTCTTCTATTCTATCGGCTATCATATTAGCAAGAGTAAATACTTCATTTTTACTAGCATTAGTCTTTATTATTTCTCCTTCTATTACCGCCTTGTATCCTTTAATTGATAATATTGTGACGAGAATTTCTGGAGGAAAAGTTTTACGTATATGCATTACAATGTATTTTACTGGTATATTTGATAATCCTTTTTCATCTTTCATATAGGCGTTCATAAGCATTTGCTTGTATGTCTTTATCATAGACCAGACATGGTTTATTTCGGTTTTTAAACCAGTAACATGTATTTCTATCTTGTTATTTCTTATCCTATAATACATGTTATATGATGGAAGGTTCTCTAATAATATTGATAAGAGTTCTTGACAGAAATCCTCAGAGGGACAGTTTATAACGAATTTCCTAGTAATCGGCATTTGTCCACCTAAATCATTCTTGTTTTAATCATATAGTTTGACGCAAGTTTTCGTTTCTCAATATTTCCGCATCTAGGGCATACAAGTGTTGTAGAATCTTTTCTAACTAGTAGTTCACCACATTTAGAGCATGCTGCTGCAACGACACCGAGTGTTGGATGCTTCGTTGAAAGTTGGAGTGGAGGTGTTTTATGGGATAGAATCTTCGCTATTATTATGTCTCCGGGCTTGAAGGCTTCTTCTAAATTCTTTATATATGTATGGCTTGCTTGCGATAGATGCACTACTC
>JALVFK010000211.1 GCA_027030065.1 Desulfurococcales archaeon | reverse complement strand
CCGTGCTCCCAATAACAACATTAACTCTCATAACAATACCAGTCTATTATAAGCTTACAAGAGATACTGCTCTCCAGCAATTAACAGAAGACTATGTGACAACTTTTAGAGCAGTAGGATTAGATGAGAGTAGACTTTTTAGAAGACACGTCTTCCGCAACGCTATTCTACCGCCAATAACGATCTTCGGACTCCAACTAGGCTATGCTATAGCTGGAGCAGCACTAATAGAAACAGTCTTCGGCTGGCCAGGTATGGGTCGCTTGCTATTAGACTCAATCTATACTAGAGACTACCCCGTAATCATGGGCATCTATCTCATCATATCTATCTCAGTTGTATTATCAAACCTCATCGTAGACTTAGTCTACATGCTATTAGACCCAAGGATAAGGGTGAGCAGATAGATGAGGAGATTATTATCACAGTTCAAACAGTTATTAAAGGATAGATATGGGTTAACGGGAACAATAATATTCGCGTTCATGGTGGCTATAGCGTTACTAGCACCCTATCTACCCATACCAGACCCCAACGATATTAGCGCTAAAGCCTTCCTACCACCCTCACCCAAACACCCCTTAGGCACAGACCACTTGGGAAGAGACCTATTAAGTAGAATCATATGGGGAGCACGTACATCACTTGCCGTGGGTATAATAGCTGCTGGCATATCAGCTCTCGTAGGAATAATGCTTGGGGCCCTCGCGGGATATTTTGGCGGAATAGTAGACGATGTTATAAGTAGGATTATAGAGATATTCCTAATGATGCCCACCTTCTTCCTAGTACTCTTCATCGTAGCAGTCTTCGGCAGCAATATGGCCTATATAATGATAGTAATAGGACTGACAACATGGCCTACAACAGCTAGAATAACTCGCGCTCAAGTATTATCAGTTAGAGAAATGACCTTCGTTGAAGCAGCAAGAGCAGTCGGTGCTGGGTCTAGGAGAATACTATTCAAGCACGTTTTACCAAACGCTATACATCCAGCAATAGCTAATATGGTCTTACTAATAGGGCAGGCAATAATGATAGAAGCAGCACTGAGCTACCTCGGGCTAGGAGATCCTAATTTCCCGAGCTGGGGTCGCATAATCTATGAAGGACAACCATACATCTTGACTGCATGGTGGATACCATTATTCCCCGGCATAGCACTAGTGTTAACTGTGCTGTCGGTTAACTTCATCGGCGACGCCTTCCTTAGAGTAATGACGCCTAGATTCAAAACACTATAACCAGGGCATATAGGATAGTTGAAGAATTAATAGAGGAAAAAGACTATTTTCTACTATAAGCTAGTTCTCCTCTAACGAAGACCATCTCTATAGTTGAAGTAGGCTTTACCGGATGATCGCTAGCCACTACGAGGTCTGCTTCTTTTCCAGGCTCAATACTTCCTAAGCGATCTTCTAGTCCAAGCTGTTTTGCCGGGTTAATTGTTATGAGCTCTAATGCTTCATTCAATGTTAATCCATTCTTAACAGTTACTGCGGCTAGGAGTCTCAAGTGTTTCTCCGGTATTACTGGGTGATCAGTCATTATTGAAACATTTACTCCATGCTTATACATTACTACGGGTGCTCTATCATCAACGTATTTGAAGAAGGATGCAAACCTAGCAATCATGGGTGGACCATACACTACTGCTATCTTTTCCCGTGCTAGTATGTCTGCTAGTAGTTGTCCACCGAAGACGTGGTCTATAGTAGCCTTCAAATCGAATTCCTTGATGATTCTTACAATAGCGTAGATTTCATCAGGTGAAGTCGATAAATGTATTTTTGCAAGCATTTCATGACGTAGAACCCGGCTTAGTACTTCTAATATAGCCTTATCATCTTGGTCTAGTTTATCGTCCTTTATCTTCCCCTCCATATACTCTCTCGCTCTCATAAGCCATTGTCTGAGCATTGCAACAGTTCCCATACGGCTAGTAGGGTATGGTAGCTTACTCTTAACCTCCCTTGGCCTCTTCGGCCCTAACGCCATTTTAACTGCTGCTTCAGGGTTTACTATTATTTCATCTAGGTTTCTACCATAGGTCTTCATTACTAGTCCTATTCCCCCTATAACGTTGGCGCTTCCAGGCCCCGTATAGATAGTTGTTACCCCACCAGCTACTGCGTCTTTAAAACCCTCATCATAGGGGTCTAATGCGTCTATTGCTCTAATATGAGCTGTAATCGGACTATAATAATCGTTTACATCAGAGTACTCCCAGTCCAAGCCTTCTGGAATCAATCCTAGGTGGCTGTGGGCGTCTATGAAGCCGGGTGTAATCGTCTTACCATATACTTCTATTATTTCTGCTTCTTCAGGAATAGTTATTTCTCCCCTCTTTCCGACACTCTTTATCCTACCATCACTGCCTATGAGTATCACTCCATTGTTGATAACCGGGCCTTTAACTGTTATAATCCTCCCTCCCACAAGTGCCTTCATGGCTTCTCATCTCTCAAAGACTTTTACACCATCAATTAAAGCGTAAATGAGTTTAGAGTCGGGTTCCAAGGGGTCTCCATCAAAAACAACTATATCTGCGTCTTTTCCGGGGGCTATAGAGCCTATTCTATCATCTAGTCCGAGTATTCGTGCTGGCTCAATTGTTATTGCTTCATATGCTTTAAGCCTCGGTAAACCCTCTCCCACGCTTACTCCTGCAATTAGTGGGAGGTATTGGATTGGAATTGTTGGATGATTAGTCGTTAACGCGAACCTTACATTGCTTTCATATAGTCTTACTGGTGTTCTCGAGTCAAGGTTTCTTAATTCTACTCCACGTTTAGAGAATACTATTGGCCCATAGATTACTGGTATATTTTCTTCTCTAAGGAAATCTGCTATGAAGTGGGCTTCTGTTCCATGTAGTACTGCTATGTTATTTACATTGTATTCTCTTAGTAGTTTTACAAGAGTCCTAATATCATTGCCTGTGTGCGCGTGGACAAAAGCGGTGAGCTTGCCTTCTAGTAAGTCTAGGATTGCTTCTAGCTTTAGGTCTCTCGGCAACTCTTCTTGATTCTCCTTCCTTTTCTCACGATAATCTAATGCGTTTTGGAAAAGAGTTCTAATAGAGGCTATTATACCCATACGGGTTGTTGGTGATAGTTTCTGCTCCCTCAAGTATCTCTTAACATGTTCTCCTAGAGCAAAAACTATTCCAT
>JALVFK010000210.1:690-3200 GCA_027030065.1 Desulfurococcales archaeon | reverse complement strand
GGTGGAAAAAACATAGACCAGAACGAGTCTATAGTTAGAAAATACCTTGAAGAAAACGATATATTCATGCACGCCGACATCCATGGAGCACCAGTAGTAGTTATCAAGACCTCCGGCAAAGAACCCGGCGACGAAGACATCTTGGAGGCAGCGGTAATAGCGGCATGCTATAGTAAGGCGTGGAAGAGCGGTGCAGGTTATGTAGACGTATACTGGGTAAAAGGGGCCCAGGTATCAAAGTCTCCTCCAAGCGGGGAGTATCTTCCAAAGGGTTCATTCATGGTGTATGGTAAGAGAAATTATGTTAGAGTACAGTTAATCTTAGGCGTAGGCATAGAGATAGTAGAGAATACGCCAAAAGTAATAGTAGGAAAACCGGAAAGAATAGCCGAGAAGACAAGATATTATGCAATACTAGTCCCTGGAGACATCGATCCATCAAAAATAGCGAAGAAGCTACGAGAGTACTGGGTGAAAAAAGCTAGAGGAGAGGAGAAGCCCTTTATAGAAGCAGTAACAGTAGAAGATATACGTGAACGCATACCCGGGAGGAGCCGGATAATCAAGTTAAACCCATAGTTCCAAGTGGTGTGGTATATGAGTGAAGATAGACCCCTCCTTGCAAGAGACATAATGGTGACTGATCCCGTAACAGTTAACCCAGATACAACAGTATATCAGATAGCTAAGATAATGGCTGAGAAAAACATTGGAAGCGTAATAGTAGTAGAGAACGGGAGAGTAGTAGGTATTGTAACCGAAGAGGACTTGATTAGAAGAGTATTAGCTGAGGGAAGAGACCCTAATCGGACACGCGCTGGGGATATAATGTCTAGACCAGTAGTACATGTCTCACCCGATACTGAGGTCAAGGAAGTAGCACTATTAATGGCTAGACTAGGTATAGGTCATATACCAGTAATAGAGGGCAATAAGCTAGTCGGGATAATAGCAGAATACGATATAATACGCTTAACACCCGATCTAATAGAATTACTCTACGTTAAAGGAAAACTCGGGTCTCCGCCAGTAGAGTTAGAGTAATAATACTTTCACGGCTAAACCCGGCTTCTAGTTCTTGGAGTTAAAGCATATATTCTTCTAAGACGATAATATAGTATTGGGTGGACTAGCCTTCGTTATTACACGTGAATATATTCTAGATTTCCCCACAATCTCTCCTCACGAACCAGCTACAAAAGCTAGACAGATTATGCGTGACACGGGTGTTAGAATACTACCAGTAGTCGAGGATCATAGGCTTCAAGGCATTATTAGTAGGCTTGGAGTACTAAGTATAACTTCTACTCGCTCAAACCTAAGAGCAATAGATATTGCTAGTGAGCCGGCAGTTACAATAGGGTTAGATGAGGACGTAAAATCTGCTTTAGAGAAGATGCTCGAAGTAGATGAATGGTATGCTCCAATAGTTGATACGGGTAACCGTTTCATAGGGGTCTTCGGGTTAGAGAAAATAATAGAGAAGCTCTTAAAGGATAAACATCCATGCCTCGAAAAACCCGTAGAGGAAGTTATGAGCACGAATATCGAGACAATAGAAGCAGAAGACAATGTGGCAAGCCTCTGGAGAAAAATGATGAAATACAACTACGCTGGATTCCCAGTAGTTGACAGCAAGGGTAGGCTTCTAGGAGTAGTAACACAATACGATCTAATACGCTATGGGTTCACTAGAATAGAGTTGAGATCAGAGAGTCCCCCAAGATCTGGACCACGTATAAGGGAGATAATGTCTACTCCACCCATAACAGTTAGAGTAGGCGAGAAGCTTAGAAAAGCAGCAGAACTCATGATTAAACACGATATAGGGAGAGTCATCGTAGTAAACGATAAAAAAGAGCTCAAAGGCATAATTGATAGGGAGGATATAGTCCGCACATACCTAAACTATCCGTTAAGAGACTAGTCCACCTTCTCCTAACTCAAAACATGCTTACATAGAGGTGTAAACCATGTATAGACCAGGTACTCGTAGGCCAAGAAAAACTAGAATAGAAGGACAAAGATGGCTTAGAAGCGATGGAACACCTAATTTCGCAGACCACGTTTACCGAAAAGAGGGAGACGTAGTCCTCGTAGCTAAGAAGGAGTTGAAGACAGCTTCACCCATTACACCCATACTAGAGCTTGCTGAAACAATGTCCTATAACAACATTAGGAGTATACCCGTAGTTAACAGTAAATTAGAGCTAGAAGGACTAGTTCTATCAATGAATATAGTCAACTATTTTGGTGGAGGAGAACTATACAACATAGTTGTTGAGCGACATCAAGGCAATATTTATAGTGCGTTAAAGGAGCCCGCAGAATCCATAATGATTAGGGAACCCATAACGGTTAACGTTTCAAGCAAGATAACAGAACTGTTAAAGATAATGGTTACTGAGGGTATAGGAGTAGTCCCAGTACTAGATCACGAAAACAAGCTCTACGGCATAATAACAGAGCGAGACCTAGTAGAATATTTCTCCGAGAAACCAGAAACCAAT
>JALVFK010000210.1:341-680 GCA_027030065.1 Desulfurococcales archaeon | reverse complement strand
TGACCAAGGATGTGGTAACAATAGATATTTCAGCTAATCTAAAGAAGGCAGCGGAAACCATGGTAAAACTAGGGTTCCGCCGCCTACCAGTAGTAGAGGACGGCAAGATAGCTGGAATGCTGACATCAAAAGATATCGTGAGATTCATAGGAGACCATAGAGTCTTCGAGAAAGCCCCCTCGGGTAAAGTTGAGGAGGCTCTCTCAACCCCTGTTTCAGAGGTTATGAGCAAGATAGCATATACAATAGGACCTAAGGAAGACATAGCTCAAGCGGCTCGATACATGATGGAGAAAGGTGTTAGCAGTCTACTTGTAGTAGTAGACGAAGTACTTCAGG
>JALVFK010000210.1:0-331 GCA_027030065.1 Desulfurococcales archaeon | reverse complement strand
GATATATTGTACGGCATGCTTGTAAAAGCGAAGGCAGAGTAAAGGGGTTGGAGAATTATGGCACCTAAAGTCTCAACCTATATGTCAACACCAGTAATAGCTGCATCACCCTACGATAATCTCGCGCACATTAGGAAGCTTATGATAAGACACCATATAGGTAGAATAGTAATAGTTGAAGGAAACAAGCCCGTGGGAATCATAACTAAAAGTGATTTTATCCGAGCACTCTTCTCTAGACGTCGCTTTGCTAAACCATTAGAGGAGATAAAAGCGGAGGAAGTAATGACACGTGATCTCATAACAGTAGACGAGAACCGTAGTATAAAAG
>JALVFK010000209.1 GCA_027030065.1 Desulfurococcales archaeon | reverse complement strand
CCTTTATCTTATGCTCTGGAGGATTATACAAGAAGGCTTTGCTATGCCTTAACCCTATGCTCGCTAATGCTTCAGCCACCTTGAACGTAGTTAGTGTTGGATCTATTACTGGTACTCCTAGTTCTTCCTCGAGTTCTTTTGTTAAGCCTATGAATCCACCGCATCCTAAGACTATTACTTCCGCACCATGTTCTTCTATTGCTTTCCGTGCCTCAGCCAATACCTGCTTCTTCAATAACTCTAAGTCTTCCCTCATCTCAAGCACCCCTAGCTCTATACCGCTTGTATAGGCTACACGATCCAATACGCCGAGTTCCAAGGCTTTCTTATGGTAGAGTGCGCGAGCATTCCTACCAGTAGATATTATCGCTATCCTATGCCCTAGTAGCAATGCTGTAATGATACTGGTTTCACCTATCCCGAGTACAAGGATTTTTACTCTCTCACGAGCAGCGTGGAGGCCTGGGTCATCGAAGCAGTTGATAACTACTGCATCGAAGCCTTCTTTTTCAGCTTTTACAACTTCTTCTACTACGTGGTGGGCTACTAGGTCGCGATCATACTCACTCTCAATACTCTCTGGCCCTTCTCTTAGGCTCCGAACAACTATGCTTGTCTTGGGGGAAGCGTGTTTTTCGAGAAAACTTTGTGTGAGTTCATCCCACTTATTGGTTGCCACAGGATTTATAACTAGTATTCTGGGCAAAACCTAAACACCCTTGCGAATTAGTGTTAGACTGGTTAAAATTCTTTTCACCCGATATGAGATAGTTTTATATCGTGTTTGGAGGATACACTATATACTGTGGTAACAATGTTCTCCCTCTCAACGAGGAAAGATATAGAAGACCTAATTCTCGGAGCAACTATTCTCGGAACAGGTGGTGGAGGAGATCCAAAGGAGGGTGTAAAGCTCCTCGAAGAAGCATTGAAAATAGCTGGGAAAATAGATGTAGTAAAACTAGACGAGCTACCCAAAGACTCTATCGTAGTGGTCCCCTACTTTGTTGGAACTATAGCTCCAACAGCAAAAACCAAGAAGCCTGTGAGAATTGATGAGCCTATAAGAAAGGCTTTCGAGGAAATGCAAGACTACTTGGGCAAAGAGATACGCGGTGTTGTTGCCTCAGAGATAGGTGGGTTGAATACTGCTGTAGCACTATATGTTGGAGCAAAACTAGGATTACCAGCTGTTGACGGAGACCTTCTGGGTCGTGCTGCACCAGAACTACATCAGTGCACTGTCCACATCTATGATATACCGATGTATCCCTCAATGATCGTTACGAGTACGGGTAATATCGTCTTAGTGAAAGAGTATAGCGATATAGATGACTATGAGGCTATAGCAAGATACCTATCAGTGCTAGACGGAAAAGCTGCAGCAGTAGTTGACACACCATTAACAATAGAGCAAGCAGGAAAAGCTATGGTGAAGGACACGCTAACCCTCTGCTACGAGCTAGGAAAGAATGTTAGAGCAGCGAGAGAGAAGGGAGAAGACCCGGTTAAAGCAATAGTTGACACACTCAATGGGTGGAAGATCTTTGAAGGAGAAGTAGAGAAGTATACGTGGAAGGATGAGGGAGGATTCCTCGTAGGAGAAACATTGTTGAAAGGTACTGGCAAGTGGAGTGGGCACACCCTTAAGACTTGGATTAAGAATGAACACATTATCGCGTGGCTAGATGATAAGCCTATAGTAATGCCTCCAGACCTAATAATGTTCGTATTAGACGATGGAGAACCAGTAACTAATACTGATCTAAAAGAGGGATATAAGGTAAACGTATTGGCAGCTAAGGCACCAGAAATGTGGCGTACACCCAAAGGACTCGAACTCTTCGGTCCCAGACACTTCGGCTTCGACTACGACTATGTGCCAGTAGAAGAACTAGTTAGGAGGCACGGTATTTGAAGATCCTCGTAGTAAACCCTGTTGGACACCCTACATGGGATAAACAAGATAAGGAAATCTATGAGAGCTTTGCCTCTCCAGAGACTGAAGTAGAAGTCGTATCTCTACCCCAAGGACCCCCAAGCGTTGAGACGCCAGAGGCTCATGCGGAGGTTATATGGCCTGTAGTTAAACGTGTTCTAGAGTTCAAGGACAAATATGACGGCTTTATCGTTAACTGTTTCCTTGATCCAGGAGTATCGTTGCTTAAGGGGATAGTAGAGAAACCAGTAGTAGGTCCATGTGAAGCATCTATGGCTTTAGCTTCTACTCTAACAAACAAGATAGGTATTGTGACTGTAGGTGGAGAAGCATTATGGATGATAGAAGACCATGTTAGAGAAATAGGTTATGGGGATAGACTAGTAGCGTTGGAGGGCGTGGATCTAGGAGTGCTTGATATTGATAAGGATAGAGAACTAACCGTAAAGAAACTAGTAGAAAAATCCAAAATAGCATTGGAGAAGGGAGCAGAAATCATAGTATTGGGGTGCACGGGGCTAGCTGGACTAGCAAAGAGGGTTGAAGAAGAAATAGGAGTACCAGTAATAGATCCAGCTGGAGCCGCGTTAAAAGTATTGGAGGGACTCATAAGACTGGGGCTACGTAGCCCCCGAGCACTACATACTAGATAACTATGTTTTTCCTCCTCATATAATATAATCATGTATAATATGGTGTAGATCCCAATAGATTCCCGGATCTAATGGGTGGTGTGTACATGCCTTATGGCTTGGATATGGAGTTAGCTCAAGCCGCATATAAGCTTGTAAAAGATGTTATGAAGGTCTCAAAGGGTGAGGAGGTAGTTATTACAGCTGATACAGCTAGTGATTGGCGTGTTGTAGAAGCAACAGCTAATGCCGTGAAAATAGTTGGGGGTAAACCCCTCGTTGCATGGTATAGTACTCCACCGGGTGTTGGTAAGGCAGCTGACCCCTATATACCCTTAAAGTCTCTTGTAGCACTCTTAACTAATGCTGATGTTTGGATAGAGTTTAATAAGGCATGGCTACTCTACTCTACACCCTATGAGAAGGCTATGGAGAAGGGAACTGTTAGGTATATCTGCTTAGTGGGAATGGATACCGATATGATGGTGAGGAATATTGGTAGAGTAAACATACCATTACTCTACAAGTTCCAGCGCAAACTAGCAGAGATAACACGTAGAGCAAAGAAGATGCGGATAACAACACCTGCTGGAACCGATGTAGAATTCGAAAACGATCCAGAAAGACCAGTACTAGTTGAAGGGGAAGTAGAG
>JALVFK010000208.1 GCA_027030065.1 Desulfurococcales archaeon | reverse complement strand
GCCAAGACATACAGTAGACCCCTATACCCATGTAACATGGTGCACCAGTACCCGGGGAATTATAGTTTACGCTAATCAACAAATAGAGAGTATTGAGACTTCGAAGAAATAGAATAATACCACTTGCCCCGAGAAAAACCTTAACAACCAAATATACGGGTAGCTATTTTACCCCACACAACCAGATATCCTAGTGTAAGTAGTGGGAAGCATAGAAGGCCAGAGTAGGAGTTTTTCTCCATACTAGTTCGTGGTGTATAGGATTGGTTGAAGACATCATAAGGGTTGAGGGGCTGAGCGTCTATTATATGACTCTTAAAGGATTTGTTAGAGCTGTAGACAATGCTAGCCTGAGTATAAGGAAAGGAGAGATAATGGGTATTGTTGGGGAATCGGGTAGCGGGAAATCTACTCTCGCTCTCGCTATAATGAAGCTTCTCCCACCCACGGCTAGGATAGTTAAGGGCTCAATAATCTTTGAGGGAAGAGACCTCGTCAAGATGAGCTATAACCAGTTAAAAGATGTCTTATGGAAAAGGATAGCATTAATCCCTCAAGCCGCTTTAAACGCGTTAAACCCCGTCCTAAAGATAGTAGACCATTTCATGGAGACGGCTAAAGCCCACGGAATACACGATAAAGAATGGGTTATAGATCGTGCAAGCAAGCTCTTAGAACTCCTCCGCTTAGAGCCAGAGAGAGTGTTGAAGAGTTATCCCCACGAGCTTAGTGGTGGTATGAAGCAGAGGGTATTGATTGCCTTAGCAATGCTCCTAGAACCAGACGTATTAATCCTAGATGAGCCTACAACAGCTTTAGACGTATTAACCCAGCGCTACATCCTCGACTTGCTCAAAGACCTTCACGCTAAGACTAGTATTACTATGATATTCATAACCCACGACATAGCTGTTATAGCCGATATAGCTGACCGGGTAACAGTAATGTATGCTGGCAAGATCTTCGAGGTAGGAGACGTTTTCACAGTATTCAAGGAACCCAAACACCCCTACAGTATAGCGTTGATGAAAAGCATACCCAGCCTAGTAGGACCAATAGAGGAGATGAAGTCTATTCCAGGAACACTACCAGACCTCAGAAACCCCCCACCAGGCTGCCGCTTCGCCCCGCGATGCCAGTACGCTATGGATATATGCCATAAGAAGGAGCCACCACTCATAGAATTGAAGCCCGGGCACCTCGTAGCATGCTGGCTCCACGTTAAAAGAGAAGAAGAGGTGAAGTAGGATTATGAGTGAGCCCCCGTTAATAGAGGTTAAAGACCTTAAAGTATACTTTCCAGTTAGAAAAGGCTTCTTCGGGAAGAAACAGTATGTTAAAGCAGTTGATGGAGTAGACCTGGTTATAGGTAAGAGGCATATAGTAACCCTCATAGGCGAATCCGGGTGCGGTAAAACTACATTGGGGAAAACAATAGCTGGACTCATAAAGCCGACTGCAGGCAAGATACTCTATAAAGGAAAAGACGTCCTCAAGCTAAGCGGTAAAGAATACAATGAGTACCGTAGGAATATCCAGATAGTCCACCAAGACCCCTTCTCATCCCTCAACCCCACTAAAACAGTCTTCCAAACACTTTCAGCTGCTCTCAAGCGATGGGGTATAGCTAAGACGAGGAAGGAATTATTGGAGAGGTCGGCAGAGCTATTAGAAATGGTTGGCTTAACACCTCCAGAAGACTTCCTATTCAAATACCCCCATCAGCTCTCGGGTGGGCAGAGGCAGAGAGTGGTTATTGCCAGGGCTATTAGCGTTCACCCAGAATTAATAGTAGCTGATGAGCCGATAACAATGATAGACGTCTCGCTTAGAATAGATATCCTAGACCTCCTACTAGACCTCCAGAAGAAGATAGGGACAGCCTACCTCTTCATAACCCACGACTTCGGAGCAGCAAGATATTTTGCCGCTAAGGGCGGAGGCATAATAGCTGTAATGTATCTCGGCAATATCGTGGAAATGGGGCCAGCCGAGGAGGTAATCCAGAGACCCCTACACCCCTACACCAAGGTTTTAATGTCTGCTGTACCAGTACCCGACCCAGAGCTCTCGCGCAAGAGGAAACCATTACAGCTTAGAAGCCTAGATATCCCCAGCCCCCTAAACCCTCCACCAGGATGTAAGTTCAATACCCGATGCCCCTACTACTTCGAGCCATGCGATAAAGAAGTACCAAAACTAGTTGAAGTAAAACCCAACCACTGGGTAGCATGCCACCTCTATACACGGGAGAAAAAGTAATGCATCCCCACCTCTATCGGGCCCTACTAGCAGTTGCCTTCACCTTCATAATCCTAGCGCTCATCCCCCTACCAATACTAAGCCCAAATGATCCAGCATACGCTGTAGATCTTCTAGGACTATTATTGCTAGTATTATTTGTGTTAGCTATAACATGGGAGTATAGGAGACAGCAGCGCTCTCTTTAGAGATTATGAATTCTCTTCGCGAGGATGTTTTTAATAATTTCTTTCAAAGTATCATAAACCTGGTTTATAAGTTGTTTTAGAAAATATGTTTGTTTAGTCTAAATTTTTAATGTTTCTGATGAGAGGTAAACACGAAAAGTTTTAATTGACTCACATCATTTTCATATTTTGGAATAGAGTACTATTTGTAGGGGTTGAAAAGCTATGAAGGGGAGAATATTAGTTCTAATACTATTAGGAGTAATATTAGCTTCACTCGTAGCACCATTAGCATCAATGGCCCAGACAAAAGAAGTAACATTGTATACGCATGGATGGTGGCAGCCGCCTCCAGCGAGACGCTATAACCCCTTTGCGCCAAAGAGCATAGTGATTACTGGCTTAATCTATGAGAGACTAGCATTCTGGAACAAATTGAACAACACATACTTCCCACAGCTAGCAGAGAGCTGGGAGATAGACAAGGCAAACAACCAGGTAATAGTACATCTCAGAAAGAACGTTTACTGGCACGATGGTACGCCATTTACATGTAAGGACGTATGGACGACACTAATGATCTATAAGGCTCAGGGTAGAAAGATATGGAACTATATCGATGATGTGACGTGTAAGGACGACTATACAGTAGTATATCATGTAAAGAAGTGGGCATACTTACTAATGCACTACCTATTATTCGTTGACGGCTTAATAACTGGGCCCTACCACCTCTACGGAAAATATGCCGAGGAGATAGCTAAGGCTAAGACAAAGGACGAGATGGCACAGATACTAAAGAACCTAATAGACTATGAACCCGAGAAACCTATTGGAACCGGGCCATTCATGTTCGACAAGATAACTAGTAGCGAGGTAGTACTAGTAAAGTTCCCCAAGTACTACTGGGCAGACAAGGTAACTGTAGACAAAGTCGTAATGCCCTATATAACGAGCAACGAAGTAGGATGGCAGTACTATAGAGCAGGCAAACTAGACTACGACGTATTCATGATGCCACCGCAAGTAAAGGAGGAGCTATTACAGAAGCCCTTCACTGGTATAGCAGAGATCTACGACTTATCGGGCTTTGCACTAGTATTCAACTTCAACAATAAGTGGCTACAGAAGTTAGAGGTAAGACAAGCCATAGCCTACGCTATCGATAGACAGAAGGTAGCGGATGCTGCTGGTAAGGGATTATTCGAACCAGTAGAGTATCCAACCGGTCTACTAAAGGTTTCAACACCATGGATAGAGGATCTAATCAAGGCTGGAGTACTAGAGAAATACCAGTACAATCCAGACAAGGCTAAGCAGCTATTAGAGAAAGCAGGATTCACCTACAAGGACGGCAAATGGTACACACCAGACGGTGAACCCTTCAAGCTAACAATGATTGCTCCAGGTGGCTGGACCGACTGGGATGCTGCTGCCCAGGAGATAGCCAATGAGCTCAAAGCCTTCGGCATTGACGTAGAGCTAACGACACCAGAGTCCCCAAGCTACTGGAGCGATCAATGGTATCTCGGAGGCAACTATGACCTCGCAATAGACTTCTTCGGCGCCTGGATGGTGTATCCATGGGCGGCCTTTGAGAGAATGTTTGTAGAAGTAAACAACAGGCCTAGAACAATAGTACAGGGACAGAACTTCCCAGAAACCTATTATCTAGACTACTTCAAGAAGGAAATCAACGCTACTCAACTAGTAGAAATACTAGCAACAAGCTTCGACCCCAACGAGCAGAAGCAAGCCGCTGAAATGCTAGCCTATGCGGCCAACCACTACCTACCAGAGTACCCGATAGCTGAGAAGAAGCTAGTAATATTCTACAACAAAGAACACTTCATATGGCCTGATCCACAGAAATACTACTACCTATGGCAGAACGCTGCTGGAGGCCACTTAGAAGCATTAGCATTCATGATAAGCCATGGATTCGTTAAACCCAACCCAGAGTACTGGGGTATAACAACAACACCAACCACTACAACAAGTCCAACAACGACTACAACTAGTCCAAGCCCAACAACTACATCAGCACCAGCACCAGGTACTGTAACGCAAACCGTGACACAGACTTCAACACAGACAGTAACAACCACCGTGACACAAACGGTAACAGAAACCAACTGGGGTGCAGCAATAGGGTTATTCATACTAGGATTGATAATAGGTATAGCGATAGGCTATGCAATAAAGAGGAAATAGTTTTTCTATAAACACTTAAAGAGAGAACATAAACTCAACTTATTTTTTATGTTATAAGATGTATGATAGATACAGTTTGGAAGCAGTATTGGAGCCTCATCCGCCTCGGGTGGGGTTCTCCCCAACCATATATAGTCTAGTAGGCAAACTATACTCTCGTATAGCAGGGTGCTACTGGGTTGCGGTGGATTGTTAAGAGGGTTATCATAGCGTTTTTAACGATACTTGTAGCGGCTTCTATAACCTTCTTCGTTGTACGTAGCATGCCCGGTGACCCTATAGAGGCTTTAACCCAAGCCTTCATAAGACAGTATTATATGAGCTATGAGACTGCTAGAGCTCTAGCTGAATCCGTTGCACCTTTTGTCCCTAAGGGTAGCTTGCTTCAACAATACATTGACTATATGTCAAAGTTCTTGCGCGGTGATCTTGGTGTATCTATATCCTTTAGTACTGGTACACCTGTAGCAGAATTACTTGCCAGCCGTATCCCCTGGACTGTTTTGGTTGTTGCTACTTCACTTATAATTAGCTTTGGCTTGGGTATCCTTATAGGCATGGTTATGGCTTATAAGCATGGGAGTAAGCTTGATAGTGGTTTAGCATTACTGTTCTCTATTACCCGTAGTATACCGGAATACATTATCGCGTTATTATTGTTAACAGTCTTTGCTTTCCAGTTGAAATGGTTCCCTGTTAGAGGACTCTATAGCGCTAACGTTACACCCGGCTTCAACTTAGAGTTTATCGCTGACGTATTATGGCATGCCGCATTACCCATTACCACGTGGGTTATAGTCCACTTGGGTGGATGGGCTCTCGGAATGAGGGGGAGTACGATAAGCGTGTTGGGTGAAGACTATATAACCTATGCTAAGGCACGTGGGCTCCCGACTCGTAGGATAACTGTAACATATGTTGGACGAAACGCTATCCTCCCACTCTTCACCTCCTTTATGCTTAGCTTAGGCTTCATGTTCGGGGGCTCAATATTCATAGAATACATTTTCGCGTATCCTGGAGTTGGGTGGATGCTCTATCAGGCTATAACGAATCGTGACTGGTTCCTAATGATAGGGACCTTCGACATAATAGTAATAGCGGTGGTAACGGGGGCGTTATTGGCTGATATACTCTACGGGTTCCTTGACCCCAGGATAAGGCGTGGCCGTATGGGTGAGTAGCCCGTGTCGGAGAAAATTGCTGCTAAAATGACCTTAGGAGAAATGGTTAAGGGCTTTATAGAAGACTGGATTATAGTACCAGGGAAAATACTTGTTCGGAACAAGAAGGCTTTCGTAGGCTTCATCCTCCTATTATTCTATATATTGATGGCTCTTGTAGGCCCCTTCATAGTACCGTATCCGCAAACCTATGTATGTGAACCCTATGCTCCTCCAACCCTCTTGAAGTGGCCTCCATCATTAGAGCATCCTCTTGGATGTGATTATTTTGGTGCTGATATCTGGGCGGAGATAGTGTGGGGTGCTCCTATAGTATTGCAGATAGCCTTCATAGCTGGCTTTATAACAACGTTTATCGGTATAACGGTTGGAATGGTTGCTGGCTTTAAGGGTGGGAAGGTAGACGCGGTACTAATGGCTATAACCGATATCGTTATGACTATACCTGGCCTACCCCTACTAATAGTATTGGCAACGGTTATCAAAGCGGCTACTCCATGGGTTGTAGGCTTACTACTAAGCATTACTGCTTGGGCTGGACTAGCTAGGAGTATTCGCTCTCAAGTCCTCTCGTTAAAGGAGAGAGAATTCATAGAAGCAGCTAAAGCCCTTGGGCTCCCAACATGGCATATTGTTTTCAGAGAAATAATGCCCAACCTCATGAGCTTTATTGCCATCAACTTCATATTCGCTACAACGGGTGCAATCTACGGTTCTGTTGGACTCTACTTCCTGGGAATACTACCGTTAACAACGCTCAACTGGGGTGTAATGTTAAACTATGCCTATACTCAGGGCTCCTATATGAGCTTGAGTACCATCCACTACATGCTTGCACCAATAATAGCAATCGTGGGACTACAGACTAGCCTAATATTGTTCTCCTACGCTGTAGACGAGATCTTTAACCCGAGGCTAAGAACCCAGGTCTAAGCCTTTTTCCTCAACCAGTAGCTACAATATTCTCTAATAGGACATATCCTACATCGCGGCTTACGTGGCCTACAAATACTTCTACCAAACAATATGAGAGCTAAGTGTAGTCTCCCTCTATCCTCCGGCTGAACTGCTTCCTCGAGAACTCGTCTTATCTCCTCATATCCTGCTTTCTCATCAACTATTCCCGTCCTCTTAGCTATCCTAGCAATATGAGTATCTACTGGTACAATCTGGTGTCCTCCAGCTAGCATTAAGAACACGTCAGCCGTCTTCAACCCTACACCTCTAATCCCCAATAGCTTCCTACGAGCCTCATCGTATGGTAGTTTCACGATATCCTCTAACACTATTCTACCACTCACAATCTCCCACGCCAACTGTTTTATTACACGAGCCTTCTCCCAGTAGAGCCCAGCTGGCTTTATAGTCTCAGCAATCTCCTCTACACTTGCCTCCACGACATCTCTCGGATCCTTAAACCTCTCCCTAAACCTCTCTAATGCTCTCCGAGTATTCTTCCAATAAGTCCGCTGAGACAATATAACAGCCACTAATAGCTCAAACAAACTATACTCTCTAACCCACCCAGGACTAACATAATATCTACTCAACACTATCTTTGCTATCCTCCTAGCCCTCTCAACATCCGTAGAATTCAATTCATAGACCTCCTCACCGTAATAGAATGACTATTATCGCGCCGTAAGGTTATTCTATCGATATAGTTCTACCTTAACCCTACATTACGCATCCGGGAGAATGTCTTCTAATTTAAGTAGTTCTATTTCACCCTTCTTCTTACCTTCTCTATAGGCTTCAATAGCATTGATCTCATCTAACAAAGGCTCCTCAACATCTATCGAATACTCCTCCAATATAATGCTCCCTCCAGCCACTAATACCTAGTATCCGCCACCCTATGTCTCTCTTTAAGAGCTTGATTAATTTATCGCATAGAATTCTCTAATTTTCTCGCATAAATTAACCCTGCATACCACACGGGAACCTATGTATTAGAGGTCTTTTTCTAAAGGTTTCCCTTTAGATAAGGGGCTTTGTAGTGTCATTTGTTTACGAGGAGTTTATCTACTGGATTGTTATGAGAGATCACTATCGTTACTGGAGGACTGATATGTTTTGCTTACATTAATATATTTTAGTGTTTTATAGCTAGTTTTAACTGGAGGAATAGTTGGTTTAACTGGGTGGAGGTGTGTTCTTGTATGGAGTTAACTGATAAGATTAGATTACTTGAACAATTAGTTAAAGTGCCTATGATTAGTGTTGCCGGCTTTACGCATGGTAGGATTGTGTATGTGTCTAATGTTGAGGGAGAGCTTAGCTTATGGTCTATGAGCCCCGTTGAAAGGAAGCCTCTTCGGCTTACGAGAGAGCCTATTCATGGCTTAGCAAGGCCTACTCCTAAGTCAAAGTACGTTGTGTTTACGCGTGATGTTACTCGTGGTATGGAGTTGCAGAAACCCTTCATCGTGAGTGTTGAGGGTGGTGCAGAGGAGCTATTAGCGGATACTCCTCCGATGAGATTTTTCGGTATGGTCTGGGATGGTGAGAGACTAGTATTTTCTGCTGCTTCAGCTACTGGCATGGGATTATACCTTGCAAGGAAGGGGAGCTATGAGAAGCTAATGGACTTGGATACTATAATGTTTCCAACCGATATAGATGGAGACATAGTGGTTGGAGCCGGGCTTCTACACAAGAATCCAAGGAGCCAGGAGCTATTCTTCTATGACCTATCATCAAATGAATACAAAGTGTATACTCCTAGAGAGGGCTCAGTTAACAAGAACCCCATGATCCGTGAGGGAAAGATTCTCTTTGAGTCAAATTATAGTGGAGGCAACAAGCTATACGTCTACGATATGGGAGAAGACAAACTGTATAAGCCGGAGTTCAAGTACCACGACTACTATGAATACAATCCAACTGAGCACCTAGTATATGATTGGCTGGAAGACGGGGGTATATGGGTTGTAGCAAAGAAGAATGGTAGAACTAAGGCATTCATAAATGGTAAAGCTGTAGCCTCTCCACCAGGTACTCTA
Organism: Desulfurococcales archaeon; assembly: GCA_027030065.1. Classification (GTDB taxonomy): domain Archaea; phylum Thermoproteota; class Thermoprotei_A; order Sulfolobales; family WANQ01; genus JALWGO01. The sequence continues at coordinate 487 of JALVFK010000208.1, read as the reverse complement.
GGATACCTTGCAGTAAGCAATGGAAAAGCATACTATTCCGCATCATCACTAACTAGTCCACCGAAAATCTATGAAGTAGACTTAGAGAAAAACGAGTACCATGTAATCCTAGACAATCCTCTCCCCAAGGAAGTTGAGGAAAGACTAGGTAAAACCCGTTTTGAAACCATAGAGTCAAGTGATGGTGTGAAAGTCCCAACATACATAGTTGAAGCAAGGGGAGAGAAGCCAGGGCCAACTATAGTATACGTCCACGGAGGACCGTGGAGCGAGGTATATGATTCTTGGAACGTATTAATCAATGGGCTAAGCATTATGGGATACCATGTAGTAGCACCAAACTTCCGCGGCTCAACAGGCTATGGCGAAGAATACAGGTTAATGGACATTGGAGACCCGGGTGGAGGAGACTTAGAAGACGTTGCATCAGCTGCAAAATGGGCTAAAGAGAAGGGGCTCGCATCAAAGATAGCGGTCATGGGCTACA
>JALVFK010000207.1 GCA_027030065.1 Desulfurococcales archaeon | reverse complement strand
ACCAGTTGTAATAAGCCATGCATGTGTTAAAAGGATACGAGATCATCCACGCAACGTAGATGACGATGTATTAGATGCTTTGAAGAGAAACCATGGAGTAATAGGAGTAACCTTTGTTGCAGACTTTATAGGTGAGGGTAGAGTTACAATAGACGATCTCGTAAAACACTTTGTCTACCTCAAGGAAAACTATGGTGTAGACATAATAGCCTTAGGAACAGACTACATGGGTACGAGTAGGCTACCAGAAGGACTCGAAACAATTGACGGGCTACCAAAGCTCTTCGAGAAGTTGTTAGAGAACGGGTTTACGAGAGAAGACCTCGAGAAAATAGCGTGGAAAAACGCTTACCGCGTAATAATGGGTAATCTAAAGTAGTTTTCTTCTCTACTCGAATAAGTTCCTAGGTACTAGTATTGTTGCTAGTACCTGATAATCTACTCTTAATTGTTGAAATAATTGCTGTAGGGCTTGTTCTCTCTTAACTGGTACTATAACTAACCCCGGTCCTATTCTCCTCCCGCCCAGCTTCTCGATTAGTCCCTTAGCTCTAACCTTGTATCCTCTAGAAATCACAATCGTCCCAACGAGTTTCTTAAGCACGCTCTTAGTGGGCGCCTTATACCTTATTATGAGGCATGGCTCATAGTCTGGGGGAGCAGTTTTTGTTAATGGTGCTTCAGTTGAATGATAGATTACTAATCCCTCTAGTAATGCATTATAATACAGTTTTCTTTTCTCATCGCTTTCATAGATGTCGTTAATGGTTAGGGCTATTGGTTGGAGTATGGAGAACCCGTTTTCTGATGCTATTTTCACTGCGTATTCTTCGCATTCATAGGGTTTTTCTCTAACTATTAGCAATAAGTCTATATCGCTCTTACCTCTAGCGTCGCCACGTGCATAGCTTCCATACAGTATTGCTTGGAGGAGACTACATTTTTCCGCTATTTTTCTTACAAGATCTTTTAAGAAGTCTTCAACTACGTCTAATGGTAGAGCGGTCATCTCTTAGCACCTAGAACGTCTTCAACAATACTTAACGCTTCACGAGCTAACTCTAATGCCTTCCTAGCTAGTTCGCCATCCTCTAGAAGATATGTTCCACGCTTATAGATTCTATCGACTTCGTCTAGTATAACTAGGAGTCTATACTGTACCAGGCCTTCATTAATGGATCGTGCAAGCCAAGCTCTCCTACGACCATGAGTGGTTAGCGTTAATGCTTCTCTTGGAGAAAACTTGTAGGCTAAAGCCATAATCATATGCTCAATGCTACGGTGTACTAGTATGGGGACTGCTTCGGGAGCTATATTCAATGAAGCCTTAGCGGCTTCAATAAATCTACGGGCTGCATCAAGATGTTTACTCCAATCAGCCATAAGGTACGCCTATATTATGCTGTTAGTGCATAATAAGTATTAAATTTTTATGCTCCTGGTGCATAATAGGCTATTCTTTGAGTCCTATTATTTCTCTCACATAGTAAACATAGGTTCCACTAGGATACCCTGAATTCGGTGGTGGATAACACTTTGTCTCCTCCTTCAACAATATCCCTGTTTTCGTGTCGAAGTAGTAGTCTCCTTTGAAAACATAGCATTCCTTGGAGCGGGGTGTTAGTTCGCTTACATAATGCCACGCGTTATACACGCCTATCTTGGTCTCAATCATTTCCTTACCTACTGGATCCATTGCCAATGTGGGCTTGCCCAGTAATTCCAATGGTAACGCGATAGTACTATAGAGAATGTATACTCGTCTGGAAACATTATTACTAGTTGACACTACGTAGAACCACAAGGGTAGCTTCTCTGAGCCAAGCATCTTCTTAGCAGTAACGTTTAGCACTGTATAGCTTTTCACACCAGCATATTCAAGACCATAGGGTCTCCTAGTACCGTTAGGGAAGACTATCTCCTGGCTCCAAGCATAAGATATAGTAGTATTATATGGGAACCCGAAGGTGTAAGTAGACCCGTTATACGAGACAATAATATTATTTTGCTCGAGGTTCCCTCCACTACCCTCGGAGCCATTATAGTATATGTTTACAAGCAGTACAGCCAAGACAACTACGATCACACCCATTATTCCAGCGATAATGTAGGTCTTCTTCCTATCCCTCCTATAACGTCTCCTCCTAGAGCCCATCTTCTACAACCCTTTGATGCAACTATTTCTATGGCTTACACCTTAATTATTGTGTAGTAGCTTAATATTATGTTAGGAGCCCTATGGCATACTTTACTAGTAATTATATATACATGGAGAGGATGGGCTGTTATTCTTATTTATGGTGAAAAATACTAGCATATAATACACGTATTTATAGAGGTTCTAGGAAATGCCGTGTAAGAGTAAGTTAAAGGAAGGGGACCCTGCACCTGACTTTGAATTACCTGCTCATGATGGAAGCATGGTTAGGTTGAGCGACTTTAAGGGAAAGATTGTTGTCCTATACTTTTATCCCAGGGCAATGACTTCTGGATGTACTCGTGAAGCCCAGAGATTCAATGAGCTATTAGAAGAATTTGAGAAACATGGTGCGGTGGTATTGGGGGTTAGCAATGACCCCATAGATAAGATTAAGCGGTTCGCCGATAAGCTGGGATTAAAGTTCAAATTGTTATCTGATGCTGAGAACAAGGTTATAGAGGAATACGGTGTTCTCCGGCGTAGAGGAGATAAGGTTAGTGCTAATCGTGTAACATTCATTATATCCCCGGATGGAAGAATAGTTAAGATATTGAAGAATATAAGGCCAGCGGAAAAACACGCAGATCTAGCATTAGAGGAGGTAAAGAAGCTTAGATCAACCTAGAGCTAGCTAGTTAGGGTCAAAGACTAGTTCACGGAGTTCATCATATTCTTTTTATACCCTACTATCCAGGGATACTTGGTGCTAGTAAGAGTTGAGTATAAGCGAGGTCTTGGCTAACCCCTTACCTTTTGTTGGATTCAGTTTATACCAGCTAATAGTTTTCATAGTAGCATTGATTGTTGGAGTAATCATTGTAAAGATAATTGCCGGCGTGCTCCAGAGGGGGCTTGAAAAAGCGAAGACACCAGCACTCATAACTGGGCTTCTAACAAGTATTATCAAGGCTCTAGGATACATTATCGTAGTATTAGCGGTTCTCCCCATAATAGGAGTAGATACTAGTACCGTTGGCTTAGGGTTATCGGCAATTATAGGATTGATCCTCGGCTTCGGCCTCCAAGACACATGGGCTAACATGGGAGCTGGCATATGGTT
>JALVFK010000206.1 GCA_027030065.1 Desulfurococcales archaeon | reverse complement strand
GCAAGTGGTATTATTCTATTTCTTCGAAGTCTCAATACTCTCTATTTGTTGATTAGCGTAAACTATAATTCCCCGGGTACTGGTGCACCATGTTACATGGGTATAGGGGTCTACTGTATGTCTTGGCACGGTAAGACTGGTATGGAAACAGTATTGGCTGAGAAGGTAATGGATTTCCTAAAGAAGAGTCCCAGCGTTAGGAAGAGGCAGAGCATTAGGGTTTTCGAGAGAATAGCCTATATTTCACCCGAGAATATTAGAGTAGTCAATTATTTGAGGAAGAAGCCTATAGCCGCCTTTAATCCCGGAGCAGTACTTGAGGGAGAGAAGCTCCTCATATTCCCGCGCCTCATATTCGACTACTACTGGTATATATCAAGTATAGGTGTCTTTGAACTAGATATGAGGGAACTCTTGGAGCCCCGCGGAGAACTCGATGGAGAGTTTAAGACACGTATAGTCATATGGACATCGGAGCCATGGGAGCTCGTAGGCTGCGAGGATCCAAGAGTAGTAAAATATAATGAGAAATACCATATCCTCTATACTGCTCGCGCTATAACTGATATGGATGGAAACTATAAGCCTCTCCAAGGCTATGCGGTATTAGATGGAGACTACAAGGTCTTATCGAAGAAATACTTCCGCATAATCCATAGAGGCATGGAGTTTGTCCCAGAGGCATGGAAGGATAGCGCTTTCCTAGAATTCAAGGGTAATCACGTCTCAATGCTTACTCGACCATCAATACTATTGAATATAGGATCCTATAGGATCGGCCCAATAGAGGTGATATGGTGGGGTGTAGCGGATATAGAAAACGCTACAATGGAGCTAGAAACGCTTAGACCAGTAGTCCCCCTTGAGAAATGGGAGCTCAAAATGGGTCTATCAACCAATGCCTTAAAGATAGGCTCAAACGAGTACCTCGTGGGATGGCATAGCGTTACAGAAGACTTCATCTACCGTAACGGCCTGGCAGTATTCGATAACGACGGCAACCTCCTAGGCATAACAAACTATCTCCTAGAACCAGATGGACTAGTAGAAGCCTATGGTGATAGGCCCGGAGTAATATTCGGTAATGGCCTAATACAATACAAGGAATACGTTTACTGGATAGGAGGAATAAGCGACTATGCTATAGGAATTTTTAGGGCAAGACTAGACAAGATACTAGAGAACATGAAGTGGCTGAAAGGCTAGAACACCAAGGATACCATACTCATACTTTTATTCTATTTCTAATGTGTTCTCTTTTTATTATCTCATAGTATGATCCAGAAGATCTCGTATAGTATCCATCCAGTTACAACACTAACAGTGTTGAATGGGAAGCTTATCTTTATGAAGTCTTTGAAGCTCACTCTATATCCCTTACGCTCAAGGATCCTCACTGCGGTCACGTTGGCTGATGCACCTATGTAGGTTAGGTTTCCTCCTAGGGTTAGGCCTAGTAGGAGAGCCCAGGCGATAGTTATGGGTTCTACTCCAAGGTTATGAGAGATTATTGCTACTACTGGTAGCATTGTAGCAGTATAGGGGACGTTGTCTATTACGGCTGATACTAGAACAGATATCCATACGAGGAGGCTCGTTATACTGAAGAGATCCTTTGAGCCCACCGATAATATCCAGTTAGCAACCATTCCGGCTAAACCATGTTTAGCGAAAGCTCCCGATAACGTGAAGACACCAGCTAGGAATAATAGTAGCTTCCACTCAAACCCGTCTATCAACGCCTTTTTTACTGAAGCTGTATCACGGTGGATGAGTCTCGTAACTATTAGTCCTCCTGCTCCAACAGCTGCTGCTAGTGATAACGGTATTCCTAAGACGTGTCTAAGGCTAAGCAATACTATCTTTACGCTAAGAAACAATACTGCCTCCAATAAGAACGCTCTATCATAGTCGAATTCCTCTGGCACCATTTCTACTTCTACTCTAGTATACCTCCTAACCTCTCTAACAACGATAAACGCTAATACGAGGCAAGCTATAATCATGGGTATGAGTGTTAGGAAGAACATTGAAGGCCTCCAACCATACCATATGAAATCAGTGAAAGCTAGGTTAAAGTAGCCAGCCGTGAGGATAGCTGGTGGATCACCTATCATTGTAGCTGAACCAGACATATTGGAGGCTAGGGCAACACCTATCAACACTGGTATAGGGTTCAACCCCATCCTCAAAGCTAATCTAAGAGTAATTGGAGCAAAGAGTAAAACAACCGTAACGTTTTCTAAAGCAATACTAACAATACCAGCCATAAGGCTTAAACCAAACACGAGCTTCCAAGGAGTATTAAGTTTTTTCTCAAGAAACCTTGCGACAAGCTCCATGAGACCAGACTCTTCTAGGAAAACAGTCAATATACTCATACCGAGGATTAAGCCGAGAACATCCCAGTCAATATAGCCAATAGCCTCGGCAGGGCTAACAGCACCAGAAACAAGTAGTACTAATAATACTCCGAGACTAACCCAGTGACGTTCAACCCTACCCCAGGCAACAAGACCTACTAGACCAGCCAGCAATGCTAACACTAATGCCTGATAGAAGCCCAGCACTATCTTCCACCAACTAGAATATTCACAAGCTCGTTAACGACATGGAGTCCTAGATATTGCTCTAATCTAATAAGCTTGATCCATGTAATGGTATTAAAAATAATTACCCTAAGCCAAGCTCCTCTAATCTCCTATAAAGCTCGTAGAAGTCCTGGATATCTACTCCCATTTGGAGGAATCTTATCCTACCTATATGCCTATAAATGTCTTCTAAGTGTATGCGTCTATCGTCAACGTATAGTATCTCATCTGGGCGCAGTGTCTCTCCGTATCTACGCTTATACCATTTCAGTATCTTCTCCAGTACTAGGTGTTTGTGGGGATGAGGCTCTATTCCTAAATACCCGAAATAATGGTCTAATCCGAAGACTCGTAGAAGCTCATAGGCTTTGCTCCACTCATTCCAGCTGGCTACAGCAAGAGTTATTCTCCCATAGACTTTTGCGAGAAACCAGCGAGCACCCCGGTTCAATGTGATCCTTGTTCCCTGGGAGTCAACTACAGTGTCTTCTCCAATCCTAGTGTAGGGTGGAGTGAGGCTACTAGCGTCTAAGTGGTCCCAGAGGGTTCCATCTAGGTCGAGGACCAGTAGCTTAATCAACCCTTAACTCCTCCTAGCATGGTAGAAGTATTCGATAAGGGGTTTAATGGTTTGCCCGAAAAATACGAGTGCAACGTGTATCCGTGTATTCACGTAGT
>JALVFK010000205.1 GCA_027030065.1 Desulfurococcales archaeon | reverse complement strand
AAGCGTATAAAACTATTCTAGGAAACCCTATAATGTATTACATATAAGGTCTACAAGCTTTTCTGCAGCCTCAACTACATGCTTATTTGGTTCACCAGCTATGTCTAGACATGATACTTGGATTCCAAGCAAGCAGACCTCCCTAATACTCGGAATAGATTTTCTAATATACCTTATAACAGCATCTAATGGCAGGTTATGAGTTGTTATGGGTTCAAAGGATACTATATCATCTAAGCTACACGTAAAAACAATACTACCAGGCTCTAAGCCGGCTTTAACACCATCAACTACGAGTAGTCTTTGAGGCTTTATCTCTGAGAGCCTATGAGTACATAGCTCTAGCCCTCCAGGACATTCTAAGCTCTTAATCTTCAAGCCACACTGGTCTGCAAGCTGTCGGCAGAATAGGAGTCCTACTATATCATCACATCTAAGCTCATTCCCTATGCAAGCTATAACAAGGCCTTCTTTCCTATTCTTCAGCCACTCTATTATCTCGTTAATCATCTCCACTGTACCATGTAATCCTATTTCTTCTTACCAGCTATAAGTCCTCCCACTAACCCTCCTACGGCTGCAATAAGTATCTTGCCGATATAGGCTATTATCAATCCCAGTCCAATACCAAGACCTATAACCGCGCCTACTATAGCTCCTAGCGGCCCTAGTATTATTGCGCCAAGAAAAGATATTATCACAGCCAATATGATAGCCCCTGCTACACCAGACAATATACCAGCTATTAGTCCAGTACTCCATCCGCCACCAGCAAGATAACCCGCGACAAATCCCGCTATAAAGGGGCCTATGAAAGGTATCCATCCAAGCACTATCATTAATACAAAGCCTACAAGAACACCCTTCAACAAGCCCATACAAAAGCCACCGTAGAAAAATAGTTCTCTAAGGATAAAATACTCTTCTATCTCGAAGCATGTCAGCTAGGAAAGGCTCAGCGAAGAGCGCGCTCACCATCCAGAACAAAGATTACTGTTAGTACGAGAGACTTCATCACAGCCTAATAAGATGAAGGGGGATCGCTTCCGGCCCGACCTAGTCACCGCCCTACTGTGAGGGCTCTCTAGGGGGCGCGAGGGGGCACGCTCATCTCCTAGTATGAGGGCTGCTGCAAGGAATAAATATGTTATATGTTATTGGATGTACCCCGCTTGACCGACCACCTTCATCTTCATCCCCCAGATGGGGTTTCGGGTGGTGTGAGACAGCGGGGCCGTGAATAGTTTTTGTTATCGGGGTGTATGAATTTTTTACCTCAATTTAAATTATTCCAGTACATTATTGTAAGATTGCAATAGTTTAAATAGTCTCATAAGATATCATATTATATTGGTAGGAATACTCTTATGTGGCGGTATAATTGGCTAAACTCTACTGTGAGGTTTATACTCGGAGAATCCTTCCAGCCCTGCGGGCACTTATAGCGAAGATTCTTGTCCAAGAATATAAGTTGAGTCAAGTTGATGCCTCTCGACTACTAGAGGTTACCCAGGCATCGATAAACTACTATATATCGGGTAAGAGGGGGAGACAAGTCTTAGAAGAGCTTGAAAAGATACCTAAGGTCAAGGAGAGGGCAAAGAGGATTGCTAGAGGATTATTAGAGGGTTCTGTTGATGCAACAGTCTTTCTTTGTGATTGGTGTAACAGTCTACGCCACGACCCGGATTTACTTATGGATATAGCGATTATTCTGGGTATAAAGGAGATAAGGGTTTCTAAAGACCAAGTCTTAGTAATTAACTGAGGGTTGTAGGCTTTCTCCTCAACTCTATAAAATATCTGTATAGAGGTAGGCTCCTGATACTCTTATTTATCTCTGGGTCGTTTACCATTATATTTAGCTCCCAGCTACGGAGAGCCGGGCATATGTAACATCCAAGTCTGTAGAAACCGTGCTCATATAATGGGTTTAACTCTACATTATTCATCAGCAAGTATAATTGTACGTGCATTGTACTCCACATTTTCAATGGTGCAACAGCAATGGTTTCCTCGTCTTCTACCCTGACAACTGGTCTCTTACTTCTTCTCTCGGACTCAGTATCCCGGTCGCCGAGAACTAGGAGTTTCCTTAATCCTTTATGTCTTCTTATGAACCTGTGTACTGCTTCTATTTTCAGCATAGTACACCATCTATTATTGTGGGATGGCATTTCTCTTTTATTCTCAATTATTTCCTTATCAATTCCAGCATACTCTACGCTATAGTTTATCCCGAGTTTCTCGGCTATATGGTCTAGGTAGGGTTTAATCCATGGAAAATCTACTCCGGTATCAACATATACTGGTCTAACACGGTTTCTTCCAAACACTTTCACCGCTAATAGGAGTGCAGCTGTACTATCCTTACCACCACTCCAGGGTACTATTATTACGTCAACTTTATCCTTAAAGTACTCTAATATCCTTAGACTGATCTGCTCGTGAACCCTAATCACATCAGCGTTAACTCTAATTAAGTCTTCTAGACTCACATCTAATGGATCAGTGGTGCCAATTAAGTCTCCCTTGGGTTCGAGTCCTTCATCGGGTACTAGTAGTTCGGCGTAAAGCCTACTACCATTATATATGTAGTGTCTGCCACCCATCCCTCTAACAATTAATGGATTATTGCCTACGGGGCCTCCAATTATTCTTTCAAGGTGTTTCTTAAACCATCCGCCAATACCTAGAAATAAGTCATAGGCTGGATTATAATCGTATGCTTCTAGTTTATCGCCTCTACTAGTGAGAGAGTAGACTTTGTCTTCTCTAAGCCATGTAACTCTTAACCTAATCTTGCTCCGAGCAACTTCTATTTCATGATATAGGTGTTCTAGACGCGTATTCCTTATACGTGCACGAGGAACCATATGTACTACTGTGTTAACTGGTACCCTATCTTCTAAGGCTTCAACGACTCTACGGTCCTCGCGTCCAAGGAGCACTATATTATATTTATCACTCGCTAAGATTCCTCTAAGTCTCTCGGAGACCTCTTCAATACTCCTAGCTCCATGTAGGGTTACGACATCTATATTCCATGCTTCATAGAATCTCGTTATAACCGCTTTTACTGCATCCGCATCACGCTTAGATCTAACTATAAAGCGGAACACTTTCCCAAACCCTATTCTCTTCGGTATCCCTCGTCTTCTCCTTTTCTCTTAGCCTATTAGCAATGATAACGTGTTGTTAACTAATAAGCTTCCTTGAAGACCGATCTCTATTATGGTATAGATAAAGGTTTTTACTAGCAATAACGGTTAAAATATATTGGTGAAAAGTTAGTGGACAAGTATACTGTTTTAATGCTAGTAGCAATCCTGTTACCAGCAATACTTGTTGCCACTGGTACAGCCATACTCGTCCAGGGAACCGATGAGTACCGGATACCCGTTACGGAGAATGGAAGATATGTTGAGGGAACACATCTCATCCATGTGAGGGGGCTCATAGATTATCAAGTCTATATACCGGGTTCAACGGGACCTACATTCGCGGTTACTGGTACGGCTAATGTATCAGGTAGTAATATTACTGCTAGTGGTTCACTATATAATCCACGTAGTAGGGCTCTAGCGGTACAGTATCGTTCAAATCTAGTATATGTTAGTGCTACGAGATACAATGCGTTGTCATTAGCAATGTTATTCTATATAATTGGCGGTATAATTGGTTTGGTTGGAGCTGGAATAATACTGTATAAAGCAAACCCCGAGAAAGGAGTCTACGTTTGGATGACCCTAATACCATTATTACTCGGTATAACAAGTATACTACTAGCAGTAATGCTAGCAAAAATGACTGGCATAACAACCCCGGTAATCAGTAGTGGAAGACAAAGCACTGTGAGATGAGTTCATGTACTTTACAAAATATTTTAATAAAAGTGTAACAGCGCAAACAATATTAATCCTAATACTTGCATCTCTACTATTTAGTACTCCTCAAATTCTATCCGAGGGATTAAGACGGCATGGAGAAGATATAGGAAGAGTACCACTAGCAATTTCAATTGATAAACTAGAAACATTGTTGAATAATAGTCTAATAATATTGACGCGTTTAAACAATGGTTCTCTAAAAGAAGTACTACAATTACTAGAATTATTCAATATAGTATTAGATAATGACTCGATGATACAAGTTTCAAACAAGTTATTTGAGTACTTGAATAACACTAGTACTCCGTGGATGAGTAGATTTGACTATATGAGTCTCGCTCTACTAGCTAGCATTGAGGATGTATATGATAGAGCGGTAATAATTGATCCAGTGCGTCTAATAACTCTCCTAAAAAACTATGAGGAAGTCCGTAGAGACTGGCTAATAGGATTGCTAGAAAAGACGGATCCCGTGTTGGCTGAGTATGTGAAAGAATACAATGTAGCCAATAATATGGATGTCAAGGAGTTATTGCTTAATAGAATACGTAGGGTCCTCCAAAAACTAGTAGATAATGGTAGAATAGATATTCTATTACTTGTAGCAGAAGCACTCAATACTAGTACGCCATTAGGCTTCACTATCGATAGGATCAAACTGGCAGAATACTTGAACAATACGAGCCAAATACTTAGAAAATACCATGCATCAGGTATTGCTAAGATAATAAGGTTGATGAAAACTATTAGTAGCGAACTATATCGCGGGGAAATAGGCTTAGCTTGGCAATACTTTACATTACTAAAAAACGAAGTGCTTAAACTCAACGTAACTTTAAGCTTCGAAGACGCGGTTAAGCTATCGTCTTTGCTCTCTATAACTGGGCTAACAATTAATGGAGCATACTTGAGTCTAGGCTCACTAAAATCTACTTCAAGTACAATTGCGGACATACTATCCTCACAGAACTACGACGTTAAGGTGAAGGCTGCGAAAATATTAGCAGAACTCTCATCAGGCAAGGAGAGGAAAAGAGAGGTAAGTATAGGTGGAGAATCCTTTAGAGTATTATCCATGATTCTAACGGTTAATGAATCAGAGATAAATCTCAGCATGGTAGCGTTGAGACAACCCTTAACCAGTGTCCGAGGAGAACGTGTTTCAACGGTAACGGGTACCGCTAACCCTATTCTCTTCGTAGCAGTCTTGGCCTTAAGCTCTATAATAGCTGGAGTAATACTCTACTCAACAATACAATCACCTCTACCAACTACACAAGCAGGTACGCGGGAGGAAGTTTTCAGCGAGTTTCCTCTAAGAAAAGACAAGTATGCGAGGATCATAGTAGAATACTATATGAGAGCATTGAAGCTACTATCATCTAAGGGTTATCCTCGACGTTATTGGGAGACTCCTCGCGAACACTTAGAGAAACTCAATGGGACAACTTGTTATGAACCGTTTAGCGTGTTAGTAGAGCTCTATGAGAGAACAATATTTGCTGATGAGAGGGTAGCTGTCGGTGAAGAAGTATTAGACGAGTTGCTTGAGAGGATAGAGAAATGTCGTTAAAATGGTTTATATACGGCTTAGTTATAGTTGCCTTTATCTTCGCTCTCTCATCCCCAGGTAGAATAGTTGAGATACAATATGCTCTTCATGCAGGTATGCCCTCTATATTTAACCCGGAATGGAATGGTACATCATATATGGGTGAACTATTATCTAGAACCGGGTATACTATTGTAGAATCCTATAGTGTAATTGACTCTATGGTTTTAGCTAAAACACATAGCCTGAAGAGAATAATATATGTCTACATAGCGCCGTCAACACCCCTAGAGCAGAGAGACTACGAGCTAATAAGTAGTCTAATGAGAGACTATAGTCTAACACTAGTAGTTGCTGATGAAGCAAATACCTCTAATAACCTGCTGGGACGATTTGGCGTAAGCGTTTCTGGAGCAATTATTAGAACTTCCTATGGATCACCCTATCCAGTAGCATTATTTGGTTTCAATGGTGCGGAAGACGTGGTCTTGTTGAATTATGCATCAAGCATAAGCTATACAGGGGACACCGTTGTTCTGGGAAAGACTCTTGACGGTAGGGTAGTTGGTATAGCTAAGCGTTTAAGCAGTGATGATGTCTTGATAGTTGTAAGCGATAGTTCATTATTCATAAACTTAATGCTCGCTAAGTCTTCAAACTATATAAACTATACAAAACTAGTCCTAGACTTATTCAAGTATGCAAGCATGGGTTCAAAGCCTACTGAAACCTTGATAATACTCGATGAGAGCCACTATCCTCCACCTCCACCCGAAAAAATAGCTGAGATAACGGGTAAGGGATACATAGTCCTTCACCCCTTCATATTATTGCAGCTGGCTTCAACTTACTCCCTATACGTTGAGGAAACATTGTACGATAATCCAGCAGTTCTCTTAGGCTACTTAATCACTGCGTTCTCAATAATATTAGTTGTCTATCACTTCATTAAAGCTTAAGCCTTGTTATAGCATTGAATACTACCCTGGATATACGGTCAACACGTGGAGCTAGCTCTCTTGCATCGGCAAAACCACTGGGTTCTACCAGGCTATCACTAACCATTAATACCGCGGCCGCCTTGAAGCCTCGTATTAATCCTAGCGCAAATAGCGTTGCAACCTCCATTTCCACGCACACTACGCCCCTACTACCCCATCTCTTAGCGAACTCCGGGTCCTCCGCATAGAAGGCATCGCTACTAAATACTGGTCCTAGAACGGTTTTTTCTCCAAGTTTTTCAAGCTCCTCTACTATTAGTCTCGTTAACTCAAAGTCTGGTGCAGTAGCCATACATGCTTCAGGAACATACATTCCGAGAGTAGCACCGCCATGGGGATAAGCTGCTCCCGTTGCGACGATATAGTCTCCTATCTTTAAGCCCTTTACTAGTGCTCCACAAGTACCTAGTCTTATAATAGCTTTAGCTCCGAGCATGTGGAGTTCTTCAAATACTATTGCGGCTGAAGGAGCACCTATGCCATGGGTGGCAACGGTTACTGGTACACCATTGTATAAGCCAGTATATGTTAGGTATCCACGGTTCTCATTAACTAGCCGGGGGTTCTCGAGATAACTCGACAACTGTTTTACACGTGCGGGGTCTCCTGCTACTATTACTCTTTCAGCTATATCTCCCTTCTTAGCCTTTATATGAACTGGTTCATGGAACCCCATTTTTCATCACGCAAAGAGTTCTCCAACAATACTTTGTGTTAGAGATATATAGCTGGACACGATAATTCCTTGTCTAGGAGGCTAAAAACACTATACCCGGAGATAATATAGGATTGCTTAGAGCCGACTAGACGCTAAGGTATGCCTTATATGAGTGTTCTCGGAGATATGTTGTCACGGCTTCTAGGGTTTCAGGGATACGTTATACGTAGGGAGACACTATATCTTGTGGGCTTAGCCCTACTCTTTATATTATCTAGTCTCATCCTCTTACCCTACGATACCTTCATACTAGTGTTATCGCTTACTCTACCAGTCTTAATGCTCCCATTAATAGTCATACCACTACTATACAAGACTAATGTTAAGGTATATAGGAGGACAAGCACGGGTCTAGCTGGTTCTCAAGCACATGTAGAGCTAGAGGTATATAATGAGTCTAAAATACCAGTTTTACTGTCTATTAAAGAATACTCTCTAACCCTAGGATTCTCTGAAAAACATGTTATAGGAGTAGAAGGCAATATGGGGAAAAAGATTGTGTATAGTATTAGAGGTAGGGTTGGCAAGCATAGAATACTATCAGATGTAATAGTATATGATCCACTAGGACTTATCGGGTTAAGGAATAGAGTTAAAATAAAGGGAGCCCAGACAATAAGGTTCAAGCCGAGAATACATGAAGTAAAAACACCTCCCATGGGATATTTTACACAAATAGTACCTGGTGGTGGCTTCAAGAGTAATCTAAGAGGTTTAGGCTACGACTTCTACGGTCTAAGAAAATACGTTTATGGTGACCCGATAAAACTAGTTGACTGGAAAACTACTGCAAGACATAGAGAACTCTACGTAAAAGAATACATTCTTGAAACCGGTAGTAGGATACTCCTTGCACTACTATTAACCAAGGCATCGTTTACGGGTAAGCCCTCATTCTTTGAAGAAGCTTCAGAAGCCTTTGCATCAATTACGAATAGACTTCTCTCAAGTGGTAGTGGTGTCGGATTAGTGGTCGGAGCTCCATCATTTAATGGTATAGTAGAGGTAGGTCAAGGCAAGACAATATTAAACAACGTAATTGAAACTCTATCAAATGTCCCATGGCTATATGAAGGTAAACCAGACTTAGAAGCTTTCGCTAAAAACATCTTAAAAGCTTCAAGGCATCCAAGGAACACCAGGCTAGTTATATTAGCACATATTCAAGGCGATAATGATATGGAATTATATGAAAAAGTGCTGAGGTTAAAGGAGAGCGGGTTTGAGAAAGTTCATCTAATAGTAGCTGGTAAACGGGTAGGAGTGAAAGATAATCTTAGATTATTGGAGGAAAGAGGTGTTGAGACCAGTATTATAGAGGAGGCTAGTAGGGATATTATTGTTGAGAGAATACTAGACGTTATTGGAAGGTGAATATATGAGTTCTCAGTACTCATCATATGTAAAGTATACAGCATTAGTGATCCTATTGTTTGCAGTGTACTTGGCTCTCTCTATATCTAGGCTTCCACCCGTACCCTTATCGTTGACCTCGTCTATTCTACTTGTTGTCGGCTATGTCCTATTATCGTTTAATATAATCTGGTCTATGAGGGTCTCGTTGAGGCATCTACTAGTCTTCTTTATTTTATCGGGTGCTAGTGGTCTAGTCGGTCTACTAGACATTGTGTCACTATATATGGTGTTAACGATAATATTAATGCTAGCTATCGGCGAGGTATTCATAAAGTATCCTTCCCTTAATATGAGGAGGATACTTGGCAGTAAACACGTTGTCATAGCTATAACTGTATACTACATGTTGGCTTCAATTATATTGCTTACACAGTTCTCTCCAATAATAACAGAACTATTAGGACTAATAGAAGTTAGAGAAGTTCTATCTATTATGTTGGTATCAAAAATATCCTATCTACTAGTATCCCTAATTATCGTAGCGACAGCATACTCTCTATATAAGGATATATTGCTATATGATAGAGGATTAGAGCTTCGGAGGAAACTTCTAGCAGAACTAGCTAGTTTAGCGGAGACTATTACTGAGGGAAGAGACTCTTACTTCATGTTTATTGTTGAGATAATGCTTATCATAGCAAGCATCCTAGTCTATCCAGTAACACTATTCCTCTTAGCGCAAGCCCACCTAATACTAGGAGGATTAACCTATATCGCTGGGATCATCATAACATATATTCTATGGATTATTATGAGAACCCTAGTATACAAGCTATTTTCACCAAAACCCATAAATGTTGTAGCGACTAAGAAGACTCTAAAGTATATCTGGGCAACAATAGCGGTAATACTATTAGTTATTATAATTAACCCATCAACTACAAGTATAGTATTAAACATGGTTGGCCATAACGGTGTTGGAGCAAGTAGAGCTGTATCATTGTTTAATAGGTTTTATACTAGTATAGTAAACCTAGAGTTTAACTCAATTAAGTTGTTAGTAGAACTTCTATGGGGTTGAGAATTGGTTGAAAACAAGGGAGAAGGATCATCGAAAACATTGCTTGCTACAGCCATCATATTAATCATAGTATCAGTGGTCTTCTTCGCCAATAGTGTATCATTATCGAGTACTGGTGAAGTTGCAGCTGGCCTGCTTTCAGCTCTCATAGGCTTTGCCCTGCTCGCATCCTCTATAACGTTGTTTAGACTATGGGGTGCTCTTAGGCTTAGAGAAGAAAAAGAATAGGGAGACTACTTCCTCCTCTTACGGAGCTCGAAGATTACTCCAATCACTATAATACCTAGCGAGACTCCAACGAGTAACTCTAGTATCAAGTACCCTAGGTAATCCGATATCGGTAGATTTGTCTGTGTAACAGTTATGAAGCCCATTCTAACTACTTCCTTCGTCGACGTAGTAATAGATGTTAGCGTCGTTGTATGTATTTCTCTCACAGTATTAGTCTCGGTAACAGTTGTAGTCTTCTCTAAAGTTGTTGTAGCAGTTGTTGTAACTGTTTCAG
The DNA here is from genome assembly GCA_027030065.1 of Desulfurococcales archaeon. Classification (GTDB taxonomy): domain Archaea; phylum Thermoproteota; class Thermoprotei_A; order Sulfolobales; family WANQ01; genus JALWGO01. The sequence continues at coordinate 16,385 of JALVFK010000205.1, read as the reverse complement.
TCTCAGTAACGGTTTCTGTTGTCGTAACAGTTCTTATCTTCGTGACAATAAATGTCGGTGGAGCCGTAATGGTTGTAGTTAAGGTGGGCCTCGGTATACTTGCCTCAACTAGAGTCTTTAACACCTGGGAGTATAGTGAGGCAAGCATATAGTAGTATATTACTGTAGCCCAGTTCTCCTGCAGGTTTCCTTGAGCCTTCGCGGTCTCCAAGTAGCTTAATGCTACTAATGGTAAAACACCCATATCATATGTCTCTCTAATCGAAGCAATACTCTCTCTTCCAACAACCTGTACTATACTGCTTATAGCAGTCTTAAACAGTTCATGGATAGCTACAACGCTTGCAGCAGTAGCATGTATTGATGCTGCAATAGTGCCATAATAGTCATCGCTAGCATAGGCTTGCTCAGCTAAGTTAACATTTGTTAGGGCTTCATCGTAGCTTGGAGGCTTCGACCCAAGATCCCCGGCTAGGGTTTCAAGGTATGCGAAACTACTTCTAGCAATACCTATTAGTGTCTCAGCAATACCCTCTAAGGCCTGCTTATTGAATACTGGCGACTCTATTGAGCCCAGGTCAAGCCACTTGAGAGCTGAGTCTGCTCTAGCCTCAGAGTATACTAGGAGATAGACTACTCTATCTAGGTCAGACCAGCTGCTAATACCGCTTTTGATCGCGTTAACGGAGTCATTGTAGGTCAACTCTGCTAGATAATACCGGTATCTCGCTGTAGCGGCTGCCTCGAAACCGGATAGAGTTGTAGGATTATAGCTCATAACCCTTGCTCTAACTGTTGCGAGAGTACTGTTTACCTCATCTGAAAGCCGTATAAGCCTAGTATTATCTAGGTATATCTTCGAGTACTCTAAGGCTGTTCTAGCCTCAATATAGGATGTAAACGCAGCGCTCGCTGCCCGATAATACTGGCTCTGGTTCAAGTAGTTGTACGTCTCTTTCTCAAGGTTTACCGAGTTATTCAAGTGTTTCTCTATAACGTATTTTATCGGGTATGGGATCTTTGAGACAAGGTTCAAGGTCTCCTTACGTGCGTCTTCTGCCTTCTTCAAGTAATCCTGTGTCCATGAATTAATAATGCTGGTTACATTAGCGGGGAGTGATGGTAGAGTAACGTTCGTCATGTTTAAACTAATGTTTAGCCCAGTAAAGTAGTAGAATGCTTGACGTATACTAGCAACCTCTATTACAGTGACATTGAGTTTCTTACCTAATTCTACTAGGTCTACTGGAGTATACTTTGTACGTATAATGTATCCTCCCGGTATGGGTTCCTTAACTATTTCCCTCTCATAGACTACTCTCTGCCCAATAGGTATTAGGAAGACCTTGATACCCGATGCTGCAGCAGCTTCTAATTTAGCTGGTATGCCGCCAACAGGACCGACACTTCCATCTGGGCACACCATTCCCGTCATCATAACGCTCTCATTGAGTGTCTGGTTCAAGAATATGCTGAGAATTGCTACAGTCATAGCTGCACCAGCACTAGGCCCACCTATTATGAGGCTCGGGCTTTTTATCCTAATGAAGAAGTCGTAGGCAGTGAAGCTCTTACCAGCTATTGTTGAGGCGACAAGCGCTGCTATCCTAGCAGTCGCTTGGGTGTCGAGTTCTGTTAATGGTTCAGCACTAAAGTATACTATACCGCTTCCAGGGTAGGCTACTGATACGTAGAGATCTGCTACTGTTCCAGCCTCATTGCCTCCTATAGTGGTTACAGCTGGTATCCTTGTATGGGCATATCTTATCCAAATATATGGTGATGTAGCACTAGAATATACAGCTGGTACGAGTAGCTGTGAGACCAATACTGCTACCAGTATTATTGAAAACATCCTACCATAGCTCATAGTCTTTACACCCTAGGTCTCTAAATGGTTTCACGGACGCCTTTTCTGACCCATATGGTTCGTTGCTATATGACTGTTTCTTAGGATATAAGTCTAGCTTAAAACAATTGTATCACAAAGCCTCCTCGAAAAATAGTTTTTTCTACTACTTGCATATATCGTCTACTATAGCAGGTGTAGACACTATAGTGGACTGGTGTGGAAGGCATGTGGAATGAAATATTTGATCCATTCTCAATTGTTCTCACAATACTAGTACTATTATACGTTGTTGGCCTTATCCTAGTAGCTGAGAAGATAAGAATCAAGAAGGGATGGTCTCCCTACTTTACCCGTAGAATGATACACTTATTTGCTGGTGACTCAATAATAGTACTACCACTATTTAAACATCCCTTCTACCCTATACTCGTCACAGTTATCCTAGCATTGATGGTTTTAGTAGGGCTCAGCCGTCCAAACAACCCGTTATCTAAGACAATGGTTGTATCGGAATACGATAAACTCCACGTCTATGGTCCACTCTACTATATCATATCTATCCTCGTACTCGTCTTATTCTTCTACAATAAGCCGGAAATAGTTGTAGTAGCAACCATGATAATGGCCTGGGGTGATGGATTCGCATCACTAGTCCCGGCAATGCTCAAGAGAAAACACATGATCTTTGACAAGGGGGTCAAGTGGAGGAAGAGCATAGAGGGTTCTCTGAGCATGTTCTTCTTCGGCTTCCTTGGAGCAGTCGTGGGCCTAGTGTTGATGATGTTTCTAACTGGTTACTCCGTAAACATTGCGGCTATGATTCCCAAAATACTGGTTGCTTGTACGGTAGCTACTATAGTGGAGCTCCTTAGCGTTGGTGTTCTAGCAAGCTTTGATAACTTTACAGTACCTTTCACCGCAGCCATAATACTTGCCCTCTTATAGTAAAAGAATAAATGTGTGTGAAACAGAGTATTTTTATAAGCATGCATCTACCCCGCCTATAGGAGAATCCAGATATGACGGCTGAGTTGCCGCTAGTAGAGGGATAATAGTTGACACTGATAACCGTGGTAGACTATGTACTGAGAGTTCTTGTTGTAGTTGGCTTTGGCTTGTTGTCGATACGTAAAGGTCTTGTTGACAAAACTGGTCTCATAGCTGGTCTTGTTATAGGTTTGATCGTAATACTACTTGGTGGTTGGAACTGGTTTCTAATACTATTATCCTTTCATATTATGGCTGGCCTTGTAACAAAGTGGAGATATGACTATAAGCGTAGCCTAGGTGTGGCTGAGGAGAAAGGTGGTGCACGTAGTTGGAAGAATGTTCTAGCTAATGGGATAGTAGCTGCGTCAATGACTGTCTTCGAAGCCTTTGTTGGAGGCCAGGTATGGGCTCTAGCATACCTAGCGGCAGTGGCGGCGGCTATGGGTGATACTCTGGCAACTGAGATAGGATTACTTAACCCTACGCCTCCGAGACTCATAACCAAGCCTTGGAGAATAGTAGAACCAGGTACTTCTGGGGGTGTAAGTCTTCTCGGCTATACGGCCTCCGCTCTAGCAGGTGCGATCGTGGGGTTCTTAGGCTACATATTAGGCGTTGTTCCCGAGGTATCCGAGATAGACTTTGCCTTATTTCTCCTAGTAGTTGTTGTCTCAACTATAATAGGAGTAACAGTTGACAGTATTATTGGTGCTACAGTACAGGCACAATATCGTTGCACTGTGTGCGGTAAGTTAACTGAAAAACCAGTACACTGCGGTAAACCCGCTAGACTCGTAAAAGGATACGAGTGGATAGATAACCACGTAGTAAATATTTTTGGAATAGGTAGCGCAGCTCTTGCCGCAATACTATTATCTGCTATACTAGGCTTAGCCTAAAAACAATCATGCGTATTGAGCCGTCTGTTCGCCATTCTTTAACTGTGCTACGATATCGTCGAGTCCTAACCCACTGTTAACGAGTTCAACTACTCTGCTACGCTCCGCAACACTTAGCTTTCTATTAAGAAGGCGTTCAACCTCATCTATTAATAGGAGAGGAATATAATTGTCTAATACTTTTTCAATAAGCTTGGGTACTGCTTGCGACAAGTTAGCTACTGCTTGCGATAGATCCCTTATCGTGGCAATAATATCGTCTTCTCCCTCATTCTTTTTATCATCTTCTTTTAGGGAAACAAGCTTCTCTTCAACCATAACCTTCTCCCCCTACTACAGCAAAACAATACCTTATCATCGACTGGCTTAAAAAGGCGCGTGCGATAACAATATCCTCCCTCTTAGCGGAAATCATCACAGCCCCATAGATTCTCTTCTCAGTGCCCGTGTCACCGGTCATCGGTATAGGTTTTCCCCAGACACATCCCCTACTATATTTAATCACAGTAATATTTTAATCCGTACACATAAACTACTCATACAGGGGGATGAAGCATAGTGTCCGGTCAACCGAGTAGCCGTGATGTAGCCGGACCCGCATTGGAGACCCCTACCCAATGCCTCGGGGCTTGATATCTATGTCTGAGATCCTACCACTCGTAGTCTTAGTAACGGTTCCAAATAGAGAGGTTGCAGAGAAAATAGCTAAGGCATTAGTTGAAGCAAGGCTGGCGGCTTGCGTAAACATAGTTGATGGGTTGAAGAGTATTTATTGGTGGCAGGGAAAAATTGAGGAGGACAATGAGTTATTACTCATCATTAAGACTAGGATGGAGGTATTCGAAGAACTAGTACTCAAGGTAAGAGAGCTGCACCCCTACACAGTGCCCGAGATAATAGGTTTACCAATAATAGCTGGGTCTAAGGACTATGTAGACTGGTTGAAAAGTGAGGTAAAACGCGGAGTAAAGAGTCAGTAATGGGACCTACTCCCCACGATATATGGTCGGAGAGTAGGCGCTTCATCACCGGGATTCTACTCTCTATAGAGGAGGGTATTTTTAATCTTATCTTCGTTTTCTTCTCCAGAGTACTGCATAGAGTATTGATAGTATTATTAGTGCTATGCCTATTATAATGCCATTAAATAACTCTACCGATGCAAGTCCAGTGGCATAGAATGATACAAAGGCTGTAAGGTACTCTTGTTTAACTGGCTGAATATATATTATTAGTACTTCATTTATTTTTAATGGAAAGTCTTTCTCGGAATCTTCTACAGTAAAGCTGTCTTTAACCCGAGCATACTTGTCTAGTAGTTCCCTTATCTTATAGCTAGCTTGTAAAGTCATCACGAGAGAGCCTGTACGGAAATCAGTATTTGTATACATAGAGGTTATATTGTATTGCTGTATTCTCGTCATGAAATTTGCGAGTGATTGCTGTACTTCTTTTCTAGCAATGTATGCTACTACATAGTATTTTCCAGTGAACTCTATTTTTACTGTCCCCTCAGCATTACCGCTAGCTACAACGACTACTCCAGCACTAGTATTGTTTACTAGCTCTTTAGATTTCAGCATCGTACTTATGGTGGCGGTAGGCTTTATGAAATACGCTAGCACCGCTAATACTATTAACGCTATTCCTAGTACGAGTAAAGTCCTACCTAAAGCACCGAATACTGGTTTCATGTAGGCTCAAACCTCCTAGTAAAGTATATGATTGACAAGACAGTTAACACAATGGTAGCTGTCGGTACTGGTATGAACACCCATAAGGGAGGCTCAGTAGCACCCATTAGGTAAGCGTTGAGGGTATCTGAGAATGTGAGGCTTTGTGCAATATACATGTATGTTTTTTCTCCGAGAAATACTGAGAAGGCCGAGAATATACCGCTCATTATATTGTATGCGAAGTAGAATACTATGGATAATACTACTGCAACACCTACCCTCTTCGAAGATAACGCGAATAGTAAAGAGACAATCCCTAGGAAAAACGTGAACAACACGCGTCCCCCGAATACTGCTAGAAACCCTACGATATCGCTAGCTACTATCTTTGAAAGAAATACTGAGGCTGCTAGGAGCGGTAAACCAATTATTATTAAGATTGGTAGTAGGATACGTGTAAACAATAGTATTAGCAGTATTTTTAGCCTTGATATAGGATATGATAGATATAGTTGCATAATATTATTTGAGATTAATGATGCTACTCCAGCACCACACCTAATAGCAATGTAAACTAATGCTATAAACAAGGGTACACTAGTAGCAGTTGAAGCGAGCTGAACAGAGCTTGCAACAGGTATTATTAAAGCATTGAACCCTCCCAATACTACGGCTATTCCGAGCAATATGTCGTAGACTGGTGGTTTCAATATATCCTCTATATCCATTAATAGTAATGGATAGCTCTTAGCCATAAACTTCACCTAGCTCTAGACCGCTGATATTGTTGTAGGAAGCGGCGGAGAAACTCCTCAATAGAAGCCTCGAGGCTTTCAACACCATAGATGCGTAAGCCATATTTATCTATTAGTTCACCTATAACCTTATAGACGAACCCCGGCTTATCTGTATGAACTATTATCTCAGCACCCCTTATCTCAACCTCGCCAAAATACTCTCTAAGCCTCCTAGCAACATCCTCTAAGTTATCCGCTCTAATCCTTACAACACTAACCTTTAAAGCCCCCATTATGTCAGCTGGTGTACCCTGGAAAACCAAGCGTCCAAAATGTATTAGTGCTAGCCTATTAACAATTCTTGATAACTCAGGCAATATGTGGGAAGATACGAGTATAGATATACCATGATCTCTACTTAACTCAGCGAGCAAGCCTAAAACCTCGCTCCTACCAAGAGGATCCAAGTTGCTTGTAGGTTCATCGGCGATCAATAACTGTGGTTCATGTATAAGAGCGTGTGCTATAGCTAAACGTTGCTTCTGCCCAGCGCTCAACGACTTCACGGAAGCATTTTTCTTCTCAACTAGTCCTACAATACGTAGAACCTCGTTCACCTTATCAAGACTAACACCATGTATTTTAGCAGCATACTCGAGTAGTTTCTCAACACTCAAGGCTTCCGGGAAAGAGGGTTTCTCAAAAATAACTCCAACATTCTCGCGAGCACTTGCATCATAGAAGGGATCACGATCAAATAAGCTAACTTCTCCGCGATCTCTCCTCAAAATACCAAGGCATAATCTTATAGTAGTAGTCTTACCAGCACCATTGGGGCCAATAAGTCCTACAACTTCTCCCTCACCTACTGTTAGGTCAAGACCGTTAACAGCAATAATGTTGCCAAAACGCTTCACGAGTCCCCGAGCTACGAGGAGTGGCACTCAAACACCTATGCTCCAATCTTAGAACAAGATATAAAAATTCTACCATTAAAGACAGTAGCAACGAATGTGTACACAGTTTAACTAATGAATTTATACGGGAACGTGATTAATGTTCAACTATTTCATAGAACACTATGCTTCCTTTTCTCTTGAAAGCACATATTTTACTAAAAATACATCTATCACATGGACACTCTAGTTTAACTCTCCTAATCTTTCCCTGCGCTAATAGTAGTCCTATTGCTTTTTCAACTGTTTCTTTTGATACGTTTAGTTTTCTCGCTATAAGATCTGGTGTAAAGATTTTCATCTTCCTTATTTCTTCCAGTATCATTGTTAACGTATCGCTCATGACTCTTAGTCCTCTCATATAACGCTTAATATACCGTATACTATTGTTGAGACTATTGTTGCTACCACTATCATGTATATTACAGCTAATACTGTTAGCTTAGCGTTCTTAAGCTCCTGGTACATTACCGCTATTGTTGCAAGACACGGTACGTAGAGCATCATGTATACGAGTATTGCTAGAGCTTGACCAGGGGTTAAGCCTAGTGATAAGAGGGCTTCTCTAGGACTATCTACTCCTTGAAGCAGTGTTATTGATTCAACTAGAGCTTCCTTAGCTATAAAGCCGTGGATTAACGCGAAACCTATTCTCCAAGCAGTATCAGATGTTAGACCGTATAGGATCTGTAATATTGGACCAATGCTATGTCCTAGTATTGCACCATAGCTTTCTACGGGGTCTTCTACTACTCCACTTGGTCCATAGGAGAGGAGTACCCATGTTATAATGCTAAGCAAGAATATTATTACTCCCGCCTTCTTCAAGAAGTGTTTACTATAATCCCAGGTAATCCACCACACAACCTTGCCGTTGGGTTTATGGAGCGGTGGGATCTCTATCAGGAATTCGGGTGGTTCTCTTTTCTTAAATAATATCCTCCTAGCCAGTAAGGCTGTTGTAAGGTATATTATTATTCCTAGAATATAGACGCCGAGTATAACTGCTGCTTGAATTACTGGTGACTTAAAGAAGGCTCCAACAAAGGCCAATAATACCACTAATCTTGCTTGGCACGGGATAAAGGGTACCCCCAAGATTATCTCTATTCTCTCCTCTTCCTCTGTAGCTGTTCTACTAGCCAACACACCTGGAACATTACAGCCTAAGCTGATAATCATTGGGAAAATGGCTCTACCCGATAATCCAAATCTAGCAAAGAAGCGGTGGAAGGCTATAGCCATTCTCGGAGCTAGCCCGGAGTCCTCTAGTATCGCTATAAACAGGGATATCAATATTATTAATGGTAGGAAGGATAGGACGCTTCCAACACCAGGTATTATACCGTCAGAGACTAAGCTGATAAGCCATTCTGGAGAGCCCGTGCTAGCTAGATATGAAGCACTAGTATCTGACAACCAGTTGAATAGTTTCTCAAGTAGTCCGCTGAAGCTGAACTCCTCTATAGCTGAGGCTATGTCCTCGTAGCCTAGCATTTCGAAAACAGTGTTTAACGGGAACCCCGTGTTTATTGCAAAAGCAAAGAAGAATACTAGGAATAATAAGCCGAGGCTTACAAGGGGTCCTATAACGGGGTGCTGGAATAATTGTTCAGTGGCTTTCTCTATTACTCGTTTTTGTTCGGTTCGAACAATTACCTCATGCATTAGCTTATCAGCATAGTCAAAGCGAGTCATTATTGCAAGGTCTTCAGGTGTTCTACCGCTATTCTTTGTAAATATTTCTCTTAGTTCTCGGGCCTTCTCAACGATTTCTTTCTTGCCAGCTTTTTCTAAGAGTTCCTCTAGTCTCTGATCTCCCTCAAGTAGTCTTAGTGCAACCCATCTCGGATTATAGTTTTCTAATACTTTGCTTTTAGCTAATAGTAGTTCTAGTTCTCTTATATAGGGTTCAAGACCGTTATAATCTATCCTTAATGGTTCTTTCCTACCCTTTCTCCCCTCAGCCACCTCTATTATAGTGTCTAATAACTCTCTTATACCAAGCCCCTGGACAGCTGATGTTGCTATGACTGGTACTCCTAGTTTGGCTTCAAGTTTATCTACGTGAATATGTATTCCGAGACTATGGGCTTGGTCTATCTTCGTTAACGCTATGATTACTTTTGGGGTGAGTTCGAGTATTTGTAGTGCTAGGTAAATAGTTCTCTCGGGAGCCGTAGAGTCTACTAGGACTAATACTACGTCTGCTTCTCCGCCAACAATGTATTCTCTTGCAACGATTTCGTCAATGCTGGATGCTGTTATACCATATGTTCCCGGTAAGTCAACGAAGCATATTCTTTTACCACGATGAACTCGTTCACCAGTTTTCAACTCAACTGTTACACCAGGCCAATTGGCTACGTGAGCTGTCTCTCCCGTTAACACGTTGAATAATGTTGATTTTCCTACGTTGGGGTTTCCAGCAACAGCTACAACTATATCGCATCCCTGCTCCTTTAGTCCTAGCCGACTCCAGTTGGTCATCTTGTTCACCTAGTAAGCATTTTCTAATAATATTTAGATACGTCTAAATCTTTATAACCTCTACTATCACCTATACTGCTTGGAGCCAAAAATACAGAGAGTATAGGGGTGTCTTAGCCCTTGGGCTATACGAGTGCTAGGATAAAACACGAGGACAAGGTAACTGCAACTATAGAAGACTACTTGGTAACCATATATAGGCTTGAAGAAGCCTTTGGTATTGCTCGAACAACAGTTATTGCTAGAGAACTAGGAGTAAAACCTGGAACAGTATCAAAAGTTGTTGGAAGACTTGAAGCCAAGGGACTTGTAGAGCGGACTAAATACTATGGTGTAAAGTTAACCGAAAAGGGACGAGAGATAGCTGAACATATCATATGGAAGCACCGTGTACTTGAGAGGTTCCTTTACGATTACGTAGGCTTAGACCCATTAAAGGCACACGAATATGCTCATATGATGGAGCATTTACCGGATGAAATAGTTAAGAAAATATATGATAAACTTGGTAGACCCGCTACATGTCCTTTAGGAAACCCTATTCCCGGTGCCGAAATACCAGATGAATTAAAGGCTGCTGTACCCTTGATAAAAGCAGATCCAGGAGCATGTATAAAGATAGTACGTATAGCTGGGGTTCTCCGCGAGGGGTTAAAACATATAATTGACCTGGGCTTAATGATAGGTGTTACTGCAAGAATAGTCTATGTAAGCAATAGCCATGTAGTCTTAAAACCCATATCGGCTTCAAAGTGCATGGAGATACCCTATGAGTACGCCCGAATGGTCTACGTGGTCGTAGACGAAGATAACTGTTAGAAAAGTCTCCGAGGTGTATACACGTGGCTACGAGAACTGTTAGACTAGTCTTCCTACCACCAGGTACACGGGCAAGAGTTGTAAATATTGATACTGGTTGTAGGCTTCGGACACGTTTGATGCAGATGGGTATAACTCCGGGTGCAGTATTAGAAGTAGTAGACAATACTCGTGGCCCGATAATTGTACGTGTAAGGGGAGTTACTATAGCATTGGGTAGGGGTATGGCTAGCCGAATCCTAGTAGAACCCTTCTAATACTCACAGTTATAGTCTGGAATCACTATTTGTACATCAAGCTTAAAACCCGTGTAAGTCTTTCAACATTATCTGAGGGGAGAGTCTAGGAGATGTCATTTAAGACAAAACTCTATACGTCTATGGCTCTAACACTAGCATTATTCGTAGCTATAACGAGCTTAGTCCTCGCTTTAATACTAACATTACTTAACTTAGACTTAGTATTCATCATAGGGCTTGTAGTTGCACTTAATATCTTTGAATGGATGATAGCACCATACTTCATAGACGCTATATATCATGTGAGACCGTTACGGAGAGAAGAGTATCCGTGGCTACATGAAATAGTTGAGCGTTTATCAAAGCGTATGGGTGTTAAGAAGCCTAAGCTCATGTTAGCCCAGATAAGTGTACCCAACGCCTTCGCTTATGGTTCACCTCTAACCGGGCCGAGAGTAGCGGTTACCAAAGGGCTTGTCGAGAACCTTGATAGAGATGAAATAGAAGCTGTACTAGGCCACGAGCTAGGACATCTCAAACACCATGATGTTGGTGTAATGATGTTTCTCTCATTAATACCGTCAATGTTCTTCCTTATAGCGAGATACGCTATGTTTGCAACCTTTCTTGGAGGCGATAGCAGGGATCGTGGTGGTGGGATAGCGGCTCTTGCTCTCGTAGCTCTCGTAAGCTATCTAGTATACTTCGTGCTAATACTATTATTGTTAAGACATAGTAGGCTGAGAGAATACTTCGCTGACTACGAGTCATCGATAAACGTCCCACTCGGAGCAAGGAAATTAGCGGCGGCACTCGCTAGAATCTCTGTTGTAACGGGTAGTCTTGGCAGGAGGGTTGAAAGAGAGATAGCTAAGGCTGCAGCCTTTAAAGCACTCCTAATAGCTGATCCCGAGGAATACCTTGTTAAAGCGTTCTCCTATACTCGTAGCTGGGAACAAGACTACCAGTTAGCGTTGAAGATAGCGAGTGAGAGGAGAAGATCCTTCTCATGGTTTTCAACGCATCCGCCACTACATGAGAGGCTAAGAAGGCTCATAGAGCTAGATAGGGAGCTGTCTAGGCGGCCAGAATATTATAATGGATAAGTTATTTAAGGTTACCTAGGTAGTCTTAGCGTGGGAACTAGGTTTGGATTACACAAAGATCTTTGAGCTTAAACCGTTTGAATTGAAAGACTATATAGTTGTATCTGGTTTTCCTGGAATGGCTCTTGTTGGTAAGGTTTCAGTAGACTTCCTAATAGATTCTCTAAAAGGTGAACCAGTAGCAGAAATCTATAGCTATGGTTCCCCCTCCTACATAATGGTTGATAACGGACTAGGAGAGCTACCAGTAGCAGAGCTCTACATTGTAAAGGATAGAAAACTAGCTATTCTAACAGGAAACTATCAGCCCCTTACAAGTGAACTACAACACGAGTTCTCCGACAAAATCGTAGAACTATTTGCATCCAAAGGAGTCAAAAAGATACTGACAACAGCAGCCTATGTATCGGAGAGCGTTGGGGAACAGAGGAAAGTATACATTGCGGCAAACGATGAAGGAATATTAAAGGAACTTGTAGAACTAGGAGGTACACCGATGGTTGAGGGAGGAGTTACAGGATTAAACGGCTTAGTTGTCGGATGGGCTGGAGTCTATGGTATACCAGCAGCTTGTATAATGGGGGAAACTGTTTCAGCATACGCCGAGGCAACGATAGCAGATTATAGGGCTGCTAAGGCTGTATTAGAATTACTCGTAAAGTACTTGGGGATCAAGGGCTTGGATTTAGCTGAACTAGATGCAAAAGCTAAGGAGATAGAAGAAGAAGCTAAGAAGATTAGAGAAGAACTCGTAAAGAAGATGCTAAGCTTTACTGAGAAGGCTGGTAGACCTACAACATACTTGTAGACTAGAGCTAAGAGGTTTCTTGAAAAACTCATATACAGTAGGGTGGTGCCCAACTATTATCTAGGGCTACTTGTATTTTCACTCTATCACCATCAACTAAATTGAAGACTTCTCGTAGATTCTTATCAGATATAAGCTCTACTACATTTCTCTTATACACGGTTTTTTCTGGTCTAATAACGTAGACTTTCAAGCATTTCAAGTAGGCTGGCCATGCACAAACTCTTCCATAGCCCTCTAGGGGAGGATCTATGAGTATTGCTTTATCTTTCCTTAGGCATTTCTCGGCTATAGTAACGCTATTATCATCTAATCTAATATTTAGTGTACCTGGATAAGGCCTAATCCCTAGCACTCGGTGAAAGTTTCTGGCATAGAGGTTCACATAGAATTCCCCCTCGCCGAGACCAGAGAATACTTTACCAATTAGTTCTATGTAGCTTCCACACTCGTCAGTCAATGGTTAACCCTCCTAAAGGCTCTCTCCCGAATACTTGTATCAGACATATAACTAGTTTACGATATAGGATTTCTACTATCTATTTATCAGTAATAGGAGTTAGACTTCTTAACCGTCTCCCCTATTCACCGATTGGCTTATATCTTGCTATACTAGTTGTATAAGGTGTAGCTAGGTTTTGATATATAAAAAACAAGATTAACCGCTCTAAAAAGGAACCCACTATGTACTGGTGATAACGGAGTTTGAAGACTGTATCGATATCTCACGGCGATGTAGACGGAGTAGTTTCAGCGGCATTAATTGTAAGATACACTAATAATGTTGCGGTAAGACTGTCGGCTACTTCTGCTCTACCAAAAGTTATACGTAGCGCTATGTACGATATAATAATGCGTGGTGCTAACATCATAATTATAAGCGACTTAAATCCTAGTCCAGGAAATATAGAAAGTATAGTTGAAATGCTATCCCAGTATGTGAAAGCAGGGGTAAAAGTAGTATGGCTGGACCATCATGAATGGATTGATGAGGCTATAAGCGCTGTCAGAGAAATAGGCGTAGAATTAATGATAGATACTGAGCGAGTTGCAGCTGAAGTAGTATACAAGTATTTAGAAAATATAACACCAGAAATACGCAAGGATAAGATAGCACACGCACTAATAAGCCTCGCTATAGATGATGACCGATTCCTAAACCGTAATCCTCTCGCAATAAAGTGGAGACGACTTCTAAGATGGTATAACTGGGAGTTTCGTAGAAAAACTGTTAGAGCCTTTGCTAGCGGGGAACTCTGGCCTCATTGGGCTCAGAAAGCCTATGAGGAAATAGAAAGAGAGTATGATATTCTGATAAGAAAGGCTCTCGAGGACATGAAGGTTATTGAAGTAAAAGGCTATAAGGTCGTCGTAATACCACCTATTTCTGATAAAATACATCCGGGAGACCTACAGTTAGAGTTGTCTCGTAGGGGAATTGATGCAGACTTGTTTGTAATAATGTATAGTAAGGGTGTAAGTTTTCGAAGCAGCCAGATAAACGTGGCTGATCTAGCAAAGTCTATGGGAGGCGGGGGACACATATATTCAGCTGGAGCACCACTCTCCCACGGGAACGTGGAGCTAGTGTTAGATTCTATTAAGAGATACCTAGCTGAGAATCCTTAGATAATGTTCAAGACTACTAGTTGTAGCATAGTATAGTCTTTCTCCGCGAATTCTTAGAAGTTTCAACCATTTCTTATCCCGATACCTCTTATCAGCTAGGATGAAGACGGCGTAGTCTCCATTCCTCCTAATAGCTCTTCCAACGGCTTGCCTCACGGTTACTCCAGCAATCATCATGAGGGCTTGGAAATAACTTATTCCTAGTCGATGAGCGAGAATGCTTACACGCTCACGTATATAGTCGTCTGGTTGGGGATAGGGTACTCCGGCTACGATAACATAATCTATTAAACTAGAACCATTATTACCAACGAATTCTACTCCCTCGCTAAGCTTACCTGAAGCTACAGCCAATATAATGCTATGTTTTTTCTCTAATACGTACCTTCTAGCGTCTTCAAGAATACTATCACGTTTCTCAACAAACAATGGTAGACCGCCTAAGTGTTTTGACAAAGCATCAGCCTCGCTATAACTCGTCGCTATAACAAGTATGTTCTTCTTAGAGTAGGCATAGGCTTTCCTTATGATTAGGGCGTACCGAGCAGTCATTTCCGGGCTTCGTTCCTCCCATCTACTTGTAACATCCCATACGATGATCCAAGCCTTCCTACTATTAGGGAATACTGGACCGTATTCTTTCTCAACATCTATGTAATCGTATTCGCCACTAATACCCCATGAAGACCTAATGTACTCTGCGTCTGGCAGGGTTCCACTCATAAGCAAGGAGTTCCATGCAGTATTTATTATCCTAGATAGTAGGCTTGGCTCAATGGGTTTAACTACTAATACCTTACCGTAGGGACCAGCGTACCGATAAGCATGGAATCCTGGTTGACGATAATGAGTTATGAAATCATATATCCTCTTAACCCAATTAGCCTCAACAAGGTCTTCAAGAGAGAGCTTATAGGAAACCTCGCTTGCTGCTTCTCCTAAGAGTTCTACTTGGTCTTTACTTATATCTAGTTTTAAATCAACGTGTTCTAATCTATCGTTTTCCGCATCCTCTAATACGTCTATTATTTCATTACGTATCTCTTCTAGTAATCTCACGATAATTGTTTTCTGGTCCTCATCGAGGTGTCTCTTGGCTTGTGCTATAGCTTGTTCTAATATTCCGCGTGTAATCTTCTTCTCATACATATCTGGTATTCTATCAATATTGTGGGCTTCGTCTACAATCAATATACTATCTGGTAATATATCGGCTATTGTAGGCTCCCGTACACTAGGGTCGAAGACGTAGGGATAGGATACTATTACCACATTAGAATAATCTATACTAGCTCTAAGAGAATAATAGGTACATATTGGGGGTATACTATTATTCAACCGGGCAATAGCCTTCATAACATCATTGGATCTCAGAAACTCAACTCTAACTCTATCAATGCTTATCCTATTCCTCAACGGACACCTAGTGCAATCGATGTCAATGCTCTCAACACCATGTTTACCGGCGTGGAGGGGGCAAGCGTCTTTCTTAGCAATAAGCACTGTATATGTTTTATCTCTAAACCACTTCTTCAAAGAATACAAGTACATGTTCATTTGTGTACGGGTTCTAACACTAACAATAACTCTAAGCCCATGTTTATCAGCTACAGTAAGAGCTGCATATAACGCCATTAAGGTCTTACCACTACCAGTAGGACTATCAAGAAACACCTTCTTACCCGATTCAAGACTATTTATTATCCTCTCAACTACTGGTCTCTGATAATGTCTCCACTCTATGCTCATTAGAGTTAAACCCGTTTCCACAGCCTAGCCATACTAGCTCCATGCTTGTTCGAGCTATAATATTTGCTGGGGATCCACGTCACGTCTATGAACTACCAATACAATATCCTCTATGCCGCGCTGAGATTCAATAGTATATATGGTCTTTAAACCCTTTCTTGAGAGAGCAAAGTCTATCTTCTTAACCCTAATTCCCTCGCCATAATGTTTCTCTGCTAACTCCCGTATATGTGTTTCAAAGAAGTCTGCTAAGCATTCCTCATCGATACACTCGTCTAAGAGGAAGAGGGGGTCTACTGGAAGCTTAAACCACTTACCATTTACTCTAACATGTACTTCAAGCCATGAGGGCAAGGGTTCTTCCAAAACGTCCACCAACAGCTATTTACTATAATCTTAATAGTAGTATTTTTCTTTGTCTACAATAAAAGCACT
>JALVFK010000204.1 GCA_027030065.1 Desulfurococcales archaeon | reverse complement strand
GGGAGTATTAAAGTAAAACTACCATTCAATACATCAATGCTAAAAGAAGGAGAAGAAATCTACGTAGCCCACTGGGTAAACAATAAATGGGAGTTCATAAAACCAGTAGAAGTAAACATGACACAAGGATACGTAGAAGTACAGCTAACACACCTATCACCACTAGCAGTAGTAGCAGAAGAAACAGCACCCACAACCACAACCACCACAACAACGACTACTACAACGCCAACCACGACAACCTCTCCAACTACTACGACTCAGACGACAACGACAGCAGCTACTACCACTACAACTACTGTGATTACAACGCAGACTACTACGACAACAACTACTCAAACAACAACGAGCCCCACGACAACCGAAACCACTACTACGGCAACCACTCATTCAACAACTACAACGACTACGACAACAACTACAACTCAGTCAACATCAACAACTACTGCCACTACGACTACTACATCGCCTACAACCACTACAGCTCAGACAACTTCAACCAAAACAACTCCAAGTACGACTAAAACAACAAGCACACCTACAACGACAACCTCAACATCATCTACTACAACTCAGTCGACATCCAAGCCAACATCAACAACTCAGCCAACAACTCCGAGCCCTACTACAACACAAACTACGACAACACCCGCGCCGGGAGGAGGAATATCTACAACCCTAATAGCAGCAATAATAGCAGTAATAGTAATAATAGCAGTAGCCGGAGTCTTCCTCATGAAGAAAAAGTAAACTCAATTTCTTAAAACGATAGTAGTCGAGCCATCTTTTTTCTACCCCCTATACTATTGACCCTGACATTAGAATTATTCTATAATAATAGTACCAACTATATTATTGCTCCCTATAAGTTAACCCTAATAAGCTTCTAATACAAAACTATGCAATGGGGGTGGATGAGGAGGCAGGGACGTTGAGAACCATGCAGTGAAGAAAGTGGAGCGAACCCGACACCCCTTACCCAACACTATAATATCTCGTGGACTTGTTCCTCCAATAATATAATAGACGTATTCTCTCCTTGTTCTAGCAAGAAGTCGACGAGTTCTTTATCTCTTGTGAGAAATAGGATACTATTTGTCTCGGCTGTAGTGTATAGTAATAGGTCTATGAGGTCTCTAAATCCTCTCGTCTTTAGTTTTAACGCTTTAATATACCCGTTTATCGTCGGTAGTATCTTAGTGAATTTTTCCTCTATAGCAGTTAAACCTAGTTTCAATCTATGTTCATTGTATGTTGACTTCGAGATTTTACCCAATATTTCGAGTAGACTATAGGGTGAGTAATAGTATGTCGCTTTTCCCTCATCATATAATCTCTTTAAGCCTACAATGACATCCCTTATATCGTTGACATCAACACCTAGCATTGGTAGAAGGTATGTAGAATCAAGCAGTATTCTAAGTCTCCTCTCCGAATAGTTCACGCTGCATCCTCTCTGATTCTTCTTCAAATTCTCTAAAACTGGTCTTCATGTATTTTGGTGCATTTAATGCAAGCTCGAAGGGATCGGGGATAGGCTCTATGATTACCCTGTTTTCTTCTACTCTGAGCTTGATTATAGAGCCCTCTCTTATGCCTATTGCTCGGGCTATTTTTCTTGGAATATAGATTGTTCCTCCCTTACTTACTCTCACTTTGACTTCCAGAGCCATATACTGTCTCCAGAAAATATTTTTGTATCTAGAACTAATATGGCTATCTGGTTGGAAGCAAGCTTACTCTAAGCTTTTAAAGTATTAGTCTATGCTTATCTTTCTAAGGGTTTCAGTTATGGATGTTAATGCGGTAATCTTAACCTTGCTGTTGAGTATGCTCCCGACTTTTGAGGGGCGATACGCTATCTTGGTTTCAATAACTGTTCTGGGTATGGGGGTCTTGCAAGCATTCCTCATAGCTTCTACAGCTATAGTATTGTTGTCTCTTATTCTAGGATACTTTATCTACTATATCGATTATATTATAAACTGGTTTAGGTCTTCAAATAATAGATTATTGAAAAAGATAGGCGCGTTCTATGACAAGTATATTGTGAATACTCGGAAGAGAGCTAAACCGTATATTGACCGCTACGGTGTTCCAGGACTAATATTGTTTGTTGCTATACCCTTTCCTGCTACTGGTGTTTGGACTGGAGCCCTTGCGGGCTACCTATTAGGCATGGATAGGAGAAAGCTCATACCATGTCTTATTGTGGGTGGCTTATTATCCAATACCATTATACTATTATCTGTTCTAGCAACCTATCATGTTATTAGCTAATCCTTACTCTAAGAATAAAACATTCTTCCTCACATAATATGTAGTGAAGGCTAAGCCCATAGCAGTCAACACGGCTCCAATAATGAGTAGCAGCCAGTCTTCTCCCGGAACAATAAGGTAGTCTTCAACGTACAAGGCTAATTCTACTGGTCCACTAGACGTGAAGTATAGCGTGTTTTCTCCTCCATCAAGTATGAGGGATTCTCTCCTATGCGTGTTGTTGAGAACGTATTCTTTTTGTCCAATTGATACTTGTACACTATTATTGTTATCATCTATTATTTTTATTTCAACGTGGCCATGATAGTTGAAGAATAGAGGCTGCGTTGCGGTGTAATTATTGTCTTTGTTTAAGGCTATAGTTAGTGTTCCATGTTTGGGGTAGAATTGAGAGTAGACTTGCAGGGATAGGGAAAAACCCAGCAACACTGTTCCAACAATCAATAAAGTTATCGGAGCGATACGAGAGACATTTAGAGACAAGTTAGACCATGCCTTCAAGTATCTCTAGGTCTCTAGGACTAAGCCTCCAGCCAAGACTACCACGGATTTCATAGAGGTGGTCCCGGTTCTCCGTCTTAGGTATAGCTACTACCCTCGGCCTAGAGATCAAGTAGTTTAACGCCACTTGAACCGGGGTTTTACCGTATTTTTCTCCTATTTCCCTAAGTCTGCGATCTCTTGCTACTCTACCCTTCTCTAAGGGAGTATATGCTTGGATTAACACGTTGTTTTCTACCGCAAAGGCTAGGAGGCTTTGCTCAACCCATCTATCATAGATACTGTATTTCACCTGGTCTGCAACTATATCGTATTTATGTGTAGAGTATATGGCTTCCTCGAGTTCTTCTCTATTAAAATTACTAACACCAATATACCTAGCCAAACCCTCCTCCGCTAAAGCCTCAAGAGCGCGAACCTGGTCGCGTATACTAACGCTACGATTAGGCCAATGAATCAAGACCAAGTCAACTTCCCTTAAACCCAGTCTCCTCAAACTCTCCCTCATAGCC
>JALVFK010000203.1 GCA_027030065.1 Desulfurococcales archaeon | reverse complement strand
TAGGCTAGATTAGCTGCTTCTTGATAATAGCCGTTGGTTGTTTCATTGAGTGATTCTAGGGCCATGTAAATACGATACCATGCGGCTGCTACTACTTCGAATTCTCCGAGTGTAGTATAGTTGTAGCTTGATATAGACTTGTTGAGTTCTTTTGCTTCCTCGTAGAGCTTGTTTCTATAGTCTCTGGGGTCTACTTGGCCTTTCGCTATATCGGCGTATAGGCTTAGAGTTGAAGCGTTAACATAGGCTGTAAAGGCTAGGCTTGCAGCAGAGTAGAAGGCTCCAGCACTTAAAGCCTTATAGGCATTGTTTAGTTGAGCGTTAACGAATTTCTCGGTATTATTTATTATCGCAGTGCTTATAGCCGGGTAAGCTTTCCTAGCCTTAACTACAGCTTCCTGGAACTTTTCTCTCGCCATCTCTATAGCATTATAGGCATAGTCTTGAAACACTTTTGCTACTGGGGGAGGAACATCGATTACATAGGGTACGGTGAGCCTCCTACCAGTAGCCTCATAGTAGGCTTCCAATACGTTTGCAACGGGCTTCACAGTTATATTGTATTTGAGTATCTGGTCTAGTATGTGGGGCGCCATTATAACGTAGGGAGCTACTATCTCCTTTAACCCGTTCTCAGCTGTAGCCTTAGCCTTTACTACTAATCCCGAGACCCCCTCGGCTCCACCATCTCCAGCAATAGCTCCGGTCATCGAGAGGTTTTGGCTAATATTGTCTCCTAGAGCCGCAGCCATTAATAGTACTGTAAATGCTACTCCAGCACTAGGTCCAGCTACCCTTCCAGTAGTTTCTATTACGATATGATACTCGTATGGTCCTAGGTCTCCGAGAATCTTCTCGGCTACAATATATGCTATTTTAGCCGCGTAAGCAGTATCATTTGCAATAGAAGCCATGCTCTCAACGACTACTCCAGGCTTATCTGATTTAACGGCATATATTCCTATCCTTACAACACCGCCTAGACCCTTGGCCTCATCTATAACTGTCGGCACATAAATTGTAGCAAGGTAACGGTGCTCTTCTTGTGCGAGACCTGTAACTGGCGTATAAGCTATAGAGGCAACCATAATTATAACGAGCAGTATTATAGCGTAGCCACGTGCACTCATATCTCATACGCCTAGAGGGGTATTGGAGGAATCGTAAAATATTAGTCTTAATGAATAAGACCGGGATCTAAAAACAATAGATGCTTAGGATCATCCTTCTTCAATGCTCTTTTTAGCTAAGTCTCCTAGTATTTCCTCAAACTTCTTCTGCTGCCTCAAGAATACTTCTACTTCATCTCTCGTTGGTATCACTTGAGCTCCTAGCCTAGTTACCTTTAATGCTGCTGTAGCGTTTGCGAATTCCAAGGCTTCTCTAAGCTCTTTTCCGTCAAGTAGGCTTACTATTAGTCCAGCTGCGAAGGAGTCTCCTGCACCAGTAGTGTCTACTGCTTTTACTTTATAGGCTGGTAGCTCTATTTCACAGTCTTCTGCTAGGGCATATACTCCCTTCTCACCGCGTTTCACTACTACTATTTCTGCTCCATGCTTTCTTATCGCTCGTGCGGCTTCATGGTAGTCTTTGTACCCCGTCATCTCTTCTGCTTCCTTCTCATTCAATAACACGATGTTTGATAGCCTTATTATCTCTGATAGCTTCTCCAACCCCATTTTTGCGATTCTTCTACCCGGATCCCATGACACCTTCTTACCTAGTTCTCTCGCTATTCTAGCTGCATGTACTGCTGTGTCTATTCTAAGGCTGGCTATGTGTACGTGTTTTGCCTTCTCTATTAATTCTCTACTGATTTCTTCTGGTAGGAGTTCCTCGCTTACACCCTTGTAGCCGTACATTATTATTTCTCCATGACTGTTGATTAATACTATAGTGAAACCCGTATCGCCTCCCACCTTTATCTTTACACCAGAGATATCGACGCCCTTAGTCATTACTTCTTCTAGTACTAGTCTACCAAAGTTATCCATACCTACTTTAGCGATAACTGAGGCTTTCCGCCCAAGCCTTACTACTCCTACAGCAGTATTAGCCGCTGAGCCACCAGCACCATATTTTATGTCGTAGACTGTTGCCTCTTTGTCTGGTGTTGCGAATTCGTCTACTAGTACCCTCATATCCATTAATATATGGCCTATTGTCACGACATCGGTCAATGTTTATCAAGCCCTACTGTTTTAGAGGACTCTTTACTCGTGAACGTATTTTAATGCTTCCTCGGGTTCTAGGCCCTCGTGTACTATTGCTAGTATAGCTTTCGCCATACCCTTGGGATCCTTGCTCTGGAAGATGTTTCTCCCGACAACTACTCCTCTAGCACCAGCCTCCATAACGTTCTTGACTACTCTTAAGAAGTCTATGGGTTTTGGTGCTTTTGCCCCACCACTCATTAGGACCGGTACTCCTCCAGCCGCTTTTACTACTTCAGCGAAGGTTTCCTTACTGCCAGTATAGTATGTTTTTATGAGGTCTGCTCCAACTTCTACAGCTGCTCTGGTAGCATATCTCACTATCTCAACATCATAGCGGTTAGGTATTGTTGGGCCACGTGGATAAGCTAGTTGGAGTACGGGTAACCCATAGGTCTCAGCCGTAAAGGCTACTTCCGTCCATATCTGTAGCATTGTGTCTTCCTGAGGTGAGCCCCAGTATACTGTTGCCGCTACACCATCCGCTCCCAATGCTACCGCTTCTTCAACTACACCTACTGGGCTTTGAACTAGTTGTTGCTCTTTTGGTCTAAGCACGCTCTTCCCAGTGACCTTTACTATGAGTGCTGTTTTCCCAGCCCATACCTCGTAGGTCTGCTTAGCCATACCGGGTAGAAGCATTATCGCGTCTACTCCCGCTTCAACTACCTTGGATAGAATGGTCTTCGGATCTATATGCCATGGCGGGAAGTCTTGGGGTCCATGTTCTAGTCCGTGATCGAAGGCGAAGACTACTGCTTTTCCATCCGGTAGTATTCTTGACAACCTGACTTTTTTCCCTACTATGTGGAAGCTCATGTTATCATTCCTCAACTCTAACTAATCCTATGCTAGAGTATAAGTATTTCCATAAACAAGAACAACGATACCCTACTGTGGGGAGGACTAGTTTATCTTGTTATTGTTTCCTCTTCTCGTTTCTTTTCTGCTAGTTTTAACGCTATTTCGATAATGTCTTCTGGACCCAATGTTTCATCAACGCTTGTTGTTTTTGGTTTCCTTGTTAGGCTTATGAGGCCTATTCTAGGTATATTGTATTCTTCTATTCTCTCCCTAGCTAATGTTATGTCTCTTC
>JALVFK010000202.1 GCA_027030065.1 Desulfurococcales archaeon | reverse complement strand
ATGCTAAGGCGCTACGAGTATAGAGCTCGTTCAAGACCTCAGTCATGACGGCTCTCGTCATTCTAGCACTAAGCCCGAAGGGATAGAAGGCGAGCACTATTGCCGGCAATATGATGTGGTGGAGAGCGTTAACGAATACAGCGAAATTACCCTCCAAGAGGCTGTCAAGTAATATGAACCCAGTGATAGGCTTAAACCCTGTTTCAAGTACAATGAACTCGTCTACACGCTTAGCTCCGGGAAGCACTCCAAGCCAGCTACTAAACACTAACTGGAATATTAGTGCAAGCCAGAATACTGGAACAGAGGCTCCTAGAACAGATACTATCCTTATCACGTGGTCAACCCAAGTATTCCTCTTCAAAGCAGCAAGTGCTCCGAGGGGAATGCCGAGAGCAATAGCTATTATGAAAGCAGTTATAACGAGCTCTAATGTAGCTGGGAGAGCAGACAATATATCACTCAGCACTGGTTGCCTGGTACGCCAAGATACACCCCAGTTACCCATCAAGAAGTCTCTGAGATAATAGAATAACTGTATGTATATGGGGTCATCCAAGTGTAGTTCTTCTCTAGCCTTCTTGATCTGCTCTTCTGTGGGGTGGGCTCCAGCCCATAAGAGTTCTGGGTGAGCTGGTATAACACGGGTTATAACAAATGTTATTATGAGGACTCCGAAGACAACAACTACTAGTAGGATAAGCCTCTTAACTATATACTCTTTGCTCACCGGCATGAGAGGCGCCTCAAAGCGGCTCTAAGGGGAAGCTGTTATCTAGTCACATACACGTGTTCTCCACGATTATAGGGTATGGTGGGCCTGGAAACCAAGTATTCTACATGTTATTTATGGTTTGATTACGGATACGTGTCTTGGAGCGGAGAAAAAATATTTATTTCTAGTAAAATAGGTTTAGGCTCTCTACCCTTTCACGCTTAGTACTTGTGCGAAGATTACTGTTGGGTAGGCTGGGTTTATCGCTTTGTCTAGGTTTCCTATACTCTTTACTGCTACTCTAACGTCTAGCATATCCCATAATGGTATTGCTGGTACGTCATCGTATAGTATCTTCTGGGCCTCGTAGTAGAGCTTTAATGCCTTCGTTCTATTGGTTGCTTCGAGTGTTACTGCCTCGTTTATGAGTTTATCGAATTCTGGGTTCTCATAGTAGCATAGGTTGAATAGTTTGCTTTCACTACTAAACATGTTGTAGAGGAAGTCGAATGGTGTTATATATGTTGGCCACCAGTAGAATATGAAGAGGTCTTGGGCTGCCTCTGGGTTCTCCCAGCCACTCTGTGCTAGAGACCATTGTTCCTCCCAGCTCATGGGTCTTATCTCAACGTTTATGCCTATCTTGGCTAGGCTTGCCTTGATTACCTCTGCTGTACGTTTCTCGTAGATGTCTCCAGCAGTATATACTAGAAGTAGTGTCCTATTGATGCCGTTGGGGTATCCAGCTTGTGCTAGCAACTGTTTTGCTAATGTTAAGTTGTACTCGTAGGTTAGGTTGTCGAAGTGACCCCACATTCCATGGGGTATGGGCCCGCTTGCTACTTGTGCTAACCCGTTCCTAGCTATCTTGACTATGTCCTCATAGGGTATTGCGTGGGCTATAGCCCTCCTCACCAACACGTTGTCTAGGGGCGGCTTCTTAGTGTTAATTAGCATGAGTAGGTTCTGGAAGCTTGGCTTGATCACTACTTGTACCTTGGGGTTCTGCTTTAAGTTGTCAACGTCTTCTAACGGCACGTATTCTGCTATATGGATGTCGCCAGATAATACTAGTCTCTCCTGGGTTACAGCATCCTTAACTATCTTTACAACAAATACGTCGGGAGCATTAGGCGAGGCTAACGGGTAGTTGGGTTCCTTCCAGCCCCACCAGTCCGGGTTCTTCTCTAATACTATCTCGTTCTCTGGATCCCATTTCACGAGCTTATATGGGCCACTACCAGCATCGTGGCCTGCGTTAAACCAGTCTGCTACCTTAGGATCTGTTAGGTTCTTTGCACCCGCGTATTCTACTACCTTGGGGCTAAAGATCCATGCACCATAAGATGAAGCAGCTATCTTGTCTAGTGCTGCTGGATACTTTAAGTAGAACTTAATAGTATAGTTGTCTACTACCTCGATGTGGTCGACTGGATCCCATATGAAGGCAGCTCCCTGGCCCAAGGCAATAGTTCTCTCAATACTCTCCTTTACGGCCTCAGCTGTAACGGGTGTACCGTCGTGGAATACAGCGTTCTTCCTGAGATGGAATGTCCAGACTGTACCATTATTACTGCTCTCCCATGAAACCGCTAGCCCTGGTATGAACTTGTCTTGGAGTGGATCATACCATACTAGTGGCTCGTAGACCAGGGTCATCCATAGGATTGAGTTGGAGAACTCTGTGCTGGGGTCAGCGCTAGTCATTTCCGATAATGACGCGTAGATTACTAGAGTCTTCTTTCCGGGAGCAGTTGTAGTTGTTGGAGAGGGACTACTAGTTGTTGTCTGAGTAGTTGTTGTGCTTGGTGACGAAGTAGTTGTTGTAGAAGGTGATGTCGTGGTTGTAGTGGCTGGTGCTGGCTTCTGTGATGCATAGTATGCTCCGATGGCTACTATTATTATGATAATGATTATTGCTATTGCGATTCCAGCTGTTTTAGAAAGACCTTTTACTGATTTTCTTCTCACACTATGCACCTTGTATAGGTGTTTTGAAAATATTCTATCCCACTATTACTTTTGGAAAGTCCTTAATAGTATTTATATTTTGTTTTAATAGGTTTTATACAAGTGTTCACCTATGTTTTTCCCACTCCTTTATCTTATGTTCTGGGGGATTGTATAGGAAGGCTTTACTATGCCTTAACCCTATGCTCGCTAATGCTTCAGCTACCTTGAACGTTGTTAGCGTTGGATCTATTACTGGTACTCCTAGTTCTTCCTCGAGTTCTTTTGTCAAGCCTATGAATCCACCGCACCCCAAGACTATTACTTCTGCACCATACTCTTCTATTGCTTTCCGTGCCTCAGCTAATACCTGCTTCTTCAATAGCTCCAAGTCCTCCCTCATCTCAAGTACCCCCAACTCTATACCGCTTGTATAGGCTACACGATCCAATACGCCAAGCTCTAAGGCCTTCTTATGGTAGAGTGCGCGAGCATTCCTACCAGTAGATATTATCGCTATCCTATGCCCTAGTAGCAATGCTGTAATGATACTAGTTTCACCTATTCCGAGTACAAGGATTTTTACTCTCTCACGAGCAGCGTGGAGGCCCGGGTCATCGAAGCAGTTGATAACTACCGCATCGAAGCCCTCTTT
>JALVFK010000201.1 GCA_027030065.1 Desulfurococcales archaeon | reverse complement strand
CGGTGCTTGAAGACTCCGCAACACCACCTCGTACCCTTTCCGAACCTGCCCAGAGGAGCGGGGAACCCGTACCTCTTCATCGCCGACCAGTAGTCCTCCCCGCGGTGCGTATAGGCTATGACGTGGAGGAGGCAGGGCCTCCCGCAGGATTCGAGTGCTTGCCGGAGCTTGTCTCTTATCAGCCTCGTCTTGGATACGCGTACCACCATCCTATCCCTGACACCCAGCCTGTCCGCAACGCTGTACACGGCTGCTACATTGTCGGCGTGGCTCTGCCCGGGGATATGGATGAAGACGACCGCATAGTCCTTCGTCGCACTGCTTGCCAGCGCCCAGGTCGCTACGCTATCCTTCCCCCCGCTTACAGGGACCCATAGGGGGCTGGCTCCTGTCTCCTCTAGGAACCCCCTGATAAGTTCAACCTTTTCTCCAACTATTCGAGTAATCTTCAGTGTATTGGCGTTCTGCAATGCCTGTAACACCGTTGATTCTCGACTGGTAGTGGTCTTACCGGATTACCCTGATTTTAAGGGGTAATACCATCTAAATCCTGCCTTAACCGTCGCTAGCAACCACTGCGAGTATTACTAGTGTTTACAGCTCCAGGGCTATTCTTCCGCGACCTATTTTAATAAAACGTATTAGTAGCTTTTTTATGTTAAAAAGGATAGGTTTGACTAGTACTTCTCCCTGGTAAGCAGGTAAGATATGAGAACTACTACGGCTGCCAGAGATAGTACGATAACAGCGTACAATGGGCCCTCTGACTCCGCCAGTTCGCCGCCTACCGTCGAGGGATAGTAGTATAGGCCTATGATTGGATCGCTCATGTTATATAGTTCTTTAGATACGTGGATCACGACCACGTGATCACTGGCCTCGTATAAGGTGTCTGGGACAGGTTTGTAGGAGTTGCTAGTCTTGTCATAGTAGTATGGTGTAGCACCCCTAGCTGCAGTTGGGATCGTTATGTTTAGGGGCCACTGTATTAGGGAGGTGTCCTGGAATTTGAAGTACAGGTAGATTGAGGGGATTAAGCCCTCTGGGACTCCAGCGTTTATCGGCGTGAACGGGTAGGTTGCGACGATGAATTCCTCCCTTCCTGTAACGTTTACTGCGAGGCTTATACCGTTTATAGAGATTGTTGATATACCATTATTTAATGTTCCCGCTATTGAGTTGACGCGGAAGGGCTTTACAGAATCCGCTGACCATGTGAAGCCGAGTATGTGGGGGGTCGTAGTGTTAAGGTAGTCGAATGCGGCGTAGTAGATGGTACTGTTGGGGTACACGGTAATGTTGCCTCCAGGTGTAAGGGTTACGTTGACGTTGGTTAGGTTGAGCCCTAGCTCTAACCCGCTTTTACCTGGTATCTCGGATCTCCAATAGTTCTCATTTAGGTAGAGGTTGTAGGAGTCTCCTGTCCCAAGGTTTTTGAGTCTTGCGTAATTGCGCGTGTCTGAGATGACTAGTTCATAGGTGGTGTTGTCAGCCCGGAAGTATATGTAGCCATAGTAGTCCTGGCCGATGCTGTCATCTGGATTGTTCGGGTAGGGTTGCTCATTCATTATGCGGAGGAAGAGAAGGCTACCATTATAAGCGAACTGTAGGAGAGTCACGTTCCCAGCACCTATGCTGGGAGCGATTCCGTCAGCGCTATCGAGTAATGCAGGTGACTCGGGCCAATCGCTAAAGTCCCCGTTAATAATTATCGTCCTATTGATCAGAGTAGTGTTACCGCCTACGTAATCGGCGACATAGAGGAGGCTATCGCTCGAAATAGTTGGGTTCCGACGGCTCCAAGTGCCGATAATGTAAGCACGCCATATGCTTCCAGGTGTTTTTCCAGTCGTATTCATGTAAAACTCGCTTATGAACCCCCTATCCACTAAGGCCTCAATGGAGCCGGGAGACTCGAAGGTCAGGTTCGGATACCAGATTATCCTCCTAGCCGCCACTGTTCCGTTAGCATAGTAAACGGTGGCAGATAGGAATGTGGCATTGAAAGAATAAGTATCGTCCATGTCAAAGTACCCGTATAGCCTCACTACAACGTCGGTTCCCGGTGGAGAATAATAGACCGAGCCGTTGAGGTCATCCGAGTTTAGCCCTAATCCCTCAAGCTCTTCAACACTACCCTTAGCCGGAATTACCTTATCGAGGGACAAGGGTCTAGGACTCCTTCTATATTGTAACCCTGACGACGCATTCGAATCGATGTCAATTAGCAGTGTTGCCCGGAACCAATACGTTATACTGGCAGCTGGGCTGGAAGCGTTGCCCATGGGGTGGAGAGGCTCGTTGAGACACGTCTTAAATATTATATAATTTGGTAATATTACTATACTTTTTAGGTCTAATGGATAGCCTGGAGTTTCCTTATCATTGATTGCCACGCTATTGTTATCTGTTGCAGCTCCTATAGGGAAAATAACAATCACTAGTAGTATTGTTAAAAGTATGGATAACGCTGGTTTCATCAATAGGCTTCACCGTGTCTTAAAATGATCGTTTAGTATGTGAGAGATAATTGTAATAAAAGTCTTATGTATAAATTATATATTTCAAATATTATATTTTTAATAAATATTTATTTAATTATAACGAGAAATTAACAAGGATTGCGTATTGAAGTCCTTTATATTAGAAATTTATAGTTAAAATCTATTATGTTAAAAAGGAGCTGTGCTTGCATCATTATCGTGTCTTTATTAATGTGCACATTACAATGATATTAGGGGAGCATTATGCTTGGACGCTGGAACCATTCTATTACTATTTGGATTTTAATTATTTTAATTTTATTTTCTCCATTTACCAGTATAGCAGATAAACCAGCACTCTATGAGAACAGAGTTAGCGGTTTCCATTCGCTAATAATTTATTATGGATGGCTTAACACGTCGAATCTGCTAGCTCTAGCGCCCAGCATGGTTGTTGTGGCTGGCAGTGAGAGAATTCTGCCTGGGGGCGCTGATCAAGATGTGATTAATAGTCTACTCTCTAGGAGCGTAGAGGTCTATGCTTACATTGAGGATCTTAATGGTAACGATAGCGGCGGAGGTCCAAACGGAGATAGCACTGACGACATTCCCATAGGCTTGGGCTCATCGTTCAAGTCGTGGGTAGTGGATAATACGACCGGCACGCTGGAGCAAAGGGTTAAGAGCTGGGTTCGTTATATTGAATCATTAATTGATAACTATGGCGGCATTACTACCGGTGTCTTCCTTGATGAGTGCGATCCAGGCTACTTTACAGATAACGTTTCCGACCCGGTAGTAGATAATTTCACGTCTGCACTCGAGAACATAACTGCTTA
>JALVFK010000200.1 GCA_027030065.1 Desulfurococcales archaeon | reverse complement strand
CCCGGCATAAAGGTATACGTTGACGTAAAACTAGATGAAGAAATACTACTTGAAGGCCTTGCTAGAGAAATAGTGCGGAGAATCCAGGTTATGAGAAGAGACCTAAACCTACCATTAGATGCAGTCGCGGAAAAAGTAATTGTAGCGACAAGAGACGAATTGTTGAAGAAGGCTGTAGAAAAGCATAGAGACTACATACTAGGCGAGGTAAGATCAAAGACTATCGAAGTTGTAGAAGAACCACCAGACAAGGCTAGGAAGTGGAAGATTGAGGGAAGAGAAGCCTGGATAAAAGTAGTAGTCTAGGATAGAGTCTTCTTTTATCTTAAATACTTAGTCATATACGGTGAACCAGTAGGTCTATGATAGCCTCTCTTCCTATAATATTCTCTAACACCAACCCCGCTTAAGACAAGTATTTTCCGGGCATCAAATTCCTCAACACTTATCCTTTCAGCTTCTTCGAGAAGTCTCTTACCCCAACCCCTATGTTGCCATTCGAATAATGGTTTCTCGCCGATAGGTACTTGGGGTCCATAGATATGTAGTTCTCGTACAATAGTAGTCTTAGAGTCAACCTCCCATCTATGAGCGTGCTCCGATGGGTATCTTAGTCTTAGGAATCCTATAAGCACGTCAGCTACGGGGTCTTCTACTGCTAAGAATACCTCTACACCTCCACTAGCCTCATATATTGTTCTCGTTATCTGGAGGCGCTTGGGGTCGGGTTCAACTCCTTCTTTTAGAAACCTTATACCAGCCTCCCTATACCTTATCTCACGTATCCTTACACCTTTCTCACGACATCTCTTCTCAACTAGTTCGCGTAGATTACCCTTCTTCGGCCCAGCCTCAATGTACTTAGCTGGCATATCTCTTTGAACCCTCATAACACGAACATATTTTGGAATATAACGATACATTTCACAGATGAGTTCAACTGCCTCTTCATCGCTAAGAGCCCTATATTTCCCCTGCCTCCACCACTCGTAGAGCTTAGTACCCTTTACTACAAGTGTTGGATAGATCTTCAACATGTCGGGGCGAAAATCCGGGTTCTCGAATATCTCCTTCATCATTTCAACATCTCTATCCCAATCACTACCCGGCAGCCCGGGCATTATATGGTAGACTATTTTGAAGCCAGCATCCTTGAGGATCCTCGTAGCCTCAATACTCTCCTTGACACCGTGGCCACGGTCAACTTTCTCTAAAACATCATCGTAGATACTCTGTACGCCTAGTTCAACACGAGTAGCACCAAACCTAAGCATGACATCAGCTTGTTTCTCCCTAGCCCAATCCGGTCTAGTCTCAATAGTAAGACCAGTACAGCGTACATGAGCAAACTCATTGCGTAGCTGAGCATCCTCTAAGCTAACAAAGCCTCTAGGAGGCTCTGGATTAGGGTAACGGTTCATAGCCTCAAAAACCATTGTTATAAACCATTCCTGATAGTCTAAGGGCATGGCTGGAAAGGTCCCACCCATAACTATTAAGTCAACCTTCTGGATGGGATGCCCATGTCTCTCATACATGTTTAACCTGACATTAACCTGCTTGTAGGGATGGTATCCAACCCTCATAGCCCTCATGAGGGCTGGTTCTTCACCATAATAGCTTTGAGGAGTACCATAAGCTGGACCACCGGGACAATAAGCACATCTCCCATGAGGACAAGGATAGGGGTGAGTCATAACAGCTACAATAGTAACACCACTAAGCGTGCGCACAGGCTTCTTCCTACCCAAAGCTAGTTTAAGCCACTCAGCCATACTGAACGGTTCAGCTGTCTTCTCTTCTACTCTCACAGTAACCACTTTTCCTAGCCCTCTCAGCTCACGCTAATAGGATTCTAATACTATAGGGGTTTACATGCGTTATCTAGCTTATCCCATTCATCCGGTTTGTCAAGATATTTTCCTCAATTATTTTTAACGTTATAGCTAGGTTAAAAATAATAACTTGCACCAACTTTACACTCCTATCGTAGGCTCGGAACACATTGATAGAGGCTTACGCGGGCTGAGGCGCATATGAATGGAAATAGACTTACTACACGTATCAATAGGCTTTGCTGTCCTCGTGGTACTCTACGGTCTACTAGTCTTTGAAGTAATGCATAGAACTGCGGCAGCACTTCTCAGTGCAGCAATAATACTGATACTCAACGTAATACTACGCTTCACCGACTACACAGATCTTATCCGTGGAATAGACTTGAACACAATTCTTCTCTTAATGTCAATGATGATGATTGTAAGCGTGCTTAGTCGTACAGGTGTTTTCGGTTATCTCGCGTCAAAGATATTGTTGAAGTTCTATCTAAGTCCCTTCCTCCTAATAACCACGTTGACCACGATAACTGCTGTTGTATCGGCCTTTATAGATAATGTTACAACAGTATTACTGATAACCCCGATAGTATTAGAGATAATGGATAAGCTCCGCATAGACCCCAGACCAGTATTAATGGCAATAGTCTTTGCATCAAATATAGGTGGAACAGCAACCCTCATAGGCGATCCACCCAACATCATCATAGGCTCAGCGGCCGGGCTAGGATTCAACGACTTTATATTCAATCTAGCACCAGCAGTAGCATTAGACTTCCTCTTATTCCTAGTATTAATTAGGATAATGTACTCGCGGTGGATAGTGCATTATAAAAAGAGAGTGGGAAGACTAGGCGAGATAAAAGCCGGTAAAACCTATATTGATAGACCAATGCTATACCGCGTCTTAGGAATACTATTCCTCGTCCTGGTAATGTTTCTTCTAGAAGACTTCTTTGAGTATCCTCCAGCAATACCTCCACTCATAGGAGTAGGCTTACTCATGTTACTCTCACGTAACATCGACATAGAGAACGTTCTAAGAGACGTTGACTGGTCAACACTAGTATTCTTTGCAGCTATGTTCGTAGTTATACGTGGAGTTGAAAGACTAGGAGTAATGGATTTTATAGCAAACGGTATCTCCTCTATGACTTCCGACTTTACCATGCTATTATTGTTAATCGTATGGATATCAGCTATAGTCTCAGCTTTCGTCGATAACATACCCTTCGTAATGTCTATGATACCAGTTATAGCAGCCATATCGAGAACAATAGGAGTAGATGCTATACCATTATACTGGGCTCTAAGCCTAGGTGGATGTCTAGGCGGTAACGGCACAATAGTTGGTGCAAGCGCAAACGTTGTTGTAGCTGGTATATCTGATAGACATGGATACCATATATCGTTTAAAACATTCATGCGCTACGGTATGCCAGTACTCTTCCTAACAGTAGGGTTTTCATCTATATATTTAGTCCTCAGATACGCTATACTACACTACTGAGGGGAGGATACTTTATAAAACCAAACATACCTCCACGAAACATAATGATATGTACTGTTAAAAGTGAAAGAATAGTAAAAGCCTCCCAATACATTATCAGACTCTATCCTAGTTCAATATATCACTTAGTAGCAGTAATACCTAGGATGAAATCACGTTACCTCCTAACCTCACTCTACCACGACACCATGCAAAAGATAATGGAGGATGCAATACACGATGTAGAACTAGCATTACTGGAAAAAGGTGTTATAAGTACTAGGAAGGTCATAATGAAGGGAAATCCGGTTAAAAAACTAGTAGAATATGCTACAAAGAATCCGATAGACCTTATAGTAGTCTCAACATCAAGGAATGAGATGATCCCTATAGGAGTTGTAGGATCTACTGCTAGGAGAATAATTGAGAGAACAGATGTCCCAGTATTCGTTTATACAGCTCTAACACCAGGTGATAGATTTGATGTTAAGAAAATACTTACTCTAACAATAGAAGTATTGGAAGAAAGGATATACTTGTTAAAAGAAGTTATAAAAGACTTAGTAAAACGATTGAATACTAGTCTAACGATACATACAAGTTTCTCGCCGGACACAAGTAAGCGTCTAATAGAAGAGCTAGATAAAGAGGGAATAAGTTATAGCATAGATAATAGGAGGATAGAAAAACCACAAGAACTAGTAAAACTACTAGAAGAACACGACCTAATAATAATGCCACGTTGTAGAAAGGGTTTAACCCAAAAGGTAAAGTCATCACTGCTCAGAATAGGCGATATAGCAGAATGCATTGATTTAGCGGTTACGGGGCTTTCTCCTAGACCAGTAATCCTGGTATAATAGCTATGATATGCTCACAACTTTTAGGTCGCTCTCAGAACTAGAACTTTTACATCAAGCTAAAACTCTCACCACGGCAATAAAAACTTTGCCCTTAACCAGGAATAGAAGAATAAAACACACATAAGAGAACGAGTACGAGCGTGCAACTACTTCTACCTCACACGTCTAGCAACATAGAACAATACTAGTGCAGCTAATACGATGGCTAAGGAGATAGACAAATAGCTTGCATTAACATTGTTTTTCGATACCACTATTTTGTCAAGATACAATAAGGCAGTACTCTTATCCCATACAATACTCGTCTCGTTAATGGAAAGAGGTTCTACTGGAACACTCTCAACGTTTATACTAGTATCTTTAGATTCTACTATAACAATAATATCGCGTTCACCTATTAAGCGATAGAAGAATAAGCCTACTTCACCTAAACTTTCCTTCAGCGAGTCTCTAGGTTCTAAAACCATATTGGTTATATTAAACACCGTTACGTTTGGAGCACCATAATAGGTCAACGTTGCCTCTGAAACTAGGCTAGTATGGTTTAACCCCAATAGCTCACTAAAACTCTCATTAAATACTATGGACATGCTACCACGAATACTCTCATCGCTGTCAACGATTACCCTTAGATCTAATACGTAGTCTTTAACCCTATTATCAAAGACTAGCTCTAAGTAATCGAAAAACCCCGGTTCAAATATGCTACCGATAATAGATCTCCAAGCAGCTCTAGGATTATTAACATTTAGTAGAACTACGACACGAGCACCAATTCCCTTGGTCGTGGGAATACGTTCTACACTAATATCTATTGCTTTAATGAGGCCAGAAGACATGTTTTCAACTCTATCGAAGAAGTCTCTTAAGACATCGTCTACTAGTGAGAGAGCGAGAATATTGAGTTTCTGATCACTAGATACCGGGATAACAGCTCCCTTAACCCTTATTTTCTCAGTAGAGGTATTCCCCGATACGAGTACATCGAAATTCATTAAAAGTTTCAACGCGTGTTTGTTGACCACTATTTCTAGAGAGCCGTTCAGCTTATACATATCGAACTCGGAATACCTCCTAATACCGATATCAATGTATTTGAACTCGACTCCACCCATACTTGGAAAGAATTGAAGAATACTCGAAACAACATAAAATCGTAAATCAACAGATAAGAATTCATCATTTCTAATACTTCCAGAGACCAGGAAAGAAGAATCTGATCTACCTCCAAGAATACTAGCATTAAATACTATTCTATCATTATTGAGAGTAAAGCGGAGAACCCCATCACTTACACCAGTACTGCTGGCCGTGAAGGAGGATCCTAGGGTAAGTAATAGTAGACTAAGCACTACGATAGCATGAGTTGACAGTCGGTATCACCGTATACGATAAGACTTTATCGCCTTTTTTAGATTAATTTC
Source organism: Desulfurococcales archaeon (assembly GCA_027030065.1). Lineage (GTDB taxonomy): Archaea > Thermoproteota > Thermoprotei_A > Sulfolobales > WANQ01 > JALWGO01. The sequence goes on along the minus strand of JALVFK010000200.1, from coordinate 3,986 downwards.
TAGTAATGTTTTATATAATATCAGGTATACGCTATGGGTGCTAGATATGCTAGTGTTAAACTTAGGGCTAGAGCTAAGGAGAAATTAGAGGAGTTGCAAGCGGGACTTAGGCTACGGGGCGTAAAGGTTAGTCTACATGAGATTCTCGAGAAACTAATAGACCTTGGTATTGAGGAAGAACTCGTTAAGAGGATTAAGGGTGAGGAATCTCCTAGAGATAAAATGCTTGAACTCTTAGGCAAGCCCCTAGACTGGGGTGTAGAAGACGTTTCGGAAACCATAGATGAAGTCCTCTATGGTGCGAGAAGTCTCGGTGTTCATAGACACAAACATATTCGTAGCAGCTAGGAATAAACGAGACGTTAATCATAGAAGAGCAGTTATACTCCTAAGAAAAGCGTTGAGAGGCGATTCAGCGTACTCTATACCTCTGACTACGTGTTTGATGAAGCAGTTACAGTAGCTTTAATCCGAACCCGTAGGCTCGAGGTCGCAGTAGATATAGGAGAATTCATCTTATCCTCTAAGAAGCTAAAATACTCTACGTGGATGAAAAGGTATTTAGGAGAGCATGGAGTATATTCCGAGCATTTCCCGGGGAGACTCTGAGCTTTACGGATGCTACTTCAATAGCATTAATGGAAAAACATGGTATTGAATATATAATGAGCTTTGATAAACGCTTTGATGGAATAGTTCCTAGGACAACCTAGTGGGAATGAACGTGATATTCTTATACCTCTCATCGTAGAAGTGGTTGCGGTGTTGTTGAAGTGAAGGCCGTATTATTCGACTTATTTGGTACTCTCATAACAGCTGAATCAGACGATAACGCTCATCGCGCGTTATCTGAGAAGCTTGCCCACATCCACGGCTATGCTTTTAGTGGTGAAGAACACTTCAAACTATACTATGAACTAGTCCATGGGAAACGTAGTGGTGTAAAGCTTACTAGTTCTAAAGCGGTATGGGAGGCTTTGAAAGAGTTATCGAAGAAATACGGTTTCAAGTTAAGAATCGATTATCCTGGTGTTCGTAAACTTCACTTAATGTTCCATATAGCCTACGCCGAACTCTACCCCGATGCTATTGAGGCATTAAAGAAGGCGAAAGATGCTTGCGGTAAAGTAGGCCTTGTAAGTGATGCTGATAGCGATATGGCTTACGGTATATTATATAAATTGAAAATACTACAATACCTTGACACAGTAGTTACGAGCGAGGAGATAGGCGTAAACAAGCCCGACCCCAAGCTATTCCTAGCGGCTGCTGAGAGGCTTGGAGTTAGACCTGAAGACTCGGTTATGATAGGTGATTCATGGAAAGATGTTGAAGGAGCCAGAAATGCGGGTATGAAGGCTATCCTTGTCTTGAGGAGGAGAGAAGTATTAGATAACCTTAAATCAAAGCCAGACGCAATAGTAGATAACCTTATTGAAGCAGTAGATAAAGCCGTATTAATCCTAGACTGTACGGGGGAGTAGCTATTTTCTCAAGTACTTGTATCTAAACCAGGCCCCAATACCTATTATGAATAATATTATGGGTAAATAAACTAGTGTGCAATTGAAATTACCCTTTGTTCCTCTACTAGTATTGCTGCCGCTAATACTATACACTGTTTTCTGACTACTAAGTACCTCGTTGTTTATTTTTATTGAAGCGTTTACAGCACGGTATTCTAGTATTCTCTTGGTGTTCCTCATATTCGCTGGCTCTAAGTATCCAGTAGTAATGTTCGCGTATCCTAGTAGACCATACCTATTATAGCATAGGGTAGCAGTTATATTGTATAACAAGTATTCTTTCCGGTAAACACCTTTAATTAACATGCATTTACATAGTCCTATACTTGTATTAACCTCTAGGCTTGATAGTCTTAGACTCTTATTAGTTAGGTTCCAAAAACCTATATTCACTTCACTAAGTCTCCCTGACCATAGAGAGTCAACTATATTCTTTGAGAGAAGGTAAGGGATTACTCCAGGCCCCACTATCATAGAGTATGGGTTCGGATAGAATATCCTTACGCGGTCAGAGTATTTTAGAGTCCTATTAGTGTTATTAGCTCCCACAACGTAGACGTATTTGAATTCCTGAATATCACTATAATTACCATGTATAGACACTATTATCGCTGAAACATTAGCGTTTAAGGGCTTACCCCTAACACCATGAGTCACCACGTAGAATGAAGCATTGTATTCTACAACTGTACTAGCTTTCACATAAAATGGTATACTGTTCTCAGAGGAACCCGTAGACACTAATCCCATGGCCAAAACAACCATGATCAATAATAGTATACTGGACCTCAATACCATTCAATCCTCTACAACCATATACGTAGCTAGAGGAGAAAAATAAGTATAACATAGCATGCCCCAGGGGATCCTAGTCTAGTGGAAGTATGCGTGTTGTTCGAGGGGTTCGCTATATATTAGGTATAAGATAATAGTATGCTCACGTGGGTGTAAGAAAAATGCCTGCCATGCTTCGAGAATTTAGGGTTATACTAGCATTAATAGCGGTGGTAGGAGTCATAGTGGTACCATTAGCTCATATAGCGAGTGCATCTAATATAGACTATATAGAGATAGCCTATGTGGATAAGAAATTCAATGTAAGTCCAGTAGAGGTAAGAGAAACAGCCTATAAGGTTCTATCAAAACTAGTTGACTGGAACCGTGTCGTATATGCTAGAGTATTCCTCTTAGACATCAATGGATCACCAGTCCTTTATGCAAAAGCCTTCATGGTTTCCCAGGCCCCAGTTACAACAACATGTATGGTTATAACCTATACAACAACACCTGTTACAACAACTAGGGTGTGTAAGACTGTTACAGCAACTGCTCCATTGAATGCAGGGTTTACTTATTATCCTACATCTAATGGTATGGAGGCCGTCTATACTAAGGCTATACTGGTAGTAGAGGGTGGAGAAATAGTTGGTATAAAACAAGTAGACTACTATAAGACGATTCTAGGGAAGGAATTATGGGATCCAATAGCTATGGGAACCATTATTGCGAAAAGTGTGTGGGAGTCACAAGCAGTAGTAGAAGCTATAGCAAAGACTGTTGTAGCAGAACACTTGGAGCCCAAGGAGCTCTGGGTATCTACAGCCGAACTAGTATACCCTGAAGAATATATTGTTTCAATAATATTCCTAGCAGACGACTACATATACGGTGTCATATATGACTGGGATAACCATAAGATACTCGTAGCTGGACTAGACATAATAGAGCCACCATACTATCTCCCCGGACAACAACACTCAATGCCAACTACTCCCGCACCAGCTACAACTATTGCAGCAATACCACCCGCGACAATTCCCAAGACTACAACTATTCTAACAACAATTCCAACAGCAACAACATATACTACAACAACGAGTCCATCAAAACTACCACCCGCAACCACTACAACTGCTTTAAACACAATAGTATATGCTTCATCAAAAGAATCAGTAGAGACAAGTCCTACTAGTACATGGCAGACAACAACTACTACGATACCCTCAATGACCACTATACAAGGTGGAGGAGCCTACGAACTATCAGAGATTACCAGTCAAGCTGCTCCGAGGACATTATCGACTAACAGCATACTCGTAGTAGCAACTGTAACAATAATAGTAGCTCTAGTCTCCTGGTTCCTCATACGCCGCTTCCTAGCATAAGTATCCAAGCCGTTCACTCTATAGTATATGTTTATGGATACATTGTTTACCTACTCTAACTAGAATACATGGTTAGAGTAGAGGGGTAGGACTTGGCTGAGGAAACGAGGAAGCAGGATAATAGGGGGAACGATGAAGTACCAGTTGAACTAGTACTTGGGGGGCAAGCACTTAGAGTATACCTTGAATTATTGTTGAGCAAAGAGCCTCTAGGTGTTAGAGAGCTTCAGAGGAGACTAGGTTTCAAGAGCCCTAGTAGCGCTAAGCACCACTTAGATAGACTTGTTAGACTAGG
>JALVFK010000199.1 GCA_027030065.1 Desulfurococcales archaeon | reverse complement strand
CCTCGTCGCCGTTTAGAAGTGTTGCGTTGGAGGAAGTGGCAGATACGTGCACGTATACAGAGTAGTATTGACCGTAACCTAGCTCAAGCTATGAACGAGCTCGAGAGAATCGCGGGCCTACTGGGCTTGCCTCGAACCGTTAAGGAGGAAGCAGCTATAATCTACCGTAAAGCAGTTGACAAAGGACTAGTTAGAGGTAGAAGCATTGAGAGCGTAGTCGCAGCTGCAATCTATGCTGCATGCCGCCGCCTCAGAATACCTCGTACACTAGACGAAATAGCACAGTATACTAAAGCTGATCGTAAAGAAGTAGCTAGGTGCTATAGGCTCATACTAAGAGAACTACGTGTAAGGGTACCAATAGCTGATCCAGCAGATCATGTACCACGTATAGCTAGCCTACTAGGCCTTAGTGGTGCAACTATTAGGACGGCAATAGAGATCTTACGAAAAGCTAGAGAAAAAGGCATTACAGCTGGTAAGGATCCCGCAGGCTTAGCTGCAGCAGCAATATACATTGCGGCATTGTTAAACGATGAGAGGAGAACTCAGAAAGAAATAGCACAAATAGCTGGTGTAACAGAAGTAACCGTTAGGAACCGCTACAAGGAGCTTGCGAGAGAACTAGGCATAACCCTACCACAATAACCTTTCCTATAGATGTAGACAATATTCTCTAGGGGTATTCTCAAAAAGTTCATAACATAAGAAAGAAGCAATAGAGGACCAAGCAGGACTTAAAACAATTTTATTGTTTTTAAGAGTCTCTAGAAAACATCACTAAGTGTTTACTGCTTGCTACTCTATTATCAATATGTTTTCTTCGGGGAACCCTAGCTCCACTAGTATTTCTTTTACACGGTGACGGTGATCTCCCTGTAACTCTATCTTACCGTTCTTTGCTGTTCCACCTGTTGCTAGTCTTGACTTGAGTGTAGAAGCTAGTTTCTTTAAGTTGAATTCTTTCTCGTCAACGCCTTCGATAATAGTTACTTCTCGACCGAATTTTCTTTTCTCAAGCCTTATCTTTATTATCTGCTCCTCTTTTGTTAACTGCTCATATATTTCTGGTGGTAGCCCTCCAAATATTGAAGACGGATCCTTTCCCATATCCTGGTATACCCTGAGAGGTATTTGCTCCTTGGGTACCTATGGTAGGCAACTCTTATAAACGTTATCGCTTAACAAGTGTTCCCGGGTTGATACTAGTATGAGTGCTGGTAGAGTACTATACAAGTGTGGTAGATGTGGTAGAGTCTTCGACTTATTCCAGCTCCAGGTACTAGCACCACGTATACGTTGCCCATACTGTGGTTATCGTGTAATCTATAAGGTTAGAAGCCCTGTTGTAAAAAAGGTTAAAGCAATATAGTTTTCTCAGCGTTTCCTTAAGCGTAGATCACTATAGAGTTTTGCGGCTACTTCAACTACTATTTTAGCTGCAAGTATACTAGTTATATCTGATACGTCGTGTGGCGGTGATACTTCTACTACATCGAATCCTATGAGCCTCTTATCCAAGACCATATATAATAAATCCAGTATACTGCTAGGGTCAACGCCGTCAGCCTCGGGATTACTTACTCCGGGAGCATATGCTGGGTCGAATACATCCATATCTATTGAGAGGTATAGGGTTTCACATGTATTCATCCACGATTTTATTCTCCTAGCAACTTCTCTTAAGCCGAGAAGGCGTAACTGTATTGGTGTTACATGCCTTATACCATGCTTTGTAGCGTATTCTAGCTCGCTTTTAGTAAAAGCCCTAACACCTACAACAAATACTCGGTCGGGTCCAAGTAGTTCTACTATGCGTCTAAGAGTAGAAGCATGGCTAAGCTTCAAGCCAAGGTACTCGTTTCTTAGATCAAAGTGTGCATCAAGGTATAGTAGGCACGGCTTGAATCTTAGGAGTCCCCTCATAACCCCGTAGGTTACGAGGTGTTCTCCCCCCAGTAGTATTAGTCTTCCCCCACCCTCTATTATCTCGCGTGAAACCTTAGCAATACGTTCAAGATTATCCTCAATTATGCCAGGCGATATAGCTATGTCTCCCAGATCCCTTACACCAATGTCTTCGAAGTCAAGCCCACTTCTCAACGAGTAGAACTCAATATTACATGCAGCCTGCCGGATACTAGCAGGAGCAAACCTTGTCCCAGGCCTATAGCTAGCGGTAACATCTAGTGGAGCTCCCACTAGGACGAAGGGGGTATTTGGTTTAGGGTTAAAGCATCCGAAAACCCTACTCGTAGTATCAACGTAGAGTTCAAGCAATTTTCTCCAACTCTCCTCCAAGCCCTATTAGGTAAGGCTTAAGGGCTACCTTATTAACTAGTACTCCTAAGACTATAAACCGTATCCTAGTACACTAGGCTTAAAGCACGAGGAGGTATCATGGGTCTTGAATAATAGTGGAGACCTCTATGAGAAAATAGTGGAACTCGCTCGCCGTAGAGGATTCTTCTGGCAAGCCTTTGAAATCTATGGCGGTGTAGCTGGATTCTACGAGCTAGGACCACTTGGTATAAGGTTGAAGAAGAATATTGAGGATAAATGGCGTGAATGGTTTATACGAAAACACCAGGAATACGTTGTAGAAATAGAGTCGCCAATGATAACACCCAGTAAGGTATTTGAAGCAAGTGGCCACGTAGAACACTTCACAGACCCTATAGTAGAATGCCTTAAATGTGGCCGAGTCTTTAGAGCAGACCATTTAGTTGAAGAACAACTGGGCATTAAAGCAGAGTCTCTAACGGTAGAAGAGCTAGATGAGGTAATAAGAAAACACGGTCTACGCTGCCCAGTATGTGGTGGAGAGCTAAGCAAGGTAAGACTCTTCAACCTCCTCTTCCAGACAACCATAGGCCCATACAAGGGCAATACTGGTTATCTTAGACCAGAAGCAGCTCAGGGAATGTTTGTAGCCTTTAAGAGAGTATACGATGCCATGAGGGCTAAGCTACCAATAGGTATTGCTCAGATAGGTAGAGTAGCGCGTAACGAGATCTCTCCGCGTCAAGGTATGATGAGGCTTAGAGAATTCACTATAATGGAGGTAGAATTCTTCTTCGACCCAGAAGAACCAGAATGCCCCCTCTTAGACAGGGTTGCGGATACAAAGATACGTATCCTAAGGGGAGAGGCTAAGGAGAGAGGTGAAGAAAAACCCGAGGAATTCAAGGTAAGCGAAGCAGTAGAGGAGAAGATAATAATTAATCCATGGCTAGCCTACTGGATGACTGTTGCAAGAGACTTCGTACACGAGCTAGGAGTACCATACGAGAACATGTATTTCGACGAAAAACTACCCCATGAAAGAGCCCACTACGCTAGCCAGACCTTCGATCAAATGGTAAAGGTTTCAAGATGGAAATGGGT
>JALVFK010000198.1 GCA_027030065.1 Desulfurococcales archaeon | reverse complement strand
CATGCCAGCTGCGAGGCAGTATTCCTCATCCTAGACTCGGGTAGAAGGCTATGGAGGGAGTGGCTAGAAGCTTGGAGAAAAGAAGGCCAGAAGAAGGTTGTATTAAGAGTTGATAGTTTAAACGCTCTCTTAGCAGTCTACGAGGGAGCTAACAGGCTAGGGCTTCCAGCAAGCCTAGTAGAAGACGCCGGGCTAACACAGTTACCTCCAGGTACTAAAACAGCCGTTGCAGTGGGACCGGCTCCCGAGCATATCGTTGACAGGGTTACGGGTCGATTGAAACTATACTAGAAGACGGGGCGATTCTCACGCTAATCCCGGCAAACCCGGTAAAATAGGCTATTTTACAGAGTTCTAGCTCGTGGTCCGAGAGGACTCTGATGTGCAGGGATTGAGGTGCTTGCCCTCTACTTCTAGCCTTGCAGGCACGTTCTTATACTGCGGAGTCATTGTCCGAGTCTCGAAGAGTAGTGGTACTAGCTTGTTGTACTCTACCTCGCGGAAGTGCCAGTACACGCCGAGCATCCCTCTCGGAACTCTCGACGAAGGTGCAACTGGTAGTTCCTTACAGGCATGCCTAGTGCAAAGTCGAACTACATCGCCTTCTCTCAGATTCAAGCATTCTAAGTCCCTCGGGTTCATGTAGAGATACGGCTTCTCCGGGAACTTAGAGAGAGTCTCACTCTTCGATGTGGCCTCATTGCTCAGGAAGTGATGGCTACTGCGGAAGCTAGTTAATATCCAAGGATATCCCCTCGTCTTTGCAGCATCTAGCCCTCTAAAGACCGGTGGCCTAAACCTCCTCCATTTTACCTGCTTACTAGCCCATTGATCTTCCCCCTTCTCTAAAGCTAATGGGTCGACTGCCCGGTAAGCTGGGATAACTCTCACATATTCTCTGGTGAGGCTCCAGGTATTCTCGTATGAGAATTTATCCTTGAAGCCGAGCCTTTCTGCTATCCCTGCCGCGATAACCCATTCTCTCCGCGTTTGTGCCGGATGTTCTAGGGGCTTACCTATACTCCTGACTCTTCTCTCGCCACTTGTTACTGTGCCGTCTCTTTCTATGAGTAGCGGTGTTGGAAGTATAACGGTCGCGTACTCGCTAGTCTGGTTATAGTATGAGTCCATCTGGACAGTAAAGCCGTTCTCGAGCCTCTTTGCTACGATGTCGGCTGCTGGCATGCTGTGGGCCGGGTTCATCGCTGAGATCATGTAAATGCTCATTGGCTCGTGGAAGAGCGTCTCTGTTATCGTGAGGCCCTTTACAGGTTCTACTGGGAGCCCCCACAGCCTGGATAGTTCAACATAAGTTTCCATACCCCCTGTGGGTAAGGCGTCGGGTAGAGCCCCCATATCACCGGCTCCTTGCACGTTGATTTCTCCCCGCCCTGTTACTATTTTAGCGTCTAGGAGTAGTGCGAGGTTGTAGAGCGCGTAAAGAGATTCCACGCTATTAGAGTGTTGCGTTAACCCCATTCCATTGGCAACTCCCCTTATCTTGGCTTCAATGAGCGCGTCTGCCGCGCTTGAGAGGAGAGTTTTCTCTACACCGCTTATTCTTGACGCGAAATCAAGGTCATATGGTTGGAGGGATTTCTTATAGTTCCGGAATCCTGGTATTTCTTCTACATGATCTGGATAGGCTCTACGCTCAATCACAGTTTTTGCAAAGTAGTTGAATACTACTAGCTCGCTTCCAGGCCTTACACCTAACGGGTAGTCGCTGTAACGGCTGGTTTCGCTTCGAACAGGATCAACGGTGACGAGTTTTAAGCTGCGTAGCCTCCTAGCCCTCATAATTCTATTAAACATTACAGGATAATTACTAGCCGGATTAGTACCCGCGAGTAAGAGCGCATCCAGCTCGTCTATATCGTCAAGATAGCCTGGGCTAGCGGGTATCCCGTAGAGGTCTTTGAGCACAGCTATCGTAGGGGCATGACACAGCCTCCCGCAGCAATTATCAATGTTAGGGGTCCCCAAGACCCCTCTAGCCAGCTTGACCAGTGCATAGACGTCTTCGTTCGAGGTCTTACCACTAGCTACTACGGCGATCTCGTAGGGATCGGCGTCCCTCAGCCAGTCTGCTACGACATCCAGCGCCTCTTGCCACGAAGCCTCCCTAGGAGGCCTCCAGGGACTACGCCTTATAAGGGGCCTCTTCAGTCTGCCCTTAGCGACGACCTCGTGAATAGTTAATCCCTTAATGCAAGGAGCTCCTCTACTCACCGGATCAGTCTTAAGGGGCCTGACCTTCCTCAGCTCTCCGTTTTCAAAAGTGTATACCAGTCGGCAGGCGAGTCCACAGTACATGCACAGTCCTATCTTCTCCAAGTGCTCCACGCCCTCCCGATCTCTATTTTTACTTTTTTAATCCTCTTATTAGTAAATAGAGCGTGTCCTTTGAGAGTTCTGGGACGCTAAGTTCAAGTAGGTCTAATAGTAGGTCTGGCTCTTCAACCATCCTATATGCTATGTCCTTTAGCGTTATTACACCGACAAGGACGCCCCTACTGTCTACCACAGGGGCATGCCTCACATTAAACTTATTGAGAAGGTAGAAGGCCTCAACAATACAATTGTTATCCCGTAGAACGAGCAGATTCCGGGAGCCGCATTCGATTACTGTCATGTCAAGGCCATTCTTGCCATTAGCTGCGAGGCACTTGATAAGATCACGCTCAGTAAATATTCCAACAGGTCTCATGTTATCAACAATAATGACGCTGCCAATCGCGTGACTGGCCATTAGAGAAACTGCCTCGGAAACCTGCCTGCCCGGCGGTAGGACAACGGGAGGTGATGACATAACGTCTCTTACGGATAATTTACACTCCAAGGCTAGTAGAGCACCGATTATATTTATCGCGAGGCGAGTATATCAATATTATAGCTTCATCTAAAATAAACATATTTATATAAAAACAATACAGTAAAAGAAGCACACTGAAAAGCTCTGCGATCAGTAATGTAAGACGACAGAGTTAGACGGGATTACAAGCGGGGCCGCTCCGACCAGTAGAGGACCACATCCCCATCCGGCCGGTCCCGCATCCTTAACACCGGCCATGCCTACTCGGCGAGTAGGGGCTACCTCACAGCGGCCCCAGCTAGGGAAGAGGCTCTTGGAGGGTAATAGTTTGAGCACAGGGATACCTAAAGCCCTGCTGAGAAGCCTAGAAGGAATATGGGGTATAGAATGGCCTCCGCGGACAAGTGTAGTGATACGTGTCAGTAGGCCCCACGGCTTCGTAGTAGCGGAGCGAAGGTTAAGGGCGAGGGACCCCCAAGGTTTCCTAGTCTACCTCGTCAGGAAGGAGGGAGTACCTACTAGCAAGGTCATTAGGGATTTTTCAAGGCGGCTGGGAGCTAGGGCATACTCGCTAGGCTTGAAGGA
>JALVFK010000197.1 GCA_027030065.1 Desulfurococcales archaeon | reverse complement strand
ATGGCATCACCATCAGGCACCAAACTATCTACCCGATGGAAGATACCATGCAGACTGGGCTTTCCGTTGGATATGGTATAATCTCTTTGAACCCTACTATAAGGGTGGACCCTACTACGTCCACGCCTTAATTCAGGACAAGTACCCTAACCTCAAGATAACCCAGCACTTATCCCCAAGCCTATTGAAGCAGTGGAGTGATGCAATAGAAAACGGGTATAGACTTGCTAGTGGCGAATACTATCCGCCAAGCAGTCGTGAGGTAGGAATGGTTAAGGAGACACTAGAACTATACCGCAAACTCATCAATGAGAATAGGGTGGAGGCTTTAACTAGTGTTTACGCTCACACCATCCTAGGATACCTTGTATCAAGATACGATATGACCGATATAGTAGTAGATGAAATAGAAATGGGTAGAGAGGTAACAAAGAAGGTATTGGGGGTCGAGGCATCAGGTTTCTGGACACCCGAAATGGCTTGGGATCAAGGGTTAGAGGAGCTCTATAGGAGCCATGGAATAGACTACACTATACTCTGCGGCAAAAACCATTTCCCTGGAAGCCGGGGCAAGAAGAACGACATATACCAGCCATACCTAACACCGAGTGGTCTAGCAGTATTCTTCCGAGACCAAGCGATAAGCGATACAATAGGATTCGGAAACATATTCCCCGACGAGAAGACAGCATACCGTAGAGCGAGGAGTCTTGTAGTAGAAATAGCTGGTAGGGGACTAGCTAGAGGGAAGCCTAGTCATATAACCATAGCATTGGATGGAGAAAACTGGATGATATTCTCCAAGACCCCTAGAAATACGGCTTTATTCCTAGACAAATTCTACTATTATCTCTCAACACTAGAGTCAAAGGGATTATTGAAGACCATGTTTCTAAGCCAAGCATTAGATGAGATAGGTGTTCAGGGAAGCCTAGAATACATTCCGACAACTACTTGGCTTGGAAGCTTCCATAAATGGCATGGTGAGAGAAGAGAACACGATGAGTATTGGAGGAAGGCTTATCGCGGATACCGTTTGATAAGAGCATACGAGCACATGGTTGGTGGGAGAGACAATTATTCTGGTAGGGCTAGGTGGGCACTATACCATGCACTTGATAGTGATTACTGGTGGGCTGAGTTCTGGAGCCAAGAAGTTATATCTGAGTGGCTACGAGTACTAGAAGAATCTATGAGTGAAGCGTATTCTAAGATAACAATATATCCCAAACCAGCCACTATGACTGGAGAACTTGGAGTAGAATCATGTATAACAGTTGTAGTAGAAAACAAGCTCGACAAACCAGTTAAACTAACCCTATCATTAGCGAAAACCTACGCCTATACAACCCCAATAACCATTAAGTCTCCTCCGGGAGAAAAAGAGCATCGGATATGTTTTACTCCGAGAACATGGGGTAAGGTTAAGGTACCAATAATAGCGTTGGCTCAAGACTACATTGTTGCTACAACCTATCTAGAAGTAGACGTTTATCCTAGAAGACATGTTTAAGTAGGGAAACAAGCTTTTAGCCTTAGAGAGACTAGTCTAGGATAGATGTGATGAGCCGACCAATCTGCTGACTACTACCTCGTTATAGATGATGCATAGACGCCCTTACTGATCTCACCAGTAATCATTGACAATATCTTCTCGGTTGCTTCTCTTATACGGTCTTCTACGTTATGATACGAGTTGACTAAGACTACTTTACCCGGAAATAATTCTAGGTGAACCTTCCTTATAGCATCGTGTATCCTCTTAGCGTATTCCACATCCTCCCATCGCTCATTATCTGTATGATAATTACTTGGAGGCTTAGTCAGTAAGACCAAGTCTACTTTACTGCGGAGCTTCTCAACTATATCCATTATCTTCTTAGAAGGCTTGAGCCCATCAACCTCTATGTAAGCTAAAGCCGTGAAGACACCGGAATCATCTATTATTACATTGGGTTTCTCTCTTAGAGCCTTCAAGTATTCTAGGTAGTGTCTCCTAACAACTTCTTCCTCGAATCGCAGCCTATCAATCCATGGAAGAATGTCTCCGCCCCGCCTCTGTTGTTCGCGGATAATTAGTCTTGCTTGATCATCTATTATCTTTACTTTAAAGCCCTTAGACTCTAGTTGCCTAGCAACGCCTTGAACTATAGTAGTCTTACCAGTACACGGGCCGCCTACCACGATAATGTAGAGCACTTGAGCCCAGCTAAAACTTCCATACAAGAACAGTATATAAACACTCTCTCCTACACAGTCAAACACCAGGTACTCTTAGGATAGGATTTGTGGAGAAGCATAGACAACATGTTATTCCCCTATCTGTGGATTCTCCTCCTGGACAAGTTTAATTATATTTATTTAACTCTATTTTATCCGGTGATAGCCTTTACCACATTAGATCTAGGCTTAATTGACCGAGTTCTAAGCGAAGCAGAGAAGCGTGGAGCAAGCTACGTTGACGTGAGGCTACAAGAGTATCGTTTTGAGGCTTTGAGTGCTGATAACCGGGTTTTGAAGACCTATACTAGCTCTATTAGACGTGGCCTTGGGGTTAGGGTTCTCGTAGACGGATATCAGGGATATGCTTCTACGAGCAACTTGTCTTGGAGTAGTATTAGCCAGGCTATTGATAGGGCTATAGCCTTAGCAAAAGCTTCGAGGGAAAAAAGCGCTAAGATAGAACTTGCTGAAACACCGAGCATTAAGGAGAAACTTGTATCGCCTTACAAAGTAGATCCCTTCACCGTAGACCCCTCTGAAAAGGCTAGACTAGTCTTAGAGTTGAATAAAGAGGCCTTCAGCTACGAAGGCGTTAAATCGGCTATCACTAATATGGGGTTCCTACTCGATAGGCGAATCTATGCTTCAAGTAATGGCTCATTAATAGATGTTACCGTTAGGCTGACTGGCTTAGTCCATATGAGTGTAGCTGGTGAAAACGGTAGGATGGAGAGAATAATGGATACAAGGTCACGTGTAGCTGGATACGAGTTCATAAAGGAAACCGATTGGAGAGACATGATTGGAACAGTTTCTAAGCTAGCCTACGAGGCTTCTAAAGCCCAAACACCTAGAGCAGGCCCCTACACTGTTGTTCTTGCACCAGATATTGTTGGACTCTTACTCCACGAAGCCTTTGGCCACGCGAGTGAAGGTGATGGAGTTGATGCTGGAGCAAGCGTATTAGCTGGGAGACTTGGAGAAAAAGTTGCAAGCGAGCATGTAACAATTATTGATGAGGGTGTTGTTGAGGGAGGCTACTACCACCCCTACGACGATGAGGGTGTAAGGAAGGAGAAGACAATAATAGTTGAGAACGGTGTACTCAAAAACTATCTGACTTCAAGGCACATAGCCGTTAGGCTTGGATTAAAGCCTACAGGTAATGGGAGAGCTGAAGACTACCGCTACCTACCACTGGTTAGACAGACAAACTACTATCTTGCTCCCCGAGACTATAAGCTAGAGGAGATATTGGAGGATGTAAGGGAAGGAATATACATAACCGCTAAGGGAGCTGCAGGAGGAGAAGTAAACCCTGGAACCGGGACCTTTACTTTTGGAACTGGTGCCTCGTGGATGATAAGGAACGGCGAGCTAGGGGAAATGGTGAGGGGAGTCTCTTTGAGCGGCATGATACTAGAGGTTTTGAAGGAGGTTGATGCTGTTGGAAGAGATCTTGAGATACGTACAAGTGTTTTCGGTGGTTGTGGTAAGAATGGACAAATGGTTAAGGTAGGCTTTGGAGGCCCCCATGTAAGGGTTAAGAAGATAATAGTTGGTGGGAGGTGAGTATGAAGTGAGAATAGACCTAGATAAAGTATTTGCTCGTGCAGAGAAACTCGGTGTAAGCGAGCTAGAAGTAGTGTTACAAGAGAATAAGCAGTTAGATATAAGTGGTGTAAAAGATAGAGTTGAAAGCACTAGATACGTTGCAGAATACTATCTAGGATACCGGCTACTCTACGGTAAGAAGAAGGCTACCTATGGTGCAACAATAACTAGTACTGAGGACGCATTGAGAGTACTAGAGGAAACCGTAAAGATAGCCCGAATAAGCCCCGAAGACCCCTATTGGAAAAACCTACCCCGAAGACTAGGCCCTCAATCAGACGCAATGATCTATGACGAACATACAGGCAAGCTGGATCCAAGTGAAGCTATAGAGATAGTGTCCTCCTCTATCGACATCGTCAAAGACTATGATCTAAGAGTCTCCCCAGTAACGGTTAAGCTTCAAGTAGGGGGTAGTGAAACCTTATTCGCAAACAATTATGGCGAAGAGACTAGTAGGAAGGAGACTATAGTATTCTATATGGTTGCTGCTACCGCTAAGGAGAATGGTAGGGAAGGAACATTCTACGAGTACCGCTGGTATAGGAGACTAAGCGATCTAAACTACCACGAACTATCTAGAAGAGCTGCAAAGAACGCCTTGGACTCAGCCCGCGCTAAGCAATTAGAGACTATGAAGGCGAGCGTAGTATTTGAGGGAAAGATATGGGCTAGTATCCTCTCATCACTCCTACTCCCAGCAATAACAGCTGATAGTATCCAAGAGAAGCGTTCACCCCTAATAGGGAAGATAGGCTCACAGATAGCAAGTGATGAGGTAAGCGTTGTAGATGACCCCTACATACCATGGTATTATGGCTCTAAGAGCATAGACGATGAAGGCGTTAGGACTCTGAGAAAACATGTTATAAGAAAAGGCGTATTGGAGACCTACCTATACGACCACTACACTGCTAGTAGAGAGGGAAGAGAATCTACTGGCAATGCCTACCGCATGCAGCCGTGGAGTAATCCCAGACCCTGGGCTACAAACCTAGTATTCGTAGAAGGAAGTGCAAGCATGGATGAAATAATAAGTGATACTAGGCGCGGAATACTTGTATCCGAGACTATCGGACAATGGCTCTCAAACCCCGTTAGCGGGCAATTAAACGCGACTATAAGCCACGGCTACCTAATAGAAAACGGTGAAATCAAGCACCCAGTAAAGGGAATGATAGTATCAGCGCAATTCTACGAAGTATTAGCCGAGAAGATAAGGGTTATCGGGAAAGACCTGGAATGCTATGCTAATACTTGTAGTCCTCCCATAAGAGTAGATGATGTAACGTTAGCTGGAAGATAACCCTCTATTATAGTAGATCAACTATTTTTAATCCCCGGTTTATTATATAACTAATATGTTATTTCCGGTAAACAAAAATATCGTTACCTATACGTAGTCTTAGGATAGCTTGTGGAAGCCTTGACGCCCAAAAAGAGAGAGATAACACTGAAGGACGTAGAAGTAGTTATACCTACATTAAACGAGGAAGAAGCTATTGAAAAGGTACTAGATGAAGTATTTAGTGTTGGGATAAAACCCGAGCAAGTAATGGTTGTCGACGGTCATAGTACTGATCGAACCAGGGATATAGCTCGGGAGAAAGGTGTTCGAGTACTATTACAGGAGGGTAAGGGTAAAGCAGATGCCATAAAGACAGCTATAAAACATGCTACAAGACCATATATGCTGGTAATGGATGGAGACTACACCTATCCTGCAACAGAAATACCTAAACTAGTAGGGAAAGCCAATGAGAACTTTGATGAGGTCATAGGAGCACGGCTCTATGGACGAGAAAACATACCATTACTTCACCGCTTCGGCAACTGGGTTATCACAAAGATCTTCAACTTATTCTTTGGAACAAAGCTTAGAGACGTTTTATCTGGAATGTACTTAGTTAAACTAAGCCTTGTGAGAGATCTACCAATAGAGTCTAGAGGCTTTAGTATAGAAGTTGATATTGCTGCTAAGGTTGCATCAATAACTGGTAAGATAACCGAGATACCAATATACTATAGGAGGAGGATTGGTGAGAAAAAACTCCGAATGATCCATGGAATACTAATAGTTAAGGACATAGTGAAGCTTGCCTGGAGGTATAATCCAGCCTTCATAATACTCATATTAGGAGCACTATTATTCATACCCGGCCTAGCCATTAACCTATGGGTTCTTGTGAGACTACTATTCTATGGTATAAAGCACTATGTATGGGCTATTATAGGAACCTTAATTGTTTCGTCCGGTGTACTAACATTAGCCTTAGCCGTTATAACGATATATTTGAAGAGATTCGAGTATAGGATAACGCATCACGTATTAGAGATTAGACGTGAGTTAAATGAAGTACTAGAAATGCTTGGTGAAAAGGAAGGAGAAAAATAATGGTTAGAAAGAGGACGTGTGAGGTAGGCGTATCAGTTGTTACAACCACGTGGTGTGAAAGAGAGAATATAGGGGTATTATTGGAGCGTATCCACCGTGTTCTACGTGAGTTAGACTATGAGGTAATAGTGGTAGACGATGGCAGTCCTGATGGAACAGCTGAGGAGGCGTCAAAGCATGGAGGTAAGGTGATAGTCAATGAGAAGCGTTTAGGTCAAACACTAAGTCTTGCTAGAGGCATATTTGAGGCTAAGGGGGACTGTATTGTAACAATAGACTCTGATCTCGAGAACCCACCCGAACTCATACCGAGACTATTATCTATGCTCGAATCCTACGACTTCATTGTGGCTTCTCGTACAAGAATACCGAGGATTAGCGAGAAGATAGCATCTCTAATATTTAAGAGGAAACTCGGAGTTAGGGATATCTACTCTAATTTTAAAGCGTTTAGGGGAGAGTATGCTGGAGTAATAGCGAGGACTAGTTGTGGTGAGACTTTTGGAGCAGAATTCACGTTAAATGCTGTAAGACATGGACTAAGGATTGGAGAACTATTATATGATCCCCCACCACGTAGAAGTAAGCCGAGGATAGGCGGGGTTTTAAAGGCTAATTTGAGGATAATGGCTGCTAATATGAGGTTGCTGGAGTGTCTTTTAAAGGGATAATCCTTAAAGACTATTCCTAGAAAACATTTTCAATGGGAAGTATTGTTGGAGGGTTTCTACGAATACTATAATCCTACGAGAATAATATTTAGCCAAGAGGGTTTAAGGGAGCTAGGCAAGTATATTGTTAAACATGTTGGCGGCAACCTAGCCCTAGTATTATTGGATAAAAAGACGTTTCTCGGATGTAAGGGGCTGGTGGACGAGCTCTTAGACTCTTTGAGGACTAGTGGGTTAGAATACGTTGTATTCGATGATCTCCCATTGAATCCTTCTCTAGGCGATATTGAACGAGTAATAGACGTTTTTAGGAGGAGTTATGCTGACCTGCTATTAGGTTTTGGTAACTGGAACGCCGTAACCACTGCTAAGAACGTAGCCGCTGCCATATCGCTTGGAGGAAGCCCTACGCGGATAATAACTGGTTATGAGAGGATAGGGTCAACTATACCAGTGGTAATAGTTCCTTCAGCACATGGTAACGGCTTAGAAGTCTCCGGATACACCATGCTGGAAAGTAGGGGGAGAATACATTTCATATATTCTCAAGCACTCTACCCCAAGCTAGCAGTCTATGATCCGAGGATTACTCTAAAAACCCCGTTGAACATAGCTGTCTTGAGCGTTGTAGAAGCATTAGCTAACGCCTTATCTGCTCTTGTCAGCGCAAACTCTAATCCAATGAGCAACTTATACGCGAGAGCAGCACTAGAAACGGTATTGTCTAATCATAAATTATTGTTAGAGAAACCAGACAATATAGGGGTCCGTGGAGAACTCTTGTGGGCTAGCATGCTGGCTGGAAAAGCCTTCGACTTAACGGGGCCTAGCCTAGTCCACGTCTTAGCTCATACAATAGCCTTTATGTACGGCGACTTATATCCGGGTAGAGTTACAGCATCCCTACTCCCATCATGGATACAATATGTTCTACCCAGAGCAACCAACAAGAACCTACTGGCAAGAATTCTCAAAGTGAACATTGAAGAGATACCACGTAGAATAATTGAGATATTAGAGGAAATGAAGGCTTATACAAGGCTAAGTGACCTCGGAATAACTGGCGACGAAATAATAAGGGTGCTTGAACGCTTAGATGAGTCTAGTAGAATGGATGCGAAAAATATACTTGAAGCTTCTGTCTAAGTCTTCTTAACATACATTGAAAGAACTAATAGTATAGCACCAACAATTATTATTGGTAGCATCCAGGGCTCGGGTATTGGTGTAGTAGTCCAAGATATTATTATCTGAACATTACTACCCGAAGATATATTGTTCAATTCTACAATGTATTCACCATTACCTAGATCCTTGTATGTAACGTTATCGGTAGCATCCTCGCCGTTAACAGTGGCTTGAACCTGGCTTGAAGGATTATATGGGTTATATATTCTCAATACATGCTGACCTGGAGAATCACTATAAGCCTCAATTGTATTGGCTGTAAGAGTACTTATCGTTACATCGGCTTCGGTCTTAATCCTCCAAGGACTAGTAGAACCCGGCTCCAAGAGATACCAGTAACCATCCCTACGGTAAACTTCTGAGAAAACCTTCTCCGTACTGAAATGAACGTATTGGTCTCCTATCTCCATGTAGCCTAGGTAGCTAGAAGTATACATGTTAACACTACCAGTAGATGTACCTGAAACTCCAGAGAAAAACACGGCAAACAATAGAGTGAACAATATCACGGATACAAGCCTACTCATAGCACACACCATTAATTCCAAATAATAACCCCACGACAAGTATCATCCTCTACCCTCACCTCAACTAGAAAATTACGCCGTAATTCTCCTCGCTCAACTAGTAAACTGTCTTTCCCACGATCATTTAATAAGATGAAGTTATGTTATTTAAGCCCCATGTATAAAAGCTATGTATCAATGCTACACTAATGGCTTCATACTATCCGTCTTTAATCATTATATCTTTTAACCCTTTACGAATACTTTTTACGAGTAAATATTAGTGTAATTGTCGTCGCCAAGGTGTTATGGGTTTGAGAATACTCTTAATACATGCAGAGAAATTCTGGTTTAAAGCTAGGCAGAAAGCCATTAAGTCAGCTGAGTCTCTCGAAGAGGCTCCTGGAGAAGCTAGTGCTGAGAATGCCCTCGTAGCCTTTGTCTCCGTTGAGGCTAGAGATGAAGCAAACATTGATGATGCTGTAGTTAAAGCTGCTGATGCTATTGAGGATGTGTTTAAGAGGGTTAAAGCAGAATCAATTGTAGTCTATCCTTACGCACACTTATCATCTGAGCTAGCCGCACCCTCTAAGGCTCTAGAAGCATTAAAGAAAATCGCCTCAGAACTTGAGAGACGCGGGTATAAGGTTATACGTGCTCCCTTTGGATGGTATAAGGCTTTTGAGATTAAATGCTATGGTCATCCCTTAGCGGAGCTCTCGAGAGAAGTTAAGCCAGTTGCTGCGGCTAAACCTGTTATTGAGAGAAAATACTATATACTGACTCCAAGCGGCGAACTCTACAAGCCTGAAGAATATGTTTTCAAGGAAGGCGAAGAAGAGTTTAAGGCACTAGTAGAGAAGGAGGCGTTGAAGAAAGAGTTACCTGGTGGAGAGAAGCCGCGTGTAGTTGATTATTGCCGTAAATTTGGATTTGAATGGGAGCCTTTATCGGATGTAGGGCATATGAGGTATGGTCCCCACGCTACTGTTATGGTTGAATCAGTTGCAGACTATGCTTGGAGGGTTGCACAAGAGGTAGGAGTACCAGTATTCAAGGTTATGGGTACCAATACCTTTGACTTAAACCACCCAGCTGTTAGAAAACACGCTGAACTCTTCGGTGAGAGACTCTATGAGATTAGAGTTGAGGGTGGAAGATATATTCTAC